>CAMBXM010000180.1 GCA_945871815.1 Singulisphaera sp. GP187
CTTCGAGTTCGTTGTGCGAGCAGATGCCGATCAGGAGCTTGTGGCGCAAGCGTGCGAACTCGGCCTTGAGTCGATCGAGCGACTGCAGCTGTCGCCAATAGAACAGCACCACGAGATCGGCCTGCAGCAGGTCGCTGCTGGCCAGCGCATCCTGGTAGACGATGCGGCCGTCGTATCGATCCGCGAGCGCGCGGCAGAGGTTCTGCGCCTTGCGGTCGTGCGCCCAACCCGGGGCGTCCACAACCCAGAGGACCTGCTTCTTGCGCACGGTCGTGCGGCGGCACGCGAGCACGCCGCGCGGCACGGCGCCGTCGACGCGCCAGTGGCGTTCGACCTGAAAGCCACGGCGTCGCATCGCGGCGATCAGCACTGCAGGCGAGAAGCGCGTGCGGTACTCGCTCGGCCGCCGTTCGCCTTCGGGCTTGTTCCAGTCGCCGGTGAGCCAGCGGTGCTTCTCGTTCTGGGCGTAGTTCTCGTCGATGTAGTCGAGCAACAACGCGCCGTCTTCAGTCAGCAAGGCGCACGCACGGCACAAGAACGCGTCGAGATCGAAGTCGCCGACCAGCGGAATCCAGTTCATCGCCGCGATCGCCGCAAACGTGCGTCGCGGCGCCGCCATCATCGTGATGGCGTCGTCGACCCAGAGGTGGACGGATGCGTTGGTAGCGGTCGCGATGTCCGTTCCGGCGGTGACCGCCTTGGGGTCGAGATCGCAGCCGTACAGCTGCGTGAAGCCGCGGCGCGCGAGCCACTGGAGGTTGAAGCCAGGGCCGCAGCCGAGGTCGAGGACCGCCGCATCCGGTCTGACGTTCAATGACAGCCACTCGTAACCGAGGCAGTTGTCCCACCGTTCGTGGCGATGGTTGACGCTGTAGAGGAACCACGGTTGCGTGCCGTGGGCCGCGAGCGTCGGCGCCGGGTCGAAGGCGTTGGCGAACACCTGCCACTGCGGCTGCTTCGCCGTCCATGCCGACGGATCGATGCAGACAGCAGCCCGGCGTGCGTCTTCGTCACCCTCGCGCGCTAGATCGAGAGCGGCTTCGGTCAGTGTTGCGGCGACAAAGCCCAGTTCGCGCGCGCGGGCGAAGACGGCATCGAGATCCCCCACGTAGCGCGCGACGTCGGTCTCGGTCTGCGGATAGGGCGAGGCGCCGGCCACGAGCTCCATCGAGTGGAACATCATGCACAGCGTTTGCCATGGCATGCCGGCGTCCTCGGCGCGCGCGGCGGCTTCGAGGATGGCAAGCATCGTCGCGCGATCGCTGAACCAGGGGCGCAGCCAAACCGGGTCACTGCCGCTGCGACCAAGCGCGTCTGGCGACAGCACGGTGACCGGGATCTCGAACAGCGAGCCGGTGCCGGGGCGCCATAGATTGCCGTCATCGTGCACGCGGTACGGAACGTGGCGAAGTGAGCGATAGTCGGGGGCCGCGGTGCCATCTGCCGACTGCCACACCACGCCGGGCGTGACCGAAGAGTCGACGAGGTAGCCGAGTTCGCTGAGGATGCGGCCCGTGTGCGGACTCGCGCCGAAGCGACCGGCACGGAAGGAGCTTGGCCGTGCGCCGAGTTGTTGGGCGAACAGCTCGGTGAGCGTCGCGAGGCGAGCGTGTTCATCGCCGGGTTCGAGGTCTCGCTGCATCGCGGCGATGCGCACGTCCTGATTGCACCATTGCTGCGGCCGTGGTCCCGGCGGCACGTACTCCGCGTGCAGATGGGCGCCGAGTTCGCAGTGGTGCTGCTGCCGCAGTGCACGCAACGCCGCCGTCGCCGTCCGTGAGCACAGGGTCTCCGGACTTAGCAGATACGTGGGGCGCACGCCGTGCGCTTGGCACAGGGGTGCAAACGTCGCCGGCAGTGCTCGTGTAACGCTATCGAAGGTCAGCGACGGCGGCGTTCGCCACTCCGGTGCGTAGTCGCGTTCGACGTCGAGGGTCACGCAAAAGCGAGTGCGGCGGTTCATCGCAGGGCGCCTTGACGCAGGGGCTCGCGGAGGATCGGTTGGGCGCCCGTTGCAGCGGGCACAGTTGCGGCGATGACGAGGTTTTTGTCAAAGCACGTCGGCCGCGAGCGGTCTTGTTGCGCGAACATCTGTTGGTGCAGACGACGGCTGGCCAACAACTCATCGCGGAAGGGTCCCGGCTCATGCTGCGCTTCGATGACGGTGACCGCGGCAAAGCCGGCCGCACGCAGCAACTGGCCGGCACTCTGTTCGGTGAAGCCGATGCGGTGCGTCAGGTCCATGTAGCGCGAATAGCCACCGAGAAGGTTGGCCATGTTCGGCGTCCGGAACACGACAGTGCCGCCAGGTCGTAACGAGGTCCGGGCCGCTGCGGCAAACGCGAGTGCGCCGTCGAGGTCGAAGTGCTCGAGGATGTCATAGGCCAACACCAGGTCGAACCGGGCTGGGGCTGACGCGAGGAAGCTGCGCGCATCGGCGTGGTCGACGATGGCGCGACCCTGCAGCCGCTCGGTCGTCGCGGCCGCGAGCTCGCCATCGAGGTCGCAACCGACGAGTTCGGTGTAGCCCTGTTCGAGCAGGAACCGGAGCAGATGCCCGAAGCCGCAACCGACCTCGGCGATGCGCGCCGAACGATCGACGGGCAGCACAGCCTGCAGCTCGGCGCGGTAGTAAGTGCTCGCGGCGCGGTAGGTCTCTTCGGCGGCGCCACTGACATGTTGCAGATGCGCGCGATAGTTGGACTGCAACTGTTGCACGGCGGACTGCGGCACGGGCGCCACTACTGCTGAACTCTGGGTGCGCGGCGAAGACGACCCGAGCGCATCGCGGAGCACCGAAGCACGTTGGTGCATCACCGCTTGCCAGCTTCGCGTGGCGTGCAAGTTGCCGGAGCGCACGAGGCGATCGCTGCGCACTTCTGGGAGATTGGCCTCGCACCAGTGCAACGCGGCTCGGAACGCGGCGGGATTGCGCGCGACAACGAGGCCATTGGTGCCGTGGTCAACGACTTCGCGCGCGATGCCGACGTCGGTCGTGACCACAAACACGCCGCATGCGAGCGCTTCGAGCAGGGGCAAGGGGCCGCCCTCGGCTGTGGAGGCGACGCAGAGCACGTCGAGTTCTTGGTAGAAGGACGCCATCGCGTCGGGACCGTGTTCGCCGCCGGCGATGGCGAGGTCGAAGCGACCTTGGCACGCGGGTTCGAGGATGTCCGTCAGACCCTTGCAGGCGTCGTTGCGATTGCCGGCCCAGCCAACGCGCAGTTCGCCTCGCGGCGCCGAGGCCGCTGGCTTGAACACGCTCGGATCGATGCCCTGCGAGACGAGCGCCACTGGACGCACGGGTTGGAGAATCGTCTGCAGCCGTCGTGAGATCGCGGCGACGGCACCGGCGTCGGCGAGGTGCTCGGCCGCAAACGTCTTGGGATCGAGCAAGCCGTAGGCAGCTTCGTTCTGCCACCGATGGCTACCGATCATCTTGACGACTTGTCGGGGGTCTCGGGTGAAGTGCTGATGCCACGTCTCGCCCCAGAAGAACACCCAGATGAGGTCGAAGTCCCAGCCGCCGAGATCGGGCTGCTCCTGCACGTAGGCGACGCGGCATTCAAACTCTGGTGCGAGCCACTGTGCCATCGCCTGCGCTTCGCGGTCGTAGGCCCAGCCGCGACGGTCGGCAAGTAGCCAGACCTTGGGCTTTTGGTGCGGCACTGTGGGCGGCGCGGTGGTGAGGCGAGCCGCCGACTCTGGGCGGCGTTCACTGGCATTGCACAAGCGCTTGGCAACCTCGGCGATGCGCAGCCACTGCTTGTCTTCGGTGTAATCGCGCAGGACGCGCGCATGGCCAGCCGCAGCGATGCGGCGCCGTTCGTCGTCGTGTTCGAGGTAGTAGCGCGTCTTGTCGAGGCACTCGGCAATGGTGTCGAAGCCGATGACTTCGCGGTCGAGTTCGAAGATGGCGCCGAGGTGTTGCCGGTTGTCGCAGAGTTGGAGAACGCCGTTCGCGGGCAGCTCCAAGAGGCGCGTGTTGACCGGGCCGATCGAGTGGTGGAGATTCCATCCGAGCTTGCTGCGCGAGTAGGCGTCGGCGACCTCGGCCGCCAACGCCGGTCCCTCGGGCCAGCCGCGGCCTCGGACCCAAGCCTGCGGGAACTCCGCGACGAGTTGGTCGGCGCGCGCAGCTCGGTTGCCGATGCCGAAGGCCCGATCGCAACACAGGACGACGTCGAGGTCACGATGGCCGTAGAGGATGCGACGCTCGGTAACGCCGGCGGCAATGCGCTCTTCCCGCAGCACGGGCGGCAGCCACGACGCACTTTTGGCGCCCCATTTCGCGTAGTCGCCGACGCACGCGGCGTTGACGACGAAGCAGTGGTCGAAGTGCGCGGCGATGGGACGCGACAGGTTGTCCGAGTTCTCGGGATCGTCGGCGCAGATGAGGATCTTCTGCACCCGCAGTTGGTCGAGGAACGCCGGGTGCAGCATCGAGCCGCCGGCGGCGATCAACACGTCGTAAGACTGCAGTTTCTGCGCCAGTTCCTCGTAGGCAGCGAGGAGCCCGCGGTCGGAGGAGCGATACCTCTGATCGAGCACGGGGAAGGGCCACCAGCCGCCGTCGCATGGGATACCAAGGGTGTCGGTATGGGCACCCCGCGCGCGCATGCGTTCCGCGTACGCGTCTTCTTCAGTCGCGCGCGCTGGACCGTAGGCCGGGTAGACCTGCAGGTAGCGCAAACTCGGGGTCATCGGCCGTCCTTGCGGATCAAGCCGATCCAGCTGCCGCGCAAGTGGTGCACTGGACCGCGATGGCCGACGTCGGCGAGGAACTGCGCGACGCCGAGCATCGAAGTACGGATCCAGTCGTGGCGCTGTCGCTGCACTGGGCTGTAGTCATGCCAGACAAGGAAGCCGCCAGGGCGCAGTCGTGCCCACGCGAGATGCGAGTCGCGGCGCACGGCCTCGCTGTCGTGGCAGGCATCGACGAAGGCCATCGCGAGGCCGTCGAGACGCGCGTCGGGTTGCCAGGTGGAGGTGTCGGCATAGATCTGCACGACGTTCTGCAGCCCGTGCTCGCGGCAGTAGCTGCCGATCTCGTGCTGCTGCAACACGTGAGTGATGTGCACGCCGGCAGCGGCTGCTTGCTCGGGCAGCATGTTGACCGTGAATACCGTGTGTTCGTCGCCGACGTTGGTCGCCAGCTTGAAGGCGCTGCGGCCGTGCGAGGTGCCGAGGTCGAGGCAGTTGCCGGCGGCGTTGGCGGCGACGGCGCAGAGCACTTCCGCGTCTCGACGTTTGCGGTCGTGCAGTTCGCAGTCGTTCTCCGGGACGTCGATGTCGCTCTCGAGAATATGACCGTTGCGGACGAAGCCGAACTCCGCCTGCATCGACGCGAGGTCCTGGTGCAGCTTGACGGGCATGCCGGCGAGTCGCTCGATCGGGACCGCGAGTGCGTGCGCGGTGCGATCGAAGTTGCCGCACACTTGCAGGCACTCAGCGTCGCTCGCGTACGGCATCCCGGTCTGCTCGTCGACGAGCTCGTAGTGGAGATCGTGCAGCAGCTTCAGTTGGGCGCGCACGTCGGCGCCGTCGTGGTGAAGGTGCTGTTGCGCAAACGCGATCGACAGCAACGGGCGATCGCGCATGAGCACGTTTTCAGCGCCGCGCAGCGCCTTGAGTTCGTGGCCGTCGAGGTCGAGGCGAATGAGGTCGATGCGCGGCAGGCCGAGTTCGACGACGACATCGTCGAGGCGCCGCACGGCGACGACTTCACGTCCGCGCGGGACCGAGCCGCCAGTCCAGTGCAGCGTCGCGGTCGAGTCGGCGAGCACCGCAGTGCGTTCGCCGTCGACGTCCGAGAGCCCGAACGGCATCACCGTCGTGCGCTGCTGCAAGCCGTTCTGAACGAGGTGGCGCTGCAGTTCGCGGCGGTAGCAGGCGACCGGCTCGAACGCGATGACGCGGCCCTTCGCCCCCGTCCGCTGCGCCAGCAACAACGTGAACCAGCCGACGTGAGCGCCGACGTCCAGCACGACCATGTCGGGCTGAACGGCCGCGAGCAGCAACCGCGTGGTTGCAGGTGCAAACACCCCTTGCTCGCACACCGCGCGACCGAACCGCGTGGTCGGATCGACCGACCACTGAAGACCAAGACACTCCGCATCCTGCCGTCGCTCGGCGACCGCAGTCCGTTCGTTCGTTGCCGACTCCATACGAGCGGTGCTATCGGCGCGATGGCACCGACGACTTGACCCGCACGGCCCGTGGGGTTGCTGGTTCGCCCGGTGTTCGCCCCGCCGCGTAAGGGTGGCGGCTTTGGTCCCGGCCCCGGTAACCTGCGCGCCGCATGCCGAAGCTTGTCACCGCCGTCTTCCGGGCCAGGGGCCACTTGATCGACTCGGGCCTGATGTCCGACGCGATGGAGGCCGTTCAGGCCGCCGGTGCGACTTACAACGTGCTGCGACTCGACATTGGCAAGCATCGCTCGGATGAGTCCGAACTGGAGCTCGAGGTCGTCTCCCCGAACCAGAAGGTCTACTTGCGCATTCGCGCCGACCTGATGTCGCTCGGCATCAACGAGACCAACACCGAGGACTGCAAGTTCGAGCCGGTGGACATCGCGGGCACTGCCCCGGAGGGGTTCTACTCGACGACCAATCTGGTCACCGAGGTGCATGTTCAGGGGATCTGGGTCCTGGTCGAGAAGCAGCGCATGGACGCGGCGGTGGTTCTGGCTGACGGTCGAGCCCGCTGCATCAAGCTCCGCGATCTGCAAGTTGGCGACAAGGTCATCACGGGCTACGACGGCGTGCGTGTGACTGCGCAAACGACGCGCAAGCTGCAGGAATCGAAGTTCGGCTTCATGCAAGGCGGCGCTTCGAGCGAACGTCGCCTCGTGGCGCAGGTGGATCAGGTGGTCCGTACGTGGAAGCAGGTTCGCGCCGACGGCCGCAAGGTCATTCTCGTGGCCGGGCCGGTGGTCATCCACGTCGGCGCGGCAGGCACGCTGGCGGCGATTCTGCGCAGCGGTCACGTCGATGGCTTGCTGTCAGGCAACGCGCTCGCGGTCCACGATGTGGAGGCGGCGATGTTCGGAACCAGCCTCGGCGTCGATCTGAAAACCGGCGCGCCGTCGGTCCACGGGCACATGCACCACATGCGCGCGATCAACAAGATCCGCCGCACGGGCAGCCTGCAGAAGGCTGTCGAGCGCAAGCAACTGAAGGCCGGCGTCATGCACGCAACCATCACCTCGAAGGTGCCGTTTTGCCTCGCCGGTTCCATTCGTGACGACGGACCGCTGCCGGACACGATGATGGACTTGCTGGCAGCGCAGGCGCGCTACGCCGAGATTCTCGAAGGCGCGGGATTGGTGGTGATCCTCGGCTCGATGCTGCACGGCATCGGCACCGGGAACATGATCGCGGCCGACGTGCAGACGGTCTGCGTCGACATCCACCCGGCGGTGGTGGCAAAGCTGAGCGACCGCGGTTCGGCGCAGAGCCAGGGGATCGTCACGGATGTGGGCGCGTTCCTTGGAGCTCTGGCCCAGGGACTGGGAGTGGCGGAGGGGTAAGGCGCAATCGCCACAACCTTCCCCCCCAAAGCAGCCGATAGGCCCATGCGATGGGCATCTCCTGCACGCTCTTCCTGCTCCCGCTGTTGCTGCCGCAGCAGCCCGCCGTCGCGACCGCCGTAGGTCGCTCGTCGACACCGAAGGAGGCCAGCGCCTCGATCGACCCCACGGTCGACGCCGGGTTGGTCTTTGCTGCCGTTGGCTCGACGCTGCCGGCTGCGTTCCGCCTCGGCGACGGCGGGGTGCTGCCCGACTCTGCCACGCGGGATCCGTCCCTGCCCGGCGAGCCAGGTTCGTGCATCACGCCAGGTGGCGTGCGCGTCGCGTGTCAGCGCGAAGGCGTCAAGCTGACGTTTGCGTCGGATCGCGAAGTGCTCTTCGCCCCCGATGGCTACGTCCATCTTCGTGACGGTTCGGTCGCGGGGCCCTTCACCAGCGGGATCGAGTTCACGTTGGCCGACGGCTGCCTGGTGCGCGTCGATCGCAGCGGTTCGCGACGTGCTCCCATTGTCGCCGTCGATGTGATCGGTGGCGAAGCTGCGGTCA
>CAMBXM010000181.1 GCA_945871815.1 Singulisphaera sp. GP187
GCTCGCGGCTGGACCCGCAGGCACGACAGACCGACACCGTAGATCACGGCCGACAGCAGCAGGACGTTGGTGAAGCCGATGCCCATGCTGAGCACGATGCAGAAGATCGAGGCGAAGACCGAACAGAACGCGTTGACTGCCCAGCCCCATGGCAAGAGGTGCGGACACTGTCGTTCGATGATCCGCATGCCGGTCGGGAACGGCATCCCGAGCAGCAGTCCGGTCGGGATCAACAGCGCCACCACCGTCGCCATGCGCGCCTCGAGCGGCAGACCAAGTAGCAGCGGCAACAGCAAGTTGACGGCTGCGAGGTCGAGCAGGATCACGACGACGATCGCGATCGCGAGCACGTGCACATGGCGCTGTGTCACTTCGCGGACTCGCCCCGCCAACAAGGACCCGGTTCCCGCCGCCCCGAGCAGGCTGGCCAGCACAACCGTCAGCGCATACGTAGGGTGCCCGAGGAAGATCACGAGCTTCTGCATCAGCGTGATCTCCAAGAACATGAAGCCCACGCCGAGCGCGGCGAAGTAGCCGAAGTAGCGCCACAGTCCCGGCGTCCGCACCCCCGAACGGCCGAGCTTGCGGAGTGGCAGGAAGATCAACGTCGCCGCGAGCAGCACGATCTGCAACACCGATGCCAGCAGGATGAGGTGGCCGACCGGGAAGTCCGTGTGGTAGCGGAACAGACTCGGATCGCTGACGCGGCTGCCGGTGAACAGGTTGGCGTACTTGTAGTAGTTGAAGAAGAAGGGGGCGTCATCCGTCGACGGTGCGATCTGGTAGTCGTAGGCATCGACGAACGCGCGCCGGGCCTCGGCATCCGGATCGAGAGTGCGCTGAAACGTCGTGCGAGTGTCGATTGCATAGGCCGCCTGCGCCTTGATCGCCCGCTGCTGCTCGCGCAAGAACGTCGCTGCGAGTTCGCGCTTCTCTGGCAGCATCGCCGCTGGCAACAACTCCGATGCCGGCTCCGCGCCCTTGGCAACCATCGCCGCCGCCGCGAACAAGTCGCGAACCGCTTGCAGCGGGTCGTCGCCATAGCCGAACTGGCCTTGCTTGGCGGCGTTCCAAAAGGTCTCCCGCATTGCCGCAAACATCTGTGGCTCGACCTCGAACGCTTGCGAGCGGTCGCGGAGCGGGTCGAAGATCAGGCCAACGAAGCCCTCTCTTTCCGCGAATGCGCGCAGCGCGGCGAGCTCTTCCTTCTGGAACGGCGAGCGCTTGACCATGGTCGACGCCCACACCTGGCCCTGGAACACAGCGACGTGCGACTCCGCGTCGGGGACACCGAGTTCACGCAGAGCGGAGACGGCGATGTTCGCGAGCCGCAGCGTCTCCCGCGGCTGCGTCGGCAGGTTCTCGACGAACCGCGAGTAGTTGACGATGCCGTTCTCCGTCAGGTGTCCGAAGAAGTCGCGTACCGCACCGGTCGTGTAGAGATAGCTCTCCGACAGTGTGTAGGCACCGGTGCTCAGTGCCGTGTATGAGTCGACGCCGCTCATCTGGATCACGTCGTACTTGGCGTCATGCGTGCGCAGGAACGCGCGCCCTTCGCTGTTGACGAGCTCGATCCGGTCCGCGACCGCACTGGATCCTCTCGTGAACAGGTGGCCGAGGTACTCCGCGTGCCGCTGCGTCACCATCTCGATCATCGCTGAGTTGAGCTCGACCGCAGTGACGTTGCCGGCACCATTGGCCAGAGCCACCATCACATCGACACCACCGCCGACGCCGATGACCATGACGCCGAGGTCTTTGCGGCCGCCAGCACGGTGCGCGACATAGGCCGTCGCGGCCGACGTGTCGTCGAGAAAGGGAAAGCGCTCCAGTTGGCTTGCACCCTTGTACATCGTCGTCGGCGCGGTGCCGTCCTGGCCAGCCGTTCGCTGCTCGACGTCGATGTTGTCCACCATGCCGTTGTCCCCACCGAACGCGGGCGGTCCCGTCACGTTGGGCGCGACTTCCACCTCGGCGGTGCCACTGAAGATGCGCTCGATGGGCAACCCGAGTTGTTCCACCACAGCGGCTTCCTTGCCGGGAGCAAATGGCACGCGCCACGTGACCGCTCCAGAACAGAACGCCACCGCGAGGCCAATCCCCAACAGCAGACTCGCCACCGACAGCAAGCGCAGGCGGCGATTGCCCATGCCAAAGCACGCGGCGGCCAAGAGGCCAAAGGACCCGGCAAGCACTACTGACGCCGTGCTCCCGTAGCTCTTGAGCGCGAGCGCCGCGATGCCGGCACCGAGCGCCGAGCCGACGAGGTCGCTGAAGTACAGCGTGTTGACGTTCTTGACGAAGCGAGTGAGCGCGAGGCCGATGCCATAGCCGCCGAGCAGGAACGGAACGCCGATCACCAGGTAGATCAGCGACAGCAACAAGAAGTTCGACTTGTCCTGCCAGATCGCGAGGCTGTCCGGCTGGATGCGCGTCGCCACCATGAACGCTAGGATCACACTCGCGCCGTAGCCGAAGCTGCACCAAGCCAACGCCTTGCTCGGGTCGTTCTTCTTCTCGCTGGCGCGCTGCGCCGTGAGCAGACTCCCCGAGGCCCCGAACCCCAGCAGCCCGATCGAGATCACCATGTAGGTGAAGTGGTGCCACATCATGATCGCGAACACGCGGGTGAGCGCGATCTCGAACAGGATGACCGAGAGGGCGAGGAAGAAGATCCCCGCGATGGTCGACTTCAGGCTGGCTTGCATCGGCGTATCTGCGAGCCGCAGCCAGAGCCTGGCATGCGATCGGATGGAGGATTCTCGGCATGCCGCACGGAGGATCCAAACCCTAATCCGACACGACCGCGCCCCACTGCGCCACCCGATCGGTCGCCCGCGAGCGGCGCCCATGTCAACGCCGCGTTCGCAGTCCCAAGACGACGCCGCTACAACGACCGCATGGGCAAGCGGCTCTTCTTGATCGATGGCACGGCACTCGCGTACCGCAGCTTCTTCGCATTCGCCAACAGCCCGCGCACGCAGCTCACCACCAAATCGGGCCACCCCACGGGGGCGACCTTCGGCTTCATCCAGACCCTGCGCTCGCTGCTTTCGCGCGAGCAGCCCGATGCCATCGCGATTTCGTTCGACGGGCCGCGGCAGGACCTTCACCGCACCGCGATCTACCCCGAGTACAAATCGACGCGCGAGAAGATGCCCGAGGAAATGGCGCTGCAACTCGACGACATCCGCGCCGTCGTCGAGGCCTATGGCGTCACAGTGGTCGAAGCCGTGCGCGATGAAGCCGATGACGTGATCGGCACACTCGCCGTCCAGGGTCGCGACGCCGGCATGGAGGTCTACATCGTCACGGGCGACAAGGACTTCCTCCAGATCGTCGACGACCGCATCAAGCTGTGGAACCTGCGCAGCTCGACGGCCAAGCCCGAGATTCTTGGACCTGCCGAGGCCGAGGCCCAATGGGGCGTGAAGCCCACCGCGATGATCGACCTCCTGGCGCTCATGGGCGACAGCAGTGACAACGTCCCCGGCGTGCCGAAGATCGGCGAGAAGACTGCGGTCGCGCTGATGCAGCAGTTCGGCTCCCTCGAACAACTGCTCGCGCGGACGGCCGAAGTGACCAAGCCTGCGATCCGTGCCTCATTGGAGGCCAACAAGGATCTGGCGCTTCTGAGCCAGCGCCTCGTGACCCTGAAGACTGACGTCGCGCTCCCGATCACGGCACAGGCCATCGGCCCTGCAGCGCCGGATCCCGACAAGCTCCGTGCGCTGTTCCTGCGCCTCGATTTCGGCTCGCTGCTGGCGACCATCGTGCAGGCACCCCGCCCGGATGACGTCCAGAAGGACTACCGCATCGTCGCGACGGCGGCGGAGCTCGACGAGCTGCTCAGTGCGCTGCGCGAGCGCGGCAGCTTCGCCGTCGCAACCGAGTCCTTCGGTAGTTCCCCGCACAAGGGTCGTCTCTCTGGCCTCGCCTTTAGTACCGAGCCCGGCAAGAGCCGCTACATCGCACTGGACCAGAATCCGCCGCTCTTGGCCGGTGGCCGCGATGCCGTTCTCTCGCGCTTGCGCCCCTTGCTCGAAGACCCGTCGCTGCAGAAGGTCACTGGCGACAGCAAGCGCGAGCTAGGCGCTCTCCACCGCGCGGGAATCCACGGCAAAGGCTTCACCTTCGATACGCTGCTCGCGAGCTACTGCCTCGAACCGGGCCTCGGCGATCATGACCTCGACAGCCAGACGCTGCGCCGACTCGGTTTCAAGAAGACACCGCGCAAGGACGTCCTCGGCAGCGGCAAGAAGCAGAAGACCTTTGACCAGATCGATCCCGGCGCCGTCGCGGCCTTTGTCGGCGAGGACGCGGACTGCGCCCTGCGCCTTCGCGCCATCCTCGAGCCCGAACTCGAGAAGGCCAAGGTCGGCGCCCTGTTCCGTTCGCTGGAGCTGCCGCTCGTGCCCGTGCTGCTCGACATGGAGCGCGAGGGCATCCGCCTCGACATTGCACACCTTGCGCTGGTCGCGCGCGAGATGGAGAAGCGCATCGCCGAACTCGAAGCGCGCGTGTTCCAGCGCGCCGGGCAGACGTTCAACCTCGGTTCCCCACAGCAGGTCGGCAAGGTCCTGTTCGAGGATCTCGAAGTACACCGTGCCGCCGAGATGCCGAAACCGCGCCGCACGCCGACGGGACAGTACAAGACCGACCATGAAGTGCTGGAGAAGCTGGCGCCACACCACGAGGTACCGGCGCTGCTCCTCGAGTGGCGGCAACTGACCAAGCTGAAGGGCACCTACGTCGACAGTCTGCCGACGATGGCCGATCCCTCGACCGGTCGGGTGCACACGACGTTCAATCAGGCGGTGGCAGCAACGGGACGCTTGTCGAGCGACAACCCAAACCTGCAGAACATCCCGATCCGCACCGAGGAAGGTCGCAAGGTCCGCGCCGCGTTCGTGGCGCGCGACCATGACTGGGTCTTGCTGTCCGCCGACTACAGCCAGATCGAGCTACGGATCCTCGCGCATCTATCGAACGACAAGGCACTGGTCGAGTCGTTTCAAAAGGGTGAGGACATCCACGCGCGAACGGCCTCGCTGGTCCATGGGTTGCTGCCTGACATGGTCACACCCGAACTGCGCAACCAGGCAAAGATCATCAACTACGGCTTGATGTACGGCATGGGCGCCAGCCGCCTCGCCAGCGAGACCGGGATGCGTCCCCCCGAGGCACGCAAGTTCATCGACAATTACTTCCGCGCCCTGCCTGGAGTGAAGCGCTACCTCGACGGCAGTCTCGAACAGGCGCGGACCCAGAAAGAGGTCTGGACGATGTTCGGGCGGCGGCGGCCGCTGCCGGAGATCGATTCGACCAACGCCGGCCAACGCATCGCCGCGGAGAACATGGCCGTCAACACGCCGATCCAAGGCGCGGCGGCCGACATCGTGAAGCGCGCGATGCTCACCTTGCACGACCAACTGGCGCAGCGATCGCTGCGGGCGCGATTGCTGCTGCAGGTGCACGACGAGCTGGTGCTTGATGTGCCCGAGGTCGAACTCGTCGAGGTGAAGATTCTCGTGCGCGACGCAATGACCAACGCAGCACAGCTGCGGGTTCCGCTGGAGGTCGCGATCGGCATTGGCCACAACTGGCTCTTGGCGCACTGAGCCACGCGAGCCTCGGCGCGCGCCTACTGGCCTCGCGACAGCAGAAACACCAACAGGTCGATCAACTCTTGCTCGTTGAGCCGATCGATGAGGCCCGCTGGCATCGGCGACAACTTCGCCGCGGCCACGCCCGCGACCTCTGCCCCGGGCACCCGCACCACCGCCGCGTCCGCGGTGGCCGTCACGACCTCGTAGACCCGCGCGGCGCCGTCACCGCGCTGCGCAACGCGGCCGAAGACCGTCGAACCGTCCTTGCGCGTGAGCACGGCACCCGCGAACTGATCGCTGACCACTTTGCTCGGGTCGAGGATCGCCTCGAGCACATCCGCGGCGCTGAACTTGTTGCCGAGACTCGTCAGGTCTGGGCCAACGCCCGATCCTTCACCGGCAAAGCGGTGACATCCGGCGCAGCCTGTGGCGAAGAACAGGTTTCGCCCTCTCGCGACGTCGCCCTTGCTCAGCACTTCTGCGCGTGCGATCGCCATCGCTTCCTCGAGCGTCCACCTTCGACCAGGGCCCTTCGGCGGCGTCGAGACGAACGGCTTTTGTTCGGCGCGCGCGGCCCCCACCACCTCGGCGAGTTCCGCCTTCTCGGCCTCGCTGCAGGTCGCGTAGGCGTCGTCGAGGATCCTCTGGAGAAACCCTAGGTAGCTCGCGCCGCCTTTCTGTTTCTTGGCTGCGCCAAGGAACTGGAAGTAGGTCTGCCGCTGCTCGAAGGTCCATCCCGCCTTGACCGACCGAAGCGCATAGGCAATGGCGATCTGCTGCGAAGGCGGC
The DNA here is from genome assembly GCA_945871815.1 of Singulisphaera sp. GP187. Taxonomy (GTDB): domain Bacteria; phylum Planctomycetota; class UBA1135; order UBA1135; family UBA2386; genus SXPK01. Next base: position 6,399 of record CAMBXM010000181.1, read on the forward strand.
ATCGCCGAAAGCAGCTTTGCAATCGCACCACCATAGCTGCTGTTGCGCTCGGCGATCGCGGCCCACGGCGGTGGTGAAGCGGGCGTCATCGAAACGAGCATCGGTACCGCGCGATCGAGCAGACCCCGTTCGTCGACATGCGCCAGCAGTCCAACCAGCATCTGGTCGAGCCGGTCATTGGCACTCGGGAACAGCGGCAGCAGGCGTTGACCCACGGCGAGTGCCGTGGCCGCCGACACGGGCTGTAGCCGCATCAGTGCCAACTCGTGTGCGCGCAACCATGCCACTTTCTGCAGCGGGTCCATTGCCGCGAAGTCCATCCCCGCAAGCGCTGCGAGCAACGACTCGAGGTCGACGGCTCCACCGCAACGTGCTAGTGCCACCAGCGCCGTCAACTGCGACCACGTCGAAGCTCGCTCGGCAAGCGCCCGTCCACGCCACGTGTCGACGGGCTGCGCTTCGACCGCGAGGCGCGCGGCCGATCGCAGAGCGAGGTCGTCGCTGCCGAGAAACGGCCACACGACCGCCAGCGCGCGCGCATCTGCTCGGCCGTGAAAGGTCTCGAGCTCCAATCGCCGCGCGCGAGCGGGCGACGACGGTGGCGACACCAGCTCGGGCAGCCCGGACGCGTTCGTGAGCCGATACAGCTTCGAGGGCAGCCCACGGCCACCTGTGAGCAGGTAGACGCGACCGCGCTCGCGATCGACGACGACGTCGGTGAGGGGCAGCGGTTTTCCGCTCGAGAACGGCTGTGCGCGGCCTTGCAACATCGCGCCACGTTCCGACAACGTCACGCCGTAGGCCGTGCCGAAGGTCCAGTCGAGTGCGAGGACGCCGTCTGCGAATGCCACCATGCCCGTCGGCGACGCAGGGCCAATGTCGCACACCGCTGGTAGCGAGTCGGGCACATCCGCCCCCCATTTGCGCGAGCCCGTGCGCCAACCGTAGTCCACACCACTCAGGACCTGCAGGATGCGCGTCGGGCGATACCACGGCAGCCCCATGTCCCATTCCATGTCGGCGTCGAACGTCACTACGTCGCCCGACGGCAACACCGCGAGGTCATAGGCGTTGCGAAAGCCGCAGCAGTACAGTTCCCAGTTCTTGCCGTCTTTGTCGACCTGACAGACGTAGCCGCCAGGTGCGGTGATGCCGACAGCGTGCCCATTGGGGTCGTTGATCCCTGGCACCAGCACGTCCTCCACGAAGGGGCGCGGCACGCGACTGGCCTCGAGATCAGGCGGCAGTACGTGGTTGCCGCACAGCACGAGCAGATGCTCTCCATCGGGTGCGATCTCGACCGCGTGCGGGCCATGCTCGCCATCGCCGGGCAGTGTTCGCAGCAACTCGACATGGTCGAGCACGTCGTCGCCGTTGCGATCGGTCACGCGGCAGAGACCTGGCTTGCCGTGGTTCTGCACGGCGTAGAGCGCGCCGAACGCCCAGCAGAGTCCTTGGCAGCCGTCGAGGTCGAGTTCGATGCGTTCGACAACCGTATCCGTACGCGACAGCACGCCGGCAGGCGTGATGCGATAGAGACCTCGGTTCTGATCGCTGGCATAGAGTCGCCCCTGGTCGTCGATGCACATGCAGACCCAGCTACCAAGCGTGCGCGGCACGGCGAACAGACGCTCCCTGGTCCAGCCACTCGGCGCATCGAGTT
>CAMBXM010000182.1 GCA_945871815.1 Singulisphaera sp. GP187
GGGTGCCAGATCGTCGGCGTCGACCCCGAGGGCTCGATCCTCGCCGGACCAGCGCAGATCAAGAGCTACAAGGTCGAAGGCATCGGCTACGACTTCATCCCGGATGTGCTCGACCTCTCGTCGGTGGATCGCTGGGTCAAGAGCAACGACAAGGACAGCTTCCGCGTCGCCCGCCAGCTCATCCGCCAAGAAGGTCTCTTGGTCGGCGGCAGTTGCGGCGCCGCAGTCTGGGCCGGCATGCAGATCGCCAAGGACTTCAAGCCTGGCGCTCGGATCCTGTGCATCCTGTCCGACTCGATTCGCAACTACCTGACGAAGTTCGTCGACGATCGCTGGATGCGCGAGAACGGCTTCCTCGAGGAGGATTGGGCCGTTGGCACCATCGAAGAACTGCTGCGCGCGATGCCTGGTCGCAAGGTCGTCACGATCGATGTCGGCGACGAACTCAAGAATGCGATCGCACTCTTCAAGCAACACGGCTTCTCGCAGTTGCCGGTCACGGACCGCGGCGTGCTCGCCGGCATCTTGACGGAGGCGGACGCGCTGCGTGGCCTCGTCGAAGGCCGAGCATCGGGTAGCACGCGCATCGCCGAAGTCATGGTCCGCAAAGTCAGCACCATCGCGGCGCACGCGCCTTCCGCAGAACTCCCGCGGATCTTCGAACGCGGCGAAGTGGCGCTCGTCGTCGACCAGAACAGCGCCGTACTCGGGCTGATCACGAAGCTGGACATGATCGAGCACTTGACGCGACGCCCCACGGTCTGAGCCGCGCCCGTCCGTGTGCAGGATGACCCGCCCCCCGTCGCGGGGCGTCGCGCCACCGTGGATTTGGCCGTCGAGTTGCCAGTCACTGCGCCGCGGGCCGCCATGTCATCGGCGGCTCGTGGAGCGCTGCTGTCGCGCGAAAGAAGATCGAAATCGCTTCGTCCCCGCTGCGCCGACGCGACCTATACTCCTGTGGCAAGTCTCGTGCCTGAAGGCCACTTTGCTGGCCTTGCACGGTGACCCGCATTCCCAACCTAGCTATCTCCTCCTGTGTCGTCGATGCGCCTTGGTCTGACTCAGAGCCTGCGAACCGAGCAGCGGCTCATGCAGTCGCCGCAGATGATCCAGGCGATGCAGATCCTTCAGACTCCACTCCTGGAGCTGAAAGACCAGATCGAGCAGGAACTGCAGGAAAACGTCTTCCTCGAGCTGAAAGACGACCCGCGGGAGAACCAAGAGCGACCCGAGCCGCTGCCGGCGCTCGAAGAGAAGATGCAGCGGGAGTTCAGCGACCAGCTGGACCAGTTGGAACTGCGCATGGGCCCGGGACAGCGCGGCCTCTCCGGTAGTTCTGGCGGCAGCTCCCACGACGAGGAGGACCGTAAACAGAGCGCGTTGAACAACACGGCTGGGCACGACATGTCGTTGCCCGAGCACTTGATGTCGCAGGCGCGAATCCTGGACCTCGACGAAGACCTGCTGCACTTGGTCGAGCACGTCATCTACTCGCTCGACGCCGACGCCAAGCTGCAAGACACCGCCGAGCAGGTTGCCCAGCAGATGCTGGTCCCGATCCCCCTCGCCGAGAAGGCGATCCAGATCGTCCGCAGCCTCGAACCAACCGGCGTCGCCGCACGCGATCTGCGCGACCGCCTGCTGATGCAGCTCGATCGACTCGAGTATGTGCGCCCACTGACTCGGATACTGGTCGCCAACTACCTCGAGGATGTTGCCCGCAACAAGCTGCCGAAGATCTGCAAGGAAACCGGCGCGACCATCGACGAGATCAAGGACAGCATCGAGTACCTGCGCCACGCCTGCGATCCCAACCCGGCGAGCGCATTCGACCAGAACACCAACTCCGGGGTGATCCCCGACGTCGTGGTGCTGGAAAACGACGGCAAGTACGAGGTCAAGTCACAGCGCGGCTCCGTCCCCGAGCTGTCACTCTCGCCGCGCTACCGCGAGATGCTGAAAGAGGCGAAGTCCGACCCGCAGATCTACGAGTATCTGCGGCGCAAAATCGAGGCGGCCAAGTGGTTCATCGAAGCGGTGCACCAGCGCCAGAGCACGATCGAACGCATCGCCGGCGAGGTCGTACGCCGCCAAGACGGTTTCTTGCGCCACGGCGTCCAGCAACTGAAGCCGATGAAGATGCAGGACATCGCCGACACGGTCGGAGTTCACATCTCGACGGTGAGCCGTGCGATCTCCGGCAAGTTCATCGAGACGCCACAGGGCATCTTCGACATGAAGCGCTTCTTCAGCGGCGGCACGCAAAACGACGACGGCGCGATGGTCAGCCAGCAGGCCGTGAAGGACACGCTGAAGCACATCGTCGAAGGCGAGGACAAGAGCAACCCACTGAGCGACGACCAGCTGGTCCTGGAACTCAGCAAGAAGGGTGTGCACATTGCCCGCCGTACCGTGACCAAGTACCGCAAGGCGCTCCACATCGATTCGTCGACGCGCCGACGTCAGTTTTGAACCCGACCACGCGCGCTCGGGTGCGCCTTCTCGACTGAGGCCTCTTCTGCGGGCCGCTTGGCCGCGATATCGTGCCCCGCCTCAAGAAGGGCCTGCGCCCGCTGCATCCGCTCCACCAAGACTCAACGTCGAAAGCCATGGCGATCCGCGTCACAGAAGCCAAGAGAGGCATGGTCATCCGCTTCGAGGGTGATCTCTATCAGGTCACCAAGTACGACCACGTGACGCCAGGCAACTGGCGCGCGATCCACCACCTCAACCTGAAGAACTTGAAGACGGGGCGGCAGAAGGACGTCCGCATGAACACCAGCGATCAGATCGAACCGGTCTATCTGGACTCGCGCGAATCCCAGTACCTTTTCAAGGACTCGCTTGGCTTCACGTTCATGGACAACGAGACGTTCGAGCAGTTCGTGCTCAGCGCCGACGTGATCGGTGATGCGATGCAGTACATCACCGACAACAGCACCGTGACGGTGGTCTTCTGCGAGAGTGAGGCGCTCACCGTGCAGTTGCCACCGACCGTGGCACTCGAGATCATCGAGACCGAGAATGCCGCGCGTGGCGACACCGTCAGCAGTTTGAACAAGCCCGCCAAGCTGAGCACGGGACTCGAGATCAAGGTCCCGGGCCACATCAAGGTCGGGGAGATCGTCAAGGTGAACACCGAGACCGGTGAGTTCCTCGGCCGCGCCTGACGCCCGACGGACCGCCGGCAGCCGCCCCTAAGACCCCATGCAGAACCCGATCCGCTTCCTGTGCGCCATCCTGATCGCGACTGCGGTCGCTCTACTCATCTACAGCTTGGCTGTCGACGTGAAGGAGTATCGCGCACCTGCAGGCATTGATTTCCTCCTCGCGACACCGACCGAGTGCGCCGCTTGGGGAGGGGGTCTCCTCGTGTTTGGCCTGTTGTTGCTCGTGATGTTCGGCGGTCGCAGCCAAGGCTTCGATAAGCCCGGAAAGCCGTAGCACCGCCCCGAACGTCCACGCTGCCCGAACGTCCACGCTGGTCGGAAGCTGGACCAGCGGTGCCTCCTCTGCAGGCTCAGGCCTGCAGTGCCTCCTGTGCAGGCTCACGCCTGCAGTGCCTCCTGTGCAGGCTCACGCCTGCAGTGCGGCGAGGACTTCGGCGCGCAACAGGGACCGCTCCTGACACAACCGACGCAATTCGTCGTCCTCCGGTCGCGCAACCAAGGCACCCGAAGGCAACCGCGCGCATTTGAACACGACCTCACCCAACGCGGTCGAACGCGTTTCCTGCCAACGCTCCACCACCGAGCGCTCCATTCGGTGTCGGCGCACGCCGAAGGACCCGGACTCCTCGAGCAACCAAGTCGCCATCGACTCGGCCGTGGCAAGATCGCACAGAATCGTCAGTAGATAGCCCGGGCGGCCCTTCTTCATCTGCACCGCGGTCGCAAACGCATCGAGTGCCTTCCGTCGCATCGCCTCGTCGAGCAAGTAGCCGAGGTGCTCCCCGGTGGCCGTGTCGAGCTGGCACTGCAGTTCTTCGATCTGCGCGACCGAGCCAGGGTCGCGCAACGCACCAACCGTGAGTCGCAGCAGATTGGGCACTTCGGCATCGTCGCGGGTGCCGGCGCCGTAGCCGACGCGCTGCGGGACGAAGGCTAGCTTCGGTTCGAACTCGGCGACCAGAGCGCGCAACAGCGCGGCGCCGGTCGGCGTCGTGCGCTCGCCGACAAGGCCTCCGATCCGCACGGGTACACCGAACAGCAACTCGAGCGTCGCTGGCGCCGGCACTGGCAAGATTCCGTGCGCCGCCCGCACCGTCCCGGAACCAACCGCGACCGCCGAACTGTAGAGTCGCTCGATGCCCAGCATGTGCGTGCCCGCGCACGCGCACACGATGTCCACGATCGTGTCCTCGGCGCCGACTTCGTGAAAGTGCACCTGCTCGATCGTGGTGGCGTGCGCCTTGGCTTCGACCTCGGCAATCGCTTCGAAGGTCGCGATGCAGCTACGTTCCACTGGCGCTGGCAGCTTGGCTCGCTGCAGGATCGAGAGGATGTCCGCCAGACCGCGATGGGAGTGCGTCGTCAACGCGGCTGTGGTTGGTCGCAGCGGCATGGTCGGTAGCGGCTTCAGCATCGGTGCAGTCGCGCGCGGCTGCTTGCCGTCCTCCAAGGCCCGCCCAGGTTCTGTGCCGTAGAGTTCGACCACGAAGCGCGTGCCAGCGATGCTGGCCCGCAGGACGCGTTCGCTTCGAATCGTCACGCCGGGTAGCTGCAACGAGGCTGCGACCTCGCGGAGTGCCTCGAGCGACAGGCCCGCATCGAGCAGGGCACCAACCCACATGTCGCCGGAGACCCCCGAGAAACAATCCAGATAGCCGATCCGCATGATTGAGGAACGGACTTTGCTCGGCACCGACCCGCAGAACAACAGCCTGCCCCGGTGCCCGGCGCAGAACCGCATGCTCCGCCCCCGTAGCGTCGGTTCCGCTGCAGCAGAGGCAACCCTTGCTGACCATGGCCACAGCCTCAATATGCCGCACTGGATTCGCTCGGCGGCTGCGCGAAGTCGCTCGCGCGGCCCTCGACGACGTCGCGATGCTGGCGGTCGGGTTCCTGTTGAGCGGATCGATGGCCTCGCCGACGCAGAGCCCGGAGCCAGAAACGGCCCTCGAACGGCTGCTTTACGCTGACGCCGAACCCCACCTGTCCGACGCGGATCCGATCGTACGCGGCGAGGCGGCGCTGACCCTCGCGAGCGGTCGCGATCCACACGTCTATCCCGCCCTCCTGCGCGTCGCCAAGGACGCCCACCCCGACGCTCGACTGCGCGGCATCCTCGCGCTCAGTTTCCTTGGCGCACCGGGCACCGCCCAGTTCCTCGCCAGCGTGCTCAACGACCGCGAAGCGCGAACGGAATCCGCTGGCCTCGCAGCCGCCTATGCGCTGGCTCGATTGCCGGCCGACCAGTCCGCCTCGGTGTTGGCGTACCAATTGTCGCGGCTCTCGGAGTCGAGCTACAAACGGCAGCGAGACGTGCTGCTCGCCTTGCTCGCCGGACTCCTGCAGCGCGATCCAACCGACCAATGCGCACCGTTGCAGCGGCTGCTCAACGACGCCTCGCAGAAGGACCCGCGCTCCCGCTCGGCGCTGCTGACGGCGCTCGGTCCGATCGGAACGGCGGCGACACAGCCATGGATCGAGAGCAGCCTCGCATCGCGAAGCCCGGAACTCCGACTCGCGGCGCTCTCGGCGTTGTCGTTCCCGCCAGGAGCCGAGGATTCGTTCGCCGCAGCAGCAGTGCGCCTCTGCGGGCACGACCCAGAACCGAGAGTCCGCACTGCCGCGCTGGCCCATCTGACCCGCATGCGGCACCTGCCGGCACTCGATTTGTCCGCAACCGCCCTCCGCAGCATCGACGCCGGTGAAGTCGCGCAGGCCGTACGCACTGCCATCCAATTGGGCGGCAACCCGATGCGGCACACCCTCGAACGGCAGTTCGAGTATCTGGAGCCCCACGCACAGCGGGCGGTGTTGCAGGCGCTTTCGTCCTTGGACAACTCGATCTCGGACGAGTTTGCGGACACCTGCCGGGCGCTGACCTTCGATGCAACCCGCCCTGCAGACCTGCGTGCGGCGGCAGCACTGTTGCTCTGCAAGCACGCCGATCAAGCACCCACGGCGGCTCTCGATACGGCCTTTGCTTCCGTGCACGATCCGCGCACCTTGACCGACCTGGCACGCGCTCGGAGCGCGAACGGCGGCGCGCACGAACTACTGCGGTTCGTGGTGTTGCCCTGCAAACTCGACGAGGAGCAGCTTCAGACTGACCGCTTGACGGCACTGTTGCGCGCCGACTCGTCCCACGCCAGTCGCCGGTGCATCGAATGGTTGCGGGAAGAGGATCTCGGCCGCAGCAGGGCGGTAGTACTCCGGGCGCTGCGCCAGAGCCGGTTGCCGACGCAGACGGAACCGTCGCGCGACTTCGTTCCCGCCGCCCTACGGTTGGTCCTGCACTGAGCACCCGCCGAACGAGCCCGCCGCCAATTGCGATCAGCCGAGCAGTCGTCGCGACAGATCCGTCTGCAGCATCCCTCGCGGATCGACTCGATGCTTCAAGGCGCGGAAGGTGCTCACCGCTTCCGCTCCGTGAATGCGCGGGAACGACGACGCGAGCAGCATGGCGTCTTTGGCGTAGTAGAAGCGCCCGCCGACGTCCAGCACGGCCTCACTGAGACGTTGGCACAGCGACCACAGCGCGGCCCGCTTCCGCGGACTGGTGGACACCGCGAAGTCCATGGCCATGGAATAGCCATCGACCGAGTGCGTCATGAGGAAGGGATCAGGACGGTGCCGCTTCAGGACCCCGAGATAGGGCACCATCGAAGCCTCGTGGCACCGCTCGACCAGGGTCCGAAGCACCCGCTCTGCGTGCGCCTTCGGCACGAACGGTTGGAACTGGATGAGGCCGCCGGGCTTTGTCATCCAGTGCCAACGCGGCACGTAGTCGAGCAAGAAGTGGAAGGCACAGTGGCTCTGCAGGTATGGCGACTTGCGTTGTTCGCTCGGGCCAGCCTTGAACTTCAGGGCATTGACGAGCCCGACCTGGCCGAGCTTCACCGCACCCCACATGCCGGGCCACAGCCACCCTTTGGGCACCACGCCGAAGAGCGTCGTCGGCACGTCTTGCAAGATGGGATCGAAGTAGCGGACACCCTCGGGATCCGCGCCGGGCTGCATCTGGTCCGCTCGATGCAGCACACCGCGGCCAAGCTCGGCCCCCCGTGCGTGCAAATCGATCCAGCTCACCAGGTAGTCCGCCTCGGTCTGCATCTCTTCGAGGAGCTCCAAGTTCTGCCCCAGGTCCTTGGCAACGATCGCGGAAACGCTGAGGCGCCCCGAGTGCACGCGCTTCATCTCGAGCTCGAGTTCGAGGAAGCAGCCGAACATGCCAAAGCCCGAGATCGCGGCGAAGAACAGATCCTGATTTTGCTCGCGCGTGCAGCGCGCCGTCGACCCATCGGGAAGCAACAGAGTGAAGGCGCGGATGCACTCGCCGAACGACCCGACCGCAAAGTTGTTCTTGCCGTGGATGTTCATCGCAGCAGCACCGCCGATGGACACCTGCATCGTTCCAGGAACGACCTTGGGCCAGAATCCGAACTGGATCGCGTGCCGCCACAGATCGCGGATTGTCACGCCGGGCTCGACGCGAGCGATCCCGTGGATGGGGTCAAACGACAGGATCCGGTTCATGCGCGACAGGTCGAGCACATGGCCGCCGTTGTTCTGCGCCGCATCCCCATAACTGCAGCCGGAGCCTCGCAGCGCCAGACTGCCGCCGCTTTTGCGCACCTCCTCGAATGCGAGCGCGACGCCCTCGGCATTCGCTGGACGCACGACACGGGCACGGCTGCGAACAGCCATCCCCCAGCCCCGCACTTCCTCGTCGTTCCAGCCCAGTGTCATGTTGGTTCCGTCCAGAGCCACTCAGATCGACAAACGACGGAACACGACCGAAGGGATGTTGCGGATCACGAACATGATCGCTCGCCATTTCCATGGCACGTAGACGATCGAT
>CAMBXM010000183.1 GCA_945871815.1 Singulisphaera sp. GP187
GTACGAACTCGTGCCGCTGCGCGCGAGCGAGACCAAGCCGCTCGCAGGTCAGGATCCCGCGGTCCGTGAGGTCTTGCGCAAGCACCGCGTGTTCGTCGCCGAGGAGCATCTGCGCGAGAAGATGGCGGGCCAAACGCCACTCGCAGACGGTCTGTCGTACGTCGGCAGCGCCCGTTGCGGCGAGTGCCACACCAAGGATCTCGAACTCTGGCGCAACAGCAAACACGGCCACGCTTGGGAGACTCTCGAACGCGCGGAGAAGGACCCGACGCGCTACGGCTGGCCGGTCACACAGTATCCCGACTGCGTTGCGTGCCATGTGGTCGGCTACGGCGACCAGAGCGGCTTTGCCTCGCCGGAAACCACGCGCAACCTCGCCGACGTCGGCTGCGAACGTTGCCACGGTGCTGGCAGCGCCCACGCCAGCGAGCCAGCAACTCGCAAGATGGGTCGCGTGGGCAACGGCACGCCCTCGGTCGTCTGCACGCAATGCCACGATTTCGAGCAGTCGCCGGACTTCGACTACTCAACTCGGTGGCCGCTGATCGAGCACGGCAAGACGAAGGCAACTGGCAAGTAACCGGGGGCGCAACGGAACCTCGACTGGGCTACGGCGGTCGCCACCGGCAACGGCGCAGGAGTCGCAGAGCCAGGATCGCTACGGTACGACGACGCGCGCCGCCTTGTTCTTGCCGACCTGCAGCAAGTAGCGACCAGCGGCCAGTGTCAACTTGGCGTCTTTGACTACCGCGCCATCGACCCGAACACCGCCGCCTTCGATCTGACGACGCCCATCGCTGTTCGAACTGCAAAGACCCGCGAGGGCGAGCGCCGCCGGCAGCCACAGCGACCCGTCCTTCAACTGCGCCGCGTCCGCAACAAACTCCGGCACGTGATCCGGCAGGCCTCCTTGCTGATGCATGCGGTCGTACTCCGCGCGGCAGGCAACCGCGGCCTCGTCGCCGTGGTAGGTCGCGACCACCGCATGCGCGAGCGCGAACTTGGCTTCGAGTTGGTTGTGCAGCAACTCTTCGCGCCTCGCTGGCAACACGTCGGTCACAAGCATCAGATACTTGCCGAGCAGCGTGTTCGGCACCTTCATCAGCTTTTGGAACTGCAGCGATGGTGCCTCGCGTACGCCGACGTAGTTGCCGAGCGACTTGGACATCTTCTGGCTACCGTCCGTGCCCTCGAGCAGCGGCAGCGTCATGCAGATCTGCGGGAGCTGGCCGGTTTGCTTCTGCAGTTCGCGGCCGACCAGCAAGTTGAACAACTGGTCCGTGCCACCGAGTTCGACATCGGCGCGCAGCTCCACCGAGTCCCAGCCTTGCAGCAGCGGGTAGAGGAACTCGTGCACGCTGATCGGTTGGCTCGCGGCAAATCGCTTCTGGAAGTCGTCGCGCTCCAGGATTCGCGCCACGGTGTAGCGACTTGCAAGCGTCACGCAGTCCATGAACGACATCCGGTCGAACCACGAACCATTCTCCCGTTCCTCAACACGGTTCATGTCGAGCACGGACGCCACTTGCTCACGATACGTCTGCTTGTTCTGCTCGACCTGTTCGCGGGTGAGCGGTGGACGCGTCTTGTTGCGCCCGGTCGGGTCTCCGACCATCGCCGTGCTCGTGCCCCAGAGCACGATGGGCAAATGACCGAGTTGCTGGAACTGCGCCAGCTTGCGCAGCACGACAGTGTGCCCGAGGTGGATGTCCGGCGAACTCGGGTCGATCCCGAGCTTTACACGCAGCGGACGCTTTTGGGCGCAGCTCTCGGTGAGGCGCTTCTGCAGATCGGCTTCGTCGACGAGATCGACGATGCCGTCGCGGAGCAGGGCAAGTTGTTCTTCGACAGGCGGAAACGTCACGGGCGGTGTTCTATCGCCGCGACTCCCACCACAACAGCCATGCGTCGCGATCGCCAACCGAAGCCGTCGCTTGCGGCTCGATCGCGTGCAGGGCCGCCATCGCCACCAACGCTTGGTCAGCCCGGCCGATTCGAACCCACTCCATCAGCGCGTTCTCCACTTCGGTCCGCTGCTCGCGCGGGGCGAACTCCGCCGCCAGACGCACGTGCTTGAAATGCGCGCGGTCGCCGAGCTTCATGGCGTTCTGAAGGGTCAAGAGCGGCGCCTTGCGAATCGCCTCGTGTCCTTTGGGCCACTGTCGGGCTAGGCCCGTTGCGAGCTGGGTGCGCCGCACTGGGGCCCGCATCTCGCCCACCTGGAGATAGCCGGGCAATAGCTCGACGGTGATCTGGACCTCTCGGTGCACGGCCTCCGATGCGCCGAGGTCCAGTCGAACTGGCAACCGCAGCGACTCGGTCGCGAGCTCGAGCGCCACGTCGAGCTGCACCACTTCGGCGTCCTCGATCCGCTTCTCGCTGCCGTCCAGAAAGTGCTCACGAATGACCAGAGCGAAGCGGAACGACACTGGATCACGATCGCCCCTGCCGCCGAGGTACCACGGCCCGTCGGGCGGTGCTGGCAAGACCAGTAGGCAGTCCACGGCTTCGCCGATGGAATCGGGGGCGCTCGCCGACGCCGTCGTCGACCGATCCGAGGCGCCGTCGATCAGCACCGCACTCGCAGTCTCGAGCCTGGTGTGTTGCGCAGCATGCAGTTCGAACTGCAGCCCGAACGCCAGGGCACGAAAGCCCTCGAGGCGCTGCCGAGCCCATTCGGGCACACCGGCGCGCAGGTAGGACTCGACCAGAGAACGCAGCCGCGCTTGGTCGCGGTCTTGGTGGGCCTCGTGCAGCTGCGCTAGCACCGAGTCGTAGAACTCGACCAGGGTCCGGTCCGTGCCGGTGGGCGCCACGGGCACGTCGATGACCACAGGGACGGCGGTCGCCACCGGGTCGTCCTCGACGGCGGTAGTGACACAGCCGCTAACAGCGACGGCCACGCTGAATGCACAGAGCCCGGCGACGATCCGCGCGTGCGGACGTCGACCGGGCTCCGTGCAGGCTGTCACGCCGCCAACTACGAGTCGCTGGACGACTTCTTAGCCGCCTCGCGCTCGCTCATGCGCTGACCGATGCCCTTCAGCTGATCGGCAAGCGACCCAAGAGCCGGCGTGGTCGGGGCCGGACGCTCCGGCTCCTTTTGCGTGCCAGCGTCGCCGGCAACTTCCTCGCCTTCCTCGAAGTGCGCCTGGATCAGCGTGAGGCCGATCTTCCGCTCATCGGCGTCGATCTTGATGATTCGGACCTCGACGCGCTGACCAACCTTGACCACGTCTTCGGGGTTGTCGACCTTGTGGTCGGCAAGTTCCGAGATATGGAGCAGGCCTTCGAGACCCATCTCCAGCTCGACGAAGACACCGAAGTTGGTGATCTTGGTGACCGTGCCAGGGACGCTGTCGCCGATGTGGTACCGAGCAGGAATGTCACCCTGCCACGGATCCTGCTGCAGCTGCTTCAGGCCAAGCGCAATGCGCTTCTTTTCCTGATCGACCGAGAGCACGACGCACTCGATCTCCTCGCCCTTCTTCACGACCTCGCTCGGGTGCGTGATCTTGCGAGTCCAGCTCATGTCGGTGATGTGCAGCAGGCCGTCGATACCCTCCTGCAGCTCGATGAACGCACCGTAGTTGGTGAGGTTGCGCACCTTGCCGCGGATGACCGTGCCGGGCGGGTAGTGCTCGGCGACCATGTCCCAAGGATTGACCTCGGTCTGCTTCATGCCCAGGCTGATCGTCTGCTTCTCGGTATCGATCTCGAGCACGACGACCTCGAGCTTGTCACCCTGCTTGACGACTTCGCTCGGGTGGTTGACGCGCTTGGTCCAGGACATCTCGGAGATGTGGACCAGCCCTTCGACGCCGTCCTCGAGCTTGACGAACGCGCCGTAGCTCATGAGGTTGACGACCTCGCCCGTGATGCGCGAACCCACCGGGTACTTGTCGGTGATGTTCTCCCACGGCGAAGCAGACTTCTGCTTCATGCCGAGAGCAATGCGCTCGCGCTCGCGGTCGACCTTGAGGATCTTGACCTCGATCTCGTCGTCGAGCTTGACCATCTCCGACGGATGATTCACGCGGCCCCACGACATGTCGGTGATGTGCAGCAGGCCGTCGATACCGCCGAGGTCGACGAACACGCCGAAGTCGGCGATGTTCTTGACGATACCCATGCGAACCTGACCTTCTTCGAGCTCGGCCAGCAACTGGGCCTTCTTGGTCTCGCGCTCCTCTTCGATGAGCTTGCGGCGCGAGATGACGATGTTCATGCGCTCTTCGTCGATCTTGATGATGCGCGCTTCGATTTCCTTGCCGATCCAGTCGCCAATGTCGCCCGCGCGACGAATGTTGACCTGGCTCGCAGGGAGGAAGACAGGCACGCCGATGTCGACGAGCAGACCGCCCTTGATCTTGCGAAGGACGATGCCCTTGACGTCATCACCCTCCTTGTGGGTCTTGATGATGTTCTCCCACCCACGGATGCGGTCCGCCTTGCGCTTGCTCAGCGTGATCGAGCCTTCTGAGTCCTCGATGGACTCGACGAGGCACTCGATCTCGGCACCTACGATCACCGACTCGGGGTCACCGAATTCCTCCAGCGGAATGCGGCCCTCGGCCTTGTAGCTGACGTCGACGACGACGTGGCCGTCGGCGAGGACGCGGACGATGCGGCCCTTGACGATCTTGTTCGGCGCGAGATCGTTGACCGTCTTACTGATGGCGAGGTCGATTTCCGCCAGCGTCGTGCTGCCGAGCGCTTCCGAAGTGAGCCTTGTTAGCTCCTCTTCGGCGAGCATGAATTTCTTGATGAGTTGCTTGCCGTGCATCAAACGAGATTGGGTTGGGGAAGAAAAAACGGGGTTGCGAGGATCCGGTGAAGCAAGCCACGACGGCTGCATCCCGGGTTAGAGCATCACAGAGCCACACACATTCGCGCCGAGCGGAACACCCGCGCGGCGATTCGCCAACGACCGGACGTAGATCACGTCCTGCCGCGGGCAGAAGGAGAAGAATCGACCGGGATCGCTCCCGGACCGTTACCGACCTGAGGTTTCGCTTCGAAAGTCTGCAGCATCGTCGCCTTGGCGAGGCGAGCGACCTCGTGGCGCAACGCCTCGATGCCGCCAGCGGCCAGCACGCGCTCGGAGGTCCAGAGGTCCCCCACTCTCACGATGCACTTCTTGGGGCGCGGGAAGTTCGCGCCGCGCGGGAAGGCCTCGAATGCACCTTGGATTCCGACGGGCAACACCGGCGCACCGGTGCGGCGCACTAGGAACTCGACCCCAGAGCGAAAGGGGGCGACGAGACCGTCAGCACTGCGAGTCCCTTCGGGGAACATCGCCACACAGGCGCCATTGGTGAGGGCGTCCGACAACGTGCGCAACACGTCCTTCGACGGGGCGTTGCGGTCGATCAGGCCCACGCCAGCCTTGCGCAACCACCACCGCAAAGGCAGGAACTTGGCGAGTCCCTTCTGGGCGAGAAAAAGCACCGGGCGCGGCATGCCACAGGCCAAGAGAGGCGGATCGAGGTAGCTCGTGTGGTTTGCCACCACGAGTACCGAACCAGTGGTCGGCACCTTCGACATGCCTTCAAGACGAAGGCGGAACCAAACGCGAGCCCACATCCGCAGCAACCACTTGCTGAGGCCGTAGACGCGCGGGCCGTAGCCCGCCGGGGTCGCATCCGACCGTCGCGGTTCTCGGGTGCCTTGGCGACGGCTGCTCATGTGCGCTGCGGTCGCCCGCCGCGGTCGACGATCTGCAGGATGCACAGAACCACAGCGTCGGTCGAAAGGCCCGTGGTATCGACCAGCACGGCGTCGTGCGCCTGCTTCAACGGCGCATCCTGCCGCGTCGAGTCCAGCCGGTCGCGAACTACGATCTCCTCCAACACCTGCTGGTAGGTGACGTCACGGCCGCGCTGATCAAAGTCGATCTTGCGGCGCCGCGCGCGCTCCTCGGCGCTGGCGGTCAGATACACTTTCCAGCGCGCCATCGGGAACACTACCGATCCCATGTCGCGGCCTTCGGCGACCACGGGACCCGCCGCTGCGACCGCGCGCTGCATCTGCGTCATCGACGCCCGCACGAACGGCAAGGCAGACACCGCCGAGACGCGCGACTCGACATCCTGCGAGCGCAGGTGCGAGGTCACATCCCGACCGTTCACCAGCACGCGTCCGCCAACTTGGAGCTGCAGCTCCATGCTGGCGAGCCCCAGGCGCATCGTCTGTTCCGCCGCCAGCCGGTCTGTACCCAGTTGATCCGGCGAGCACCGGTTCTCGAGGAAGTGCCACGTCACTGCGCGATACATCGCGCCAGTGTCGAGGTACTGGAACCCGAGCTGTTGCGCCACCGCCTTGGCGATGGTGCTCTTGCCGGCACCCGAAGGACCGTCGATGGCGACGACCGCTGTCGGGTCCGGCGCCGGTTCCTCTGCTTTGGCGTTCACGGACGTACGGAAGTGGGGCGGGAAGTCATACTCAAGTCGGCACGGATTGAGAAAGATCGTCTGCCGACCGTAGGGTCCGGGCGGAAGAAAGGGCCGCAGAGGATAGCCAAGGCCGCCACCCTACTGCAACGGGCCCCTGGCCTGGGGGCGCGGTTTCCCGTCGTCGGTCGCCCGATTCAGAGACCCGGCAGCGGCCCGGCCGGCGCCATCAACGGCGCGCCATGAACATCGACGTAGGAGAGCTCCTGGCCTGCTTGCAGATGCACCCCCTCTTCATCGAACGCAGGCAGCACCCAATAGGCTCCGCCGGCGCAGAGCCCCCTGGCCCGTCGGTGGATGTGCCCGAACACGACCCACTCGACCTCAGCCTGTAGCGCCAGCTGGATCGCGGCGGCAGTCGGCAGAAACCGCGCCTGGTCCCCTTGCTGGATCACCTGGCGGCTCCGCTGCCGCGCCCGCGCCGCGACGCGGAGTGCCAGCCAGAGCGGAAGGCGGCGGGCAATGGCGCGCAGCAACGGCCGCCGAAGCCACTTCTTGGCCCGCTGGTACGGCACGTCGTCCTGACACAGCTCGTCGCCGTGCAGCAGAAGGGCCCGGACCCCAGCAAGGCGGATTCGCATTCCACCGCGCACGACCACCGCACCGGTGGCTCGGGTCCATTCGTCGCCGAGTAGAAAGTCGCGGTTGCCGTGCAGCACGGCGATGCCAGCGCCGGCGCGGACGGCCCCGGCGAACATCGCGGCGGTCTCCTTCCAGATGCCTGCCCGGAGCTGTGCCGGCGTGATGTAGGTGTCGAACAGGTCGCCGAGAACCAGGACCCGGGCGCGCCGAGCCCCGGCATTGGCCAGTACCGTCGCCAGCCAGCGCGCCACCTGCCCACCACCCTCGGGGACATGCAGATCGGAGAGCAGAACCGTCGGCCGGTTGTCGCCATCGACATCGAAGATCTCGGTCCCGAGTACCGTCATGCCCGTTGTCTGGCTGGCAAGACTCACTACCGCACCTCGACGAACAGCCCGAGGAAGGCATCGAGCGGGAGCTCGATGTCGGTTCCTGAGCCCAGTTCTTTGCCCGCAAGTGAAACGAGACGCACAGACTGGGGAAACATGAGGTGCACTTCTCGTGCGCCCTGCTGTCCGAGTTGACGCAGGATCGGCGGCGCATCGATGGCGTCGATCCGCACTGCGAGCAAGCGGCGACCGTCGCGGGCGCGGAGAAACCTGCGCTGTACGCATGCGGGCAGCCCTTCGCCCCGAACCTCGCAGCGCGGCACGATCAGAGCCGACGCCAGGACCTGCCGGATCCGCTTGCGCAGGTCGGCGGCCGCCGCGACGAGAGTTGGCTCGAGCCTCACACCGGCGTAGAGACAAACCGGCACATTGAGGTAGACGGCACGTCCTCGACGGTATCGGCGCTCGATGAACACGGACTCGCTACCGCTGCGTTCGGCGACCTGCGCCCGCAGGCTGCCGTCAACCGCGCCCAGAGTGCCACCGCGGACCTTGCCCTCGCGCACACCGAGGTCCTCCCATCGCAGACTGCGCTGCTCGATACCGAACAGCACATC
>CAMBXM010000184.1 GCA_945871815.1 Singulisphaera sp. GP187
CCACCAAGCCGCGCCAGCCGCGCGCACCGAAGATCGAAGAGCCAAGGATGCTGCGCCAAGTCGACTCGGCAGCGGAGTTCGTCCGCACGGCGCCAACGCGAACGCCGACGCCAGCCTTCGACAGCATCGCTTCGCTGGAACAGCTCATCAGCGCCTTGCGCGACCTTGAAAGCGAACGGCAACGCCTGCACGCCACTTTGGCCGCCATCCAGGAAACCGTGGAGCAAGCTCTGCGCGACCCGCTGGACCAGTGATCCAAGGCGGCGCGAACGCGGCGCGGCGCCCGACGGTTTGACGGCGTTCCCGTGAGGCGTCCCTTGCCAATGCAAGGGGCGTACGGCCAACATGCGGACGCGCCTTCGCACGCCAGCATGCCACTGCCTCCTCCACGACCCGTAGGCCGACTAACCGCCGACCTCGCGATCGCCGAGCGCATCGCCGCTCGCGACAACAACAACCTGTTCTTGACGAGTCGGTTGCTGGCGAGCACCGAGCGCTACGCCGCGTTCTGTGCGATGTATGCGTTGATGCGCGTCGTCGATGACCTCGTCGACGATCACGCCGCGCGCAGTGGCCGCGGTCACCGCGACCCCAAGATCCTCGCCGCCGTCGACGCCTGGGAAGCCGGCTATCGATCGTGCACAGCGCCGGACTTCGAGCCGACGGTCGACCTCGCGAGGACAGGACATCCTCAGGCGCGATCGCTGGTATCCCTCGCCGCCCGCCACGCGCACCGGTTTGGCGTGCCGCAACCCTTGTGGACGGACTTCTTCGCCGCGATGCGGGCTGACATCGACGCGCAGGGCCAGTTCACGACCTTCTCAGACTTCCTGGCCTACTCGCACGGGGCCAGTGTTTCGCCGACGACCATCTACCTCATCATCCTTGCGGCGGCGGTGACGGACGGTGGCACAGTGACGCCAACTCCCGATCTGCCACTGGTGCTGGCGACCGGTGATCAACTAGGCATCTTCGCCTACATCGCGCACATCTTGCGCGACCTGCGCGACGACGTGCAGAAGGGACTCTGGTACGTCGCCGAGGACCACATGCGTCAGCACGGCCTCGATCAGAACGCCCTCGAACACGACGCCCGCACGAAGCAGAGTCGGCCGGAACTGCGCGCTCTCGTCGCCCAACTCTGTGGCATCGCGCGGACCTACGAGCACGCGGCCGACGACGGCGTGGCCCACCTACGTGCTCGGGCCACCGACGATTGCGCATTGGTGCTCGGCCTGATCGTCGGCATCTACAGCCGCATTCTCGGCAAGATCGAGCAACAGCAGTTCGAGGTGATGCAGAACCGTCATCAGTTGACGGACGGTGAGAAGCTCGGGCTCGCCAAAGAACTCGCGAAGTAGCCGCCGGAACTCGCCCACCGGCGTGGAATTCTCGTCGGCTGCGTAACCCCCTTGCGAACCCGCGCATGTAAGGCGGTGAACCCACAAGGAGAGCAGCCGCCATGGAGATCGACTTCGATTCTGCCGACCGGACATCCGACTTCGTTACCGTTCCCGCCGGAACCTACTTGTGCCGCGTCGCCGAAGTGCGCCCGGGTCAGACGCGGGCCGGCGACGAACGCTGGTCGATGCGGCTCGTCGTCGCCGAGGGCGAACATGTCGGCAAGCAGGCCGCATGGGACAGTCTCGTGTTCAGCACCCGCGGCCGCGCCCGTGCCCGGATCGTGTTCGCGGCCCTGGGCATGCCATCGAATGGCCGCGTTCAGGTCGAACCGAACGATCTGGAGGGCAGGCAGTGCCTGGTACAGATCCGACCGGCCGAGTATGCGTCCCCAAGCGGCGAGACGATCCGTCGCAACGAGGTTCCCTACGACGGTTACCGCAGTGTGCCAGAACCGGACGACGATCCAGCTCCGACCCCACCCCAACGCCGCCGCAGTTCGAACCGCACGACCGACGCGTCCTCCGAGGAGATCCCGTTTTGAGGTTGGCTGGTCGAGTGGCATTCGCGCTTTTCACGAGTAGTCTGCAGGCCGTGACGATCGAGCAGCGAATCCACGAGCTGCGGGCGGCGATCCGCGAGGCCGACAACGAGTACTACAACCTCGGCACGCCAAAGCTGACCGACGCGCAGTACGACACCTTGCTGCGCGAACTGGCGCAGCTCGAACGCGACCACCCGCAGTGGCTCACGGTCGACTCACCAACCCAGCGCGTTGGCGCGCCGCTGCCGAAGGGCAGTGCCGCTCCGACCCATCCGCACCTCGCACCGATGGGCAGCATCGAGTCGCTGATGGCAAAGGAGGAGGTCCTCGAGTTCGCGGCCCGCGCCAAGAAGCTGCTCGAGCTCGATGCGAACACCTCGCTCCAGTGGGCCTGTGAGCCGAAGCTCGACGGCGTCAGCGCCAATCTGCTCTACGAGAACGGCCGCTTCGTGCGCGCCCTATCACGCGGCGATGGCTCCTCTGGCGAAGACATCTCCAACAACATCCGCACGGTGCGAAACCTGCCGCTGCATCTGCTCGGCGCTGGCCCGTTTCCTCTGCGGATCGAAATCCGCGGCGAGGTCATCATGCGCAAGGTCGACTTCGCCCGCCTGCGCGATACCGAAGAGACCTCGAGCGAAGGGACGTTTCGCAACGCCCGCAACACCGTCGCCGGCACGCTCAAGCTCCTGGACCCGCGCGTCGTCGCACAGCGTGCGATGGACTTCCTCGCGTTCGCGATCGGCCACGTCGAAGGCGTCGAGTTCGCAACGCACAGCGCACTGCGTGCGCAACTAGCCGCCTGGGGCTTCCAGGTCGCCACCCCCTTCGAACTCGCCGACGACGAACAGAAGGTGCTCGACTTCCGCGACCGACTCGAACAGCAGCGCGACTCGCTCGAGTACGAACTCGACGGCATCGTCGCCAAGGTCGACCGCCTCGACTTGCAGCAAAGGCTGGGGCGCACCGCGCGCACCCCGCGCTGGGCCCTCGCCTACAAGTTTGCACCACGCGTCGGCCGGACGCGCGTCATCGCAATCAGTGCCCAGGTCGGCCGCACGGGTGCTGTCACGCCCGTGGCCCAGCTCGAACCAGTCGAACTCGCTGGGGTCACCGTACGCAACGCTTCCCTGCACAACTGGACACTCCTCGCCGAGCGCGACGTGCGCCCCGGTGACGAAGTCGAAGTCCAACGCGCCGGTGACGTCATCCCCGAAGTAGTGCGGGTCTTCACCGACCGTCGCAGCCCAGACTCAGCCCCAGCTGCGCCGCCGTCGCACTGCCCGAGTTGCAGGTCTGAGCTCGAAGTCGAGGGCAAGTTCTTGTTCTGCGTCAACCTCGACTGTGGCGACCAGTTGCGCGGCCGGGTCGTGCACTTGGCATCGCGGCGAGCCCTCGACATCGAGGGTCTCGGACCAAAACAGGTCGAGCAACTTCAGGCCGCCCACATCCTGCGCGCCGTCGAGGATGTGTTCACGCTGTCGACACAGCGCGAACGGGTGCTCGCACTCGATCGCTGGGGGGACAAGAGCTTCACCAACTTGGTCGAACAGATCGAGCGCAGCAAGAGGCCCTTGCTCGCTCGCTTCCTGAATGGCATCGGTATCCGCCAGGTCGGCGAGCAGACCGCCAAGGATCTCGCGGCCTTCTTCGGCAGTCTCGACACGCTGCGCGCCGCGACCCGCGAGCAACTCATGGAGGTCGACGGAGTCGGCGAGGAAGTGGCGGCCTCGATCGTCGCCTTCTTTGCTTCTGCTCAGAACCAGCAGACTCTCCAGCGACTCCACGACGCGGGTGTCCGCGTGAAGGAGCAGAGCGCGGTCGACCGCGGCCCTCTGCTCGGCCGCGTCTTCGTCTTCACTGGCGGCCTCACGACAATGTCGCGCGACGAAGCGAAGGACTTGGTCGAGAAGCTGGGCGCCAAGACCGCTGGTTCGATCAGCAAGAAGGTGACGGATGTCGTCGCCGGGGCTGACGCTGGCAGCAAGCTCGACAAGGCGCGCTCACTCGGTCTGCGCATCCTCGACGAGATGGAGTTCCGCACCATGGTGGGCGCCAAGTGAAGCATCCGCGACCGTGGCTGCGACCGTGGCTGTTGGGGGTCGCCCTCGGTGTGGGACTCTATGCGCTGTACCTCGCCTGGGGCGTCCTGCCGTGACCGCGATCGCGGGGCGCGAGGTGTTGCGTGTAGCCGGAGACCCCTGACTGCTCCTTGGACCCTGCAGCCCCCATCGACCCACGGCAGCAGATCTCGACCGACGGTCTTTCGCTGACCGCGCCTGCGTGCATGGCGGGGATCGCCGCCGCCTACGTGCCGCGCTGATTGCGCCCTCGCCGCGGCTCCCTGCTGCGGGGCGGTGTCGAGGGGCCAGAGCAACCGACCCACCCCCGTCGCTACGCAACCGGACCGCAGTAGAGCTTGGTCAGATCAACCATCGTGAGGCGGTCGCGCAGTTCGCGGCAGCGCGAGGCCGTGCGCAGGGCGTCGACGTCCCCAGGAATCGCCTCGAACGAATGCGCGCTCGCGACCAGGACGACTTTGGTTCGCGCTCGCGACAGCGCCACGTTGAGTCGGTTCTCGTTGAGGTGGAACGCGCTGCGGCCGCGCGCTTCATCAGGATCGCCCGCAGTCAGAGACACGACGACGGCTTCGCGCTCTTGGCCTTGGATGCGCTCGACAGTGTCGACTACGAGCTCGGCGCGGTTCTGCAGTTCCTTTTGGTCAAGAGCGGCGCGCAACAGTTGAACCTGGGCGCGAAATGGCGCGATCACCGCAATCTCACGCGTGGGCACGCCGTGCTGGCGCACTAGATCTGCGACCACGTCGGCGACGGCATGCGCTTCCTCATGCGAACGCGACCCTGGCTGGCGATGGTCGACGCGGACCCACACCACGGAGTGCGCAGGGTCGAGCACTTCGTCGAGGCGCCCGCCCGGAACAAAGGGCAGTCTGCGATCGATCGACGAGGGTGCCGCATGCAGCAGTCCGTCGTAGTAGGTCTCGCTGACGAGGCGGCAGACGCCTTCGTTCATGCGATACGTAGTGTCGAGCAGATGGCCGCCGTAGCGACGGTGCAAGTGCGCGAAGATCGAGTCCGCCGCTTCGCGGTCACGGTGCTCGGAGGTCACCACCGGTGGCAACTGGCGATGATCGCCAAAGAACAGCCAGCGCTTGCTGCGCAGCATCGCGGGCAGGGCGTGCGGGATTGGCAACTGCCCGGCCTCATCAAACACCGTGTAATGAAACGCGGTGTCTTCCTGGAGCTTGGGAAACTGGTAGCACGTGCCGGCGACGACGACGGACTCCGCCGGCAGCATCGCCCGCTTGGCATCGACGAGCCGCACGCCGGCGCGACTCAAGTCGGCGCGCGCTTCCGAGCTACCACCGCTGTTGCCACCGACCTTCACCAGCTCGAGTTCGGGAGCCACCTTGCGGATGGCCAACAACGCATTGTCGACCGCATTGTGCGTGAAGGCGCAGAGTGCGATCCGGCATTTGCGACTGCACAGCGCCGCCACCACCTCAGCGAGCAACTTGGTCTTGCCCGTCCCCGGTGGCCCCTGCACGAGGGCGAGGCTCTCGGTCGCGATCGCTGCGGCGCCGGCCTCGACCTGAGCGGAGTTGAGACCGCGACTGAGCAGAAAGCTGCGCGCTCGCAGCAGCCGCGCCTCGTCACACGTCAGCTCGTGCCGACCCTCGAGGACATTCTTCAGCCACGGAAAGGCGAAGGCGTCGCGCACAGCGACGGCGAGACTGCCGCGACCACCAAACTCACGCCGGTCGACGACATAGGCGCAGCCGACGACGAAGTCCGTCCGGGCGCTGCGGTTGTACGGGTCAAGCTCGAGCCGCAGTTCGCTCCGGCCGGCGTCGTAAGCGGCGTAGGCCATCGGCGACGCCGCATCGAAGTCCTGACCGTCGCCCACTGCCACTGGATCGCCGGTGCGGAACTTCGAGTGGTTCTCCGAACAGGTGAACACGAAGGCACTGCCATCGCGACCGGTGAAGCGCGCGTCGTGGATGCAGTCGCCGTCGATGACGCGGAGGTCGATTGGCTGGGCGCGCAGTTCGCGGTGCGTCTGCCGTTCGCCTTCTTCCTCGCGGGCGAGGAAGCGCAGCAGGCGTTGTTCGAGGGTGAGTTCCAACGTTCGTCTAAGCGGGCGTCGGCGCCGCATCGAGGACGCGGCGCTTGAGATCCGCGAGATCCTGCACGTCGGCCCGGGCCTTAGCCACGAGCTTGTCGGCCCCGTCTGCCTCTGCGGCCCACATTGCCGCCTGGCCCCAGTGCCCAGCCCGGAGCGGATCGCGCGAGAGCGCGCAGCGGACGAGATCTGCCAAGGTGAATGCCGGCTCGGGGAACAACGCTGCCGCGCGAAGCCGCCGCTGCAGGTCGACGAAGCGGGCCGCGAGCCCGGTGTCCGCCTCGCGCGAAAACGCGTGCGCCTCGTACCAGCGCGGCAGTGCGGAGTCAAAATGCAGCAACGGCACGCCGGTCGGAACGCGGGCGAGCAGCGCCTTCAGGGCCGACCACTCGGTCGCAACCGAGGCCGGCAGCTCGACGGCAATGCCATTGTCGTCGCCGATCGGGTGTTGGACCGCGAACGCGAGCACGCGGCCCGCGTACGGATCCGTGAGCAGATGGATGATGGCGGCGCGGTCGAGCGACAGTGAGCCCTTCTGCCGCGGACGAGCTTCGACCGTCGGCGCGGCCGCAAGCCGAGCCTGCGCGGCCTTGCGCAGGCGCCGAACCAGCGCGGAGTCGAGCTGACTCAGACTGCGACCGTCGTTGCTGAACTCGGCGAGGTCCGCGACGGTGCGGCACCCGTTCGCCTCCAAGATCGCGCGCGCGCCATGGCTCATCCCCGCGACCAGCGATAGATCGCCCTTCGCCGTCAGCTCAGGCAGGCAGTGGTCGCTCCAGTGGCAACTCTCACAACCCCGCTGCAAGAACGGCCGCGCCAAGTCGGGGTGGGCCGCAAGCCGTAGCAGAGCGCCTTCGACGTCACGCGTCACCGCCAGGTAGTCGGCGGTGGCAAAGCCGTGCTCGCTGCCATCCTTGAGGATGATCGCTGCGCGCTCCGGCATGCGCCCTTGCAGCTCAGCCAGGAGCCGCGTGTAGAACATGACCTGCAAGACTTGGTCGCCGCGGGCAAGGCCAGAGGTCTTCACGTCGAGCACTTCGTAGTGGTGCGAACCGAGCTTCGACGGCCCGTCGACCTTGCGCAGCAGGTCCGGCAGACCGAGGCGCTGGTCGCCGAGCAGCACGGCCTGATGGATCCACGGCACGCCCTGCTTCAGCAGCTCCAAGGTCGCCGCGGCGCCGCGGTCAAAGTCGCGCGCCGGATACTCCGGCTGCACCGCCGCGAGTGTCGCCACGAACTCGTCCTCGAAGTCCCGCCCGCGCTTGGCCGCGAATTCCTCCCACGGATGCCACACTCGCCGCTCGGACTTCGGCAGCGAGAGGTCAAGGGCCGCGAGCCGCGGACACTTTGCGTAGGAGTAGACGTGCGTGCCGGTGATGCGTCTCACCGCGCGCCTGTCCCGGCCGCGACCGGCGCGATGCGCACGAGGCAATCGAGGTAGGCGGCACCAAGGCCAAGGTCGGTCGCGCGCGCGCGGACCAACGCGTTGGCGGCGTGACCGCGATCGAACGAGCCGCCCTTTGGCATGATCGCCGTGTCGCGGCGTTGGGCCGAGTCATGGCGCAGCTCGGCCAACAGCTCACCGGCGGCGCTGACGACGCGCACCACATCGCCGGGCGCGAGCCCGGGCGCCGCGTCTGGATGCACCGCGATCCACGAGCGCTCGCCCAGTCCCTGGCCGGACCAGATCGAGGCCTGGCTCTTTTCGGTCGAGTTGGAGAACAGCCACAACGGCGCGCTTCCGCCGGGCAGATACCCTGGCGCATCCACCGCGGTTGCTGCAGGCATCGCGGTCATCAGCTGCACCTTGCCATTGGGTGTCAGCACCTT
>CAMBXM010000185.1 GCA_945871815.1 Singulisphaera sp. GP187
CTAGGTATCTGGGCCTATGGGCCCCTCTGAGTGTGTGGGGGGCCTCAGGGTTGTGGTCCCGCGGCGCTGTGGCCTGCTGGTTGCGCCCTTTGCCTGGTTGGTCCGCAGGGGTGGATATCTCCGGCTGGGGCATGGTTCCGTCCGATGCCAGCGCAGACTCGGGAAGATTCTGTCGAGGTTCACCCAAGTAGCGACAGATCTCGCGCCGATAGGCGAAGCGATGTTGTCCGATCCGTCGCGAGCCGGGAACGGGATGACCCTGACCGCGCGCCTCTGTTTGGCGCTTTCGGCCGGGGCCGTCTTCGTTGCTGCGTTGCTAGGCCTGCTCGGCGCCGATCGCGCAGCGCAAGCGCAGCGTGAGGCCGCGGAGGTCTCCGAGCGTCGATTCGCCGAACAACTCGCGGAGCGCGCCGCCCCGATGCTGGAGCGTGGCGATCTCCTCCGACTGTCGATGCTCGCAACAGCAGGCCGGGATCTGCATGCGGCACGAGTGATCCTGCTGGAGCGCACGGGTCGCGTGGTGCTCGATACCGATCTGGTCCTTGGCGATCGGCAGCTGAATCTGCTGGCGCAGACGGGTTCGTTCCAGCGTGTCCTGGGTGACGGGGATACCGCGGTGCGCGAGACCTTGGTGCCCGTTCGCTTTGGCGGCGAAGTGCTCGGTGAACTGCGGTTGCACACGGAGCCGTACGCGCAGGCGATGGCCTTCGACCTAGGGCTGTTTGGTCTCGTGCTCCTCGGCGGGCTCACGCTCGTCGCGGTATCTGGCCTCTTGTGTCACCACTGGGCGTCCCGCGTTCGTGGGGTGACCGACGCAATGGTCCAGCTCGCCAGCGGCCATCGCACCGGCCAGCTACCGCGAGAATCGGGCCGTGAGTTGTTCGAACTCGGCCAGGCGCTCCAAGAGCTCGAGAAAGGCGTGCAAGACGGGTTGCATCGCGTCGTCGAGGAGTTCGTCGAGATGGCGCTGCAAGTCGTCGACGGCTTGGAACGGCGCAATCTCGTGCCGCCTGGGCACGGAACGCGCACGGCGCGCTACGCCATGATGCTCGCGGATCGCCTCGACCTGATTCCTGCCGACCGCCGCGACGTGGAACTTGCGTGTCGGCTCAGCGACATCGGGCGCGCTTGGATCCGGCCTGGACTGCTGCTGCAGGCGGAGTTCGACGCGGCCGATACCGAGGTCGTGCGCCAACATCCGGTGCTCGGAGCCGAGCACCTCGACTGCCTACCCGGCCTTCGTCGCATCGCCGAGGTCGTGCGCCATCAAGGTGAACGTCACGACGGCTGCGGCCTGCCTCTTGGACTGCGCAACGAACGCATTCCGCTCGGTTCTAGAATGCTCGCGATCGCCAGTGCCTTTGACCTGCTGACGACCTGTGGCGATCCGTCACCGCTGTCGGTCGAGGACGCGTTGTTGCAGATGGCAGAAGATCGCGGCGAGGTCTACGACCCGTGGATGTTCGACTTGTTCGCCGAGCGCATGCGCAGCGAACCCGCCGCCGAAGTGGAGGACATGGAACCCGCCGATCGCTCGGTGATGATCCTCCCGCCGGGAAGCTTGCCGTCCCGCGTGCCGGATCCTGCGGATCGCGAGGGCGGGCTCGACTACGCGCTTGGCGCCGAACTCGAGATCATGCTCGACGAACTGCCGCCCGAGGAGCGCGCGTGATGCCGAGCGTGGCTCGCGTTACTGGCTGCCTGCTCTTGCTGCTCGCGACTTCGTGCCACTCGGCGGCTTTCGACCCCGTCGCCGAACTCGATGCCCTGGACCGCGCCCAAGCCGCGCTGGATCAGGGGGAACTCGCCCTTGCCTTGTGCGCCTTCGACGAAGTCGAGGTTGTCGACCCCCGCTACGCCACCGCGCGGCTCAACGCCGCAGCGGTAGAACAGCGCCTGTTCCGTCAGCAGGAACTCGTCTTGCTCGGGCTGCACCTTCGCAGTGAGTGGCGCGACGACGAGGCCATCGCGGTGTTCACGGAAGCGTTGGTGTCGTGGCCCGAGGATCTGCATACGCAGCAGCTGCTGCGCGGCACGGTCGAGCGTCGTCGCTTGCTGGCCCGATCGCGAGCCATCGATCTGGCACCAGCAGAGGTGCCCGCGATCGGCGCGCCGTTCGAAGCTGCCGTCGAGCCCGGCGCGCCGCCGGCTCCGGCCGCAGAAACTGCTGCGGCTCTGCATCTCGAGGTCGAGTCGCCAATGTCCGTCGAGGCCACTCGCGTCGGCCCCGATGACCTGATCGGTGGCAAGCTGGTGCGGTTGGAGGAGCGGCTCCAACGCGGCGAACTCGACTCCGTGCTCGCCGAGTTTGCCGCCATGCAACAGAAGTGGCCTGGCGACCCGCGGGTGTGCGGCCGGCTAGCGCGGTTGCTGTTGCAGCGCGGACTGCTGCACTATGGGCGCGGACAACTCGATGCGGCGATCGCGGATTGGCGTCGCGCGCAAGCACTGGATCCGCAGCTCGCGGGCCTGCCGATGCTGATCGAGCTGGCGACGCGCGAACTCGCGCTGCCGCCGCGTTGAGCCGTCCCGCACCAGCGGGTCTGTGCGGCGCAGTTGCTTCGAAGTGAGCGTTCTCTACTTCGAGTCGAGCGTTGCTGCGATCGCGCCGCATCCAGCGCGGCGCCCTGCGATCACGCAGGAGAAAGAAACCGGGGGTGAAACTTCGGGAAAAGGGGAAGAAGGAGAGTCAAGTTTTTACGTCCGTGGCGGACAACCCCCGGCAGGGTACGCGTGTCGTTCGAAGCTTGCGCCGCGAGCGACTGGATTCCGTGCGTCAGACTGTAGCTCGCGAGGAGCCGCAGTCACTTCGACCGCGAGGAAAGATAGCGCACGTTTCGCTGATGGTCAACCATTGGATGCTCGCAGTTGTAAAGCCCATGTCCCTACCTGGGCGGTCCAGCCCGGCGGAAGGCGCGTTGTTGCGGTTGCCTCCTCCAGGATGCAGGGGCCTTCAATCGTGGCCCCAAGCGGCAGGTCTTCGCGGCGCAGAAATCGGATCGCCTTCCCGCCCAAGGGACTGCGACGGCGCTGCGCCAACGCCGTGGTCTTGCCAGCACCGCGGTCGCGCTGCGGCAGTCGGTCGGCCTGCAGCGCCGGCAGGGCGTGGCCGGGTCGCTCGGCCCGCGCGACGATCTGGACCAGTTCGATCGGTGCTGCTGCCGCGGCGAAACCGAACCTCTCGCGGTGCAGTCGCGCAAACGTGGTGGCTAGATCCGTTCGTGAAGCCTCGACCAGTAGGCCGCTGCCTTGCCCGCGGTAGCGAAGCCGGAAGCGAGCTGTCCTGGTGGTCTTGCCCGTGCCGAGCGACTGTGCCGCGGCGCGACACAGCAGATCGGCGCGCTGTCGCCAAGCTCGTTCGCGTTCCGGACTCCAGAGTTCGAGCACGGCTTCGACGCGTTCCACGGACTCGCCAGCAAGGGCCAGCCCCAGTGCGGAGAATGCACCGGGATGGATCGGCACCAGTGCCGCCGGCATGCCGAGTTGGGCCGATAGCGCAGCGGCGTGCAGTCCGCCCGCCCCGCCGTAGGCGACGAGAGGAACGCCCGCCGGGTCCACGGCGCGTTCGCCGGTGATTCGCATCAACGCGCGCGTCATCGCGACATCGGCGATCTCGAGGATTCCGCCGGCGGTGCGACGCGGGGTGAGCCCGAGCTTCTTTGCCAGCCGCTCGATGGCGCGCACACTGCGATCCGGGTCGATGCGAAAGCCGCCGCCGAGCAGGGTGTCCGCTCCGAGATGCCCCAGTGCGACGTGCGCATCCGTGACCGTGGGTTCGGTGCCGACGCCATAGCAGGCGGGGCCCGGGACGGCACCGGCGCTGATCGGGCCGACGCGCAGCGCACCGCCGCGGTCGCAGTAGGCGATGCTCCCGCCGCCGCAGCCGACCGTGTGCACATCGACGCTGGGCAGGGGGAGCGGCAAGCCGGCGATCTGACCCTGGTCGGTATCGATGCGACCTGGCTGCACAAGGCAGACGTCGGTCGAGGTTCCACCCATGTCGAAGGCTGCCGCGCGCGGGAGTCGCAGCGCCTCGCACAGTCGTTGGGTCGCGAGGACCCCGCCGGCGGGGCCCGAGAACATCGCTCGCGCGGGAAACTCCAGGGCTTCTGCCGACGGCAGGATTCCGGTGCTCGAGCGCAGTAGTCGCAATTCCCCGCGACCCAGAGCCTGCTGGAGGCGGCTGGTGTAGTTCGACACCAGCGGTGCCACGGCGGCATTCAGAATTGCAGCGGAGAAGCGTTCGTACTCCCCGAGGGCTGGCCAGAGTTCGGCGCTGCAGGTGACGTGCGTGCCCGGCAGTGCGCGTCGCAGCGCCCGTGCGAGCGTCTGTTCGTCCTTGGGGTAGATGGGCGAATGCAACAGACCGATGGCGATGGACTCGGGCCGGAGCGCTTTCACTCTGCGCACCACGCTCGCGACCTCGCGCCGCATGAGTGGCATCTGTGCCGTGCCGTCCTCGGAGCGGCGGCAGGCGACCTCGACGCGCAGCTCACGCGGGACGGGCGGAGCCGGTCGTTCTGGCTCCAGCGCATAGAGATCTGTGCGCTCTTGGCGGCCGATCTCGATCAGGTCGACGAAACCGCGATTGGTGACGAACACCGTCCTCGGCAGCCGACCCTGGAGAACGGCGTTGAGCGCGACTGTCGTCCCGTGCACAACGTCGACGGCTTCTCCTGGCTTGGAACGAACCGCATCGATGCCGGCGAGGACGGCCCGGCCCGGGTCCTCTGGTGTTGATGGCAGTTTGTGGACCAGCAGGTGGCCCCGGGACCACCGCACGACGTCGGTGAAGGTGCCGCCGGTGTCGATGCCAATGCGCGTCGCCATGAAGCTCGGACTGTAGCAGGGGTTTCCCACCGGCCCGGCGCTCGAAGTCGAGCCACGGCGCCAGGGGCAAGCAACGGACCCACCGCGGAGTCTGGAGCGTCCGCGGAGAGTCTGCGCCAGAGCCATCGGGGCTCGGGGCCGGCCCAGCCACTGGCGCTTTCAGAATCCACTTCTAGGTATCGCGGGGCCGAAGTCGAGAGTTGGCTCGGGTGGCGTCGGCGGCGTAGCCTGTGCGTCGATGCTGCTTGCGTTTGGCTGCCTCTGCGCCTTTCTGTTCGGGGCCGTGCCTTGGGCTCTACTGGTCGTTCGTGCGTGCAAGGGCACGGACCTGCGCACGATCGGTTCCGGCAATGTCGGCGCCACCAACGCGAGCCGCGCGTTTGCGACCCGCCAAGGGCAGGTGGTCGCATTCCTTGGCATTTATCTGCTCGATGCAGGCAAGGGCTTCGTGCCGGCGTGGTTTGGCCCACCGGTCGTCAGCGGCGACGCCGCAACGGCTGGCGCTCTGCTCGGCGCCTCGGCCATCCTCGGTCACGTGTTCTGTCCGTTCCTTGGCTTTCGTGGCGGTAAGGGCGTGGCGACCGCGACCGGAGTGCTGCTGGCGCTCGACTGGACCGTCGCCGTCGCGGCGCTCTCGACGTTCTTCGTCGTCAGGTTGCTGACCGGCAAGGTGTTCTTCGGCAGCCTGGCACTCGGTCTCGCGCTCGCGGCAGCGGCGATTCTGCTGCATCTCGACGATGCGTTCGCCGCGCGATTGCCGACCACGCTCCTGTGCTGCACGCTCGCGGCGTTCCTGTTCTGGACGCACCGCAGCAATCTGCAAAAGCACTTCGCAGGCGCGAATGAGAGCGTGCTTCGATGAAGCTCGCCATTCTTGGCAGCGGTGGCTTTGGCACCGCGATGGCGCTGGTGGCTGCCAACGCGGGGCACCAGGTCGCGATGTGGGGGCACGACGCGCAAAACACCGCCGCAATCGCGCGCACGCGGCGCAACCCTCGATATCTCGAAGACGTGGAGTTGCCGCCGTCGGTGCTGGTGACGACCGACTTTGGCGCCGTGCTCGACGATGCGTTCGCGGCGTTGGTCGCCGTGCCGACGCAGCATGTGCGCGCCGTGTTGCAGGCGATGGCCGCGGCCGGTGCGCTGCGCGCCGCGTTGCCAATGGTGTCGTTGGCCAAAGGGCTCGAGCAGAGCACCGGGATGCGGCCAAGCGAGGTGATTGCAGAGGTCGCCGGCGACCCCGAGCAGGTGTTCGTGCTCAGCGGCCCGAGTCACGCCGAGGAGGTCGCGCGCGCGATGCCGACGACGGTCGTGTTGGCAGGTCATGACCCGGCGATGCTGCAACGGTTGCAGACGGAGTTGTCGACTGCCGCGTTCCGCATCTACCGCAACGCCGACATCGTCGGTGTCGAGTTGTGCGGCGCGCTGAAGAACGTCATGGCACTGGCCGCGGGTATCGCCGATGGCCTTGGCTGCGGCGACAACACCAAGGCCGCAATCTTGTCGCGCGGCATCGTCGAGATGACTCGCTACGGTCGTGCCCACGGGGCCGATGAGCGCACGTTCCAAGGTCTCGCCGGGGTTGGTGATCTCGCCGTTACCGCGTTCTCGCGCCATGGCCGCAACCGCGCGTTTGGCGAACGCATCGGCCGCGGCGAGACGATGCAGCAGGCTTTGGCGGCGTCACCAAAGGTCGCCGAAGGCGTGTGGACTGCACGGGTCGTCGCCGAGCGCGCGCAAGCACTCGGTGTAGACATGCCCATCGCCGATGCCGTGTGCCGCGTCCTCTACTTCGGCCTGCCGCCGCATCAGGCCGTGCGGGCGTTGATGGAACGGGATCCCAAGGCGGAGGGCTGACCGCTATGGCCCGTGCCTACACCGGACCCCTGTGTCGATACTTCGCCGGCCCGACCGGCGAGGCGGTTACCTTCGTGAACGGTGTCGAGGTCTGGCGCCATGATCTGCAGCAAGCTTTTGATGCGCAGCTCGTGCCGACGCTGACTTGGCGCGAGGACGCGGCCTTGCCAGGAACTTGGCGCGACCTCGGTGACGGTGGCTGGATCGCGCTGCGGCTGTTTGCCTTCTACGCCGAGAAGAGCGATTTCGACCTTCCGGACAGCGTTCCGGCGCTCCTCGAACTCGATCGCGAGTATCGCAAGGCTCTCGACCAGAAGTTCGAACGCAGCAAGTACGGGCACCTTCTGGGTGCGCGCATGTGGTTGCCGCAGGACTTCCCCTTCACCGCCCGCATCGCCCTGCCCGACGGCGATGCCATCGAGATGGGGTCGCTGCCGGTGCTTCGCGACCAGATGCGTTGGCTCAACGGGCGTACCTTCCAAGCCGACGAGGTGCAGATTGCCGACTGGACTCTGCTGCCGGCGGTTCCGGGTGGCCCGCTCTTGGCCTCGGCGCAGCGCGGTTACGCATCCCTGTGGGCTGCGATTGCCGAAGCGACCGTGACCGGGCAGCCGTTGGTCGTCGTCGAGGTCTGAGTCCCCGACGACGATTGCGGTCGCATCACTTGATGCCGTGCATCCAGCGGTTCATCGACCGCGAGCATAGGATCACGACGAGGCCGAGGCCGACACCGACGTAGACCATGTAGCTGAACACGTTGCCGTACGCGTGCACCTTGCCCAGCGCGTCGGTGGCATTCTTGGCTTCGGCGGCGGCGAGGCTCGAGATCTTGCCGGCGAGAAAGTTGCCGGTGGCGATCGAGATGAACCATGCACCCATGACCATGCCGGTCATGCGCGAAGGCGCGAGCTTGGTGACCATCGACAGCCCGACAGGCGACAAGCACAACTCGCCGAGCGTGTGCACGAGGTAGAGCATCATCAGGAAGATCCACAGCACCTTGCCCTCGGCGCTGGCGTTGGCGATGCCGGCATTGATCACGACGAAGCCGAGGCCCATGCCGAGGAAGCCAAAGCCGAACTTGGCCGGGATCGACGGGTTGCGGTTCTTGCGGTCGAGCCACACCCAAGCGGCGGCAAACAGCGGCCCGAACAGCACGATGAACAGGGCGTTCACCGAC
>CAMBXM010000186.1 GCA_945871815.1 Singulisphaera sp. GP187
GGTGTCTCGGTCGTCGGCTACGCCGACTCCCTCGCCACCTCCCCCGGGCCCCTGCACGGCGAGAGGATCGGCGTCACTGAACAACCGCGGCAGCAGGTCGGGGACAGGAGACGGTTGCTGCGGGACTCGGGGGTCTTCGGGTACGGGAGGCATCGGACTCTTCCTTCCTCGGCGGAGCCGAGGGGTAGGAGACCGTGCAGTTTCGCCAGGGGTTTACGAGGATCGGAGAGCGGGCAATTCGGGCAGGGGCACAAAAGACTGATGCGTGCCACTGATCGCTGAACACCGCGCGTGCTCCCCACATCATCCACACCTCACCCCGCCCCGACCGTCAGCACCCGTTCCACACTCTGCGAGTCCTCGCCCGTCGCGAACACGATCACCACGTCTCCCTGCTCCAACCTCGTCGGCCCGCGCGCCACGAGATGCACACCACCCCGAACCACCGCGACGACCAACGCCGACGACGGCAACCCGATCTCCGCGAGCGTCTGCCCCACCACCGCCGCCGTCGCGCGCACTTCGATCTCGAACAGGCGCGGTGCAGTTCCCATGCCCGCCGGCCGCCGCTCCGCCGACAGCACCGTCACCTCGGCCTCGATCCGACTCGCGCCCAGTGCTTCGAGCAGTTCGCGCGCCATCGCGAAGCCCAGTTCGCGTTCGGCGTTCACCGCGCGCGTCTTCGGCAGCTGAGCCAATTCGTGTAGCTGCGCCGTGCTGTGCGCCCGCACCAGAACCTCGACGTCGGGCCGCACGGAGCGAACATGTTCGAGCGCGAGTCGCTGCGTCACCGAGTCCGGCGTCGTCAGCACCACCGCCCTCGCCCGCTCGATGCCGGCCCGATCGAGCAGCATCGGACTCCCCGCGTCGCCCCACAGCACGTTCACCCCGCGAGCGCGCAGGTTCTCCGCCAAGGTTCGATCCATCTCGATCACGACGAACGGCACCGACCGCGCCGTCAGGAACTCACCGAGCACGCTGCCCACGCGACCGAAGCCGCAGATCACCACGTGCTGCCCGAGTGCTCCTCCGCCCGCGGATGCAGGGTCCAGGACTTCCTTCGCCGAAGGTGCGAACCACTGCCCCAATCGAGGATGGCGCAGCAACCAGTGCTCGATCGGCACCACCATTCGGAACAGCATCGGACTCGCCGCGATGCTCGACAGAGCCACCGCGACCACCAGATCGCGCCCCCCTTCCGGCAGGATCGACAGCGACGTCGCGAGGCCAGCCAGCAAGAACGAGAACTCACTCACCTGCGCGAGCCCGGCGCCGACCGAGAGCGCCGTCTTCAGCGACTGCCCCCGGCGGAGCATCAACGCCACCGCGACCAGCGGCTTGCCCACCAGCACGAACGACAGCGCCGCGACCACGGTCAGCGGGTGGTCGACCACATACAGCGGGTCGAACAGCATCCCGACGGCGACGAAGAACAGCACCGCGAACGCATCGCGCATCGGCAATGCGTCGGCGGCCGCTTGGTGCGCGAGATCGGACCGCCCCACGACCATCCCGGCGAAGAACGCGCCGAGCGCGACCGACACGCCGAACACCTCTGCCGCTACGAACGCGACAGAGAGCGCGAACGTCAGCACTGCCAGCGTGAACAGTTCGCGGGACTGCGCGCGCGCCACGAGAGCCAACAGCCGCGGCACCACGAAGCCACCGCCGTACACCACGATCGCGGCGAGCAGCACGACCTTGCCGAGGCTCCACGACAGCGCCTGCCAGAGCGGAACCGCGACGACCGCTTCGCCTGCCGCCGACGGCGCGATCGCCGGCAACACGACCAACAGCACCACCGTGATCAGGTCCTCGACCAGCGACCAACCGACCGCGATGCGACCCGGCGCCGATGCCAGCATGCCGAGATCCGTCATGCCGCGGACGATCAGCACCGTCGAGGCCGTCGCGAGGCACATGCCGAGCACGAGCGCGCCGCCGAGTGGCCACGACAGTGCCAGCCCCAGACCCGTTCCGAGCAGCACGACGACCCCGCTGGCGGCGAGTGCGCCCGGCACGGCGAGCCTTCGCACCGACCACAGGTCCTGGAACGAGAAGCCGAGCCCGACGCCGAACATCAGCAGGATCACGCCGACGTCCGCGAGCTGGCCCGCGAGGTCGGCGCTGCCGACGAAGCCAGGCGTGTGCGGACCGATCAGCACGCCCGCGAGCAGATAGCCCAGCAACGGCGATTGGCCCAGGCGTCGCGCGATCGTGCCGAACACGAGCGCGAGCACGAGGCCGGTGGCAACGGTCGGGGCCCAGTCCATCGTCGCTCCGTCAGGTCACAGGCTTCGGATGCGGACACGCGCACGGCACCGCGCGACACCGCGGACATCCAGCCGCGTACTTCTTGCGCCCGATCTCGTCGAGATCGAGCCCGTGCAGCGACGCCAGCGTCGCCAGCCACGCATAGACGTCGGCGAACTCCTCTTCGAGGTTGTTGCGTTCCCCGCGGCGGATCGCTCGGACCAACTCGCCGACCTCCTCGACGAACCACAGCAACGTGCCCTGCGTGCCACGGGCGCGATCGCGCTCGAGATAGATCTCTTCAATGCGTTGCTGAAACGTCGTCATGGGGTGACCGGCCTCGGCTCGTCGAGTACGACGCGCTCTTGGCGAGCACATCGGGCGGCGCAGGTGACCAACTCGACGCGCCGTCGTCAACGACGCGGGGCAACCTCATCGTCGCGGGTCAGGTTCTCTTGCCCACGCCAGCACCCGCCAAATGCCGTCCGCGGGGCGGCGACCGCCAGAGGCCTACTGGCCGGTGCGCTTCGCCGTGATCACCAGCACGTCCTCGCGCAAACCGTCGCTGCCCGCGTCTTCTTCGATACCGCCGAGCAGCATGTTCATGAACATCGCAGTGTGGCGACTGGTGTGCTCGAGCACGCGTTCTTGGAACGACTGCGTGCGCAGTGCGGCCTCGTTGACCAGCAGCAGGCGAGTACCAGGCGTCAACGCGAACTCCTGCGGGCGCAGCGACTTCTCGAACACCGGCCCGTCGTCGAGTCCGAGTGCCAGGCCTTCGGCGGCCAATTCGCGCAACTCGCCACGCTGACAGACGAGCAACGGCGAGCGAGCTCCTGCTTGGTAGAGCTTGGCGCCGTCGACACTCAGTTGCAGCAGCGTGGCTTTGGCGCAGACGCCAGCGGGCAAGGCCTGCTGCAGCACGCGGTTCGTATGGCTGAGGGCTTTGCGTGGGTTTGCGCCCTGCGCGAGGGCGCGCTGCAGTTCGTCGCGGGCCATGCGGCAAGCGACGACGGCGAGCGCCGAATGACCCTCGCCACTCACGAGATACACGACCATGGAGCCTTCGACCGAGTGGGCGCCGTAGTAGTCGAGGCCGCCGCGCGAGCCAGCCGCGAGCGCACCGTCCAATTCGAAACCAGGGCAGTCGGGCATCGACGGCGGCAGTGCCTTGTCACGCAGTTGACGGACCTGCGGGTCCATCGTCGCCAGTGCGCCACCGCCCTTGCCGTCGTCTTGCTTGAGCACTTCGGTCAGGTCATTGGCTAGGTACTGCAGCGATCGACCGAGTGCCGCGACTTCATCATCGCCAGTCACCCGAACTTTGACCTCGGTACCACCGCGGCCGAGCTTGGAGACGGCCAAGGCCAGGTCCGTGAGGCGCGATGCCAACCGACCACCGACAAACCAGCCAGCGATACCGCCGACGATGCCGAGCACGAACGGAACGGCGAGCGCCGCAAGCTTGCCTCGCTGCAACACGTCTTCGTGCGAAGACGGGATCGAACCCGACAGATTCATCAGCACAACCAAGGCGCCGGCGAGCCCTGCCAACAACGCGGAGCCGCCGCAGGCGAGAGCAATCTTGAGGCCAAGCTTGCCGGACGATTTGCTGCCCTTGCGTGCCATGGATCACCAACCGAGTCGCGGCAAGACGAGGAACATCGACAAACCGGCGTAGATGCCCGCCATCTGGTCGTCGGCCATGATGCCGAGTGCACCGGGCAGGTCTTCGAGTTTGCGCGCGGGCTGCGGCTTCCACACGTCGAACAAACGGAAGGCGAATAAGGCAGCGGCGTGACCAGCGGCATCCGGCAGCTTCTGCGACAGCACCGCGTAGGTCGCGACGGTGACGAGATAGCCCACGACTTCGTCGAGCACGAACGCGCCCGGATCCTCGTTTGGAAACGTCCGCTTGACGAACGCAGTCTGCATACAACCGAGCACGAACAACACCGCCGCAACGATCCACCACGTCGTCACGATCGCAGACGAAGCCAAGGTCGCCTGCAGCACGACCGCGATCACGATGCCGCCGAGCGTCCCGACGGTGCCGGGCGCAATCGGCGACAAGCCGAGGCCGCAGCTCGTCACGAGCAAGAAGCGGAGGCGGTCAGCGAGGCTCATGCGGTTCGTCCTTCAGCGTGCGAACAGCACGCCCCGGGCCTTGAATGCGTAATTGACGCCACTGACCACGGTCAGCGCAAAACTGAGCCAGAGCCCTGTCACCGTCAGCGTATGCCACGAGTCGACACCGGCGATCAGCATCATCAGCGACGCCGCTGTCCAGCATTGCGTCACCATCTTCCACTTGCCGAGCCTGTCGGCCGGGAACGGGCGACCCGAGGCCTCGACGACGCCGCGGATCGCAGTGACGAGAAACTCGCGCGCGATCACCACGACGACATACCAGAATGGCATCACCGACCTAGCCGCTGGGAACTTGAGCAGCAGCACCAACGAACCGGCGATCAGCACCTTGTCGGCAAACGGATCGGCGACG
Organism: Singulisphaera sp. GP187; assembly: GCA_945871815.1. Lineage (GTDB taxonomy): Bacteria > Planctomycetota > UBA1135 > UBA1135 > UBA2386 > SXPK01. The sequence continues at coordinate 4,757 of CAMBXM010000186.1, forward strand.
CGGCCGAACGCAGTGACCATGTTCCACTTGCGCGCCAGGTAGCCGTCGAGGAAGTCGGTGAGCGCCGCGCCCAAGAACAGGGCAAACGACAACCAGATCAGCGTCGGGTCCGGTCGAGCTGGGTCGGCCACCAGCTCGAGACAGACGAAAGTCGCCGCGGTGACGACGAGGCGCGAGAGGGTGATGGCGTTCGGGACGTTCACGACCGACGGCGGGCGCCGATGGGCTCGGCGCGCAGATCGTAATCGTGGGCTGCGGTGATCTTCGCGTCCACGATCTGGCCGGGTTCTGCGGTGCCGTCGGTCATCAGGACGCGACAGTCGACCTCGGGCGCATCGGCAAAGGTGCGACCAATGAGCACCCCCGACGCCGAGTCAAAGCCATCGACCACCACCGGCAACGTCTTGCCGACGAGACTCTGCTGAAACTGGTCGAGGATGCCTTTCTGTTGCGTCATCAGCAGTCGCTGACGCTCCAAAGCGAGGTCCTCCGGCACCTGGTCCGGCATGTCGTGCGCCGGCGTGGTCTCTTCGCGCGAGTAGGTGAACACGCCGAGGCGCTCGAAGCGGAACCGAGTGCAGAACTCGAGCACTTCGGCGAAGTCCTTGTCGGTCTCGCCGGGGAAGCCGGTGATCAGCGTGCTGCGGACGGCGATGCCCGGAACCTCGTCGCGCAGGCGCCATAGGATCCCTTCGACCTGCTCCTTGCTGACGGCCCGCTTCATCGAGCGGAGCAGCGGCGAGCTGATGTGCTGGATCGGGATGTCGAGGTACTTCACCGCCTTGGGATGCTCGCGCAGAAACGTCGTCAGCTCTGGCAGCACGGTGTGCGGATACGCGTACATCAAGCGGATCCACTGGATGCCGTCGACTTCGCCAAGCTTCTCCAGCAGTGTGTGGATGTGGCGCTTGCGGTCGATATCGAGGCCGTAAGCGGTCGTGTCCTCAGCAACGATGACCAGCTCCTTGACGCCGGCAGCGGCGAGGTCCTTCGCCTCATCGATCAGCACTTCCATCGGCTTGCTGCGGTTGCGGCCGCGCATGCTTGGGATCGCGCAGAAGGTGCACTTGTGGTCACAGCCTTCGCTGATGCGCAGGTAGGCAAAGCTCTTCGGCGTGAGGAGCATTCGCTTGCGATCGCTCTTCGGCCCCTTGGGCTTACCGCCATCGACGGTCGCGACCCAGCGCCGATCACTGCCATTCATGATGCGCCGCACGACGGCGGGCACTCCCGAGTAGTCGCTGATGCCGAACACGGCATCGAGCTCGGGAATGTTCTTCCGCAGATCGTCGCCGTAGCGCTGGGCGAGGCAGCCAACGGCGATGACGCCCTTCAGCGTTCCGTCCTCTTTGAGCCGCGCGACCGAGAGGATCGTGTCGATCGACTCCTGCTTGGCAGAGTCGATGAAACCACACGTGTTGACGACGACGACGTCGGCGTCCTCGGGCTCACGAACGACCTGGAGCCCTTCTTCGACGACATGACCGAGCAGCACCTCGGAGTCCACGAGGTTGCGCGCGCAGCCGAGGCTGATCATCGCGACACGGATGCCTTCGTTCATGCGCGGAAAAAGGGGCTGTGCCCGCGGCTTGGCCTAAGCCGCCGCGGGCAGGGGGCAGGTCTGACCCGGCCCGATTCGATCACTGAGGCTTCTGCTGGACGACCCAGACCTTGACCGTCGCTTCGACGCTGGCGTGCAGGTGCACCACAACGTCGACGACGCCGATCTCCTTGAGCGGCGCCGCGAGGCGAATCTGACGCTCCTCGATCGCGTGGCCCTTGTCGCGGAGAACCGCGGCGATCTGCGCCGTGCTCACCGAACCGAACAAGTGACCCTCGGCGTTGGCGCGACTCTCGATCGTGATCGAGGTCTCGGAGAGACGCTGCGCCATCTCCTTGAGCGTGCTGACACGAGCCTCTTCTTCGGCCAGAGCCAGAGCCCGAGCGCGCTCGATCTCAGCGACGTTGGCCTTGCTCACCGTGACGGCAAGACCAAGGGGCAGCAGGTAGTTGCGGCCGTAGCCGTTCTTGACCTTGACCACATCGCCGACGCGACCAAGGTGCTGGATCGTCTGCTTGAGTAGGAGTTCCATGGTCATTGCCTCCCGACGAAGGCCAAGAGGCCGAGGAAGCGAGCTTGCTTGATTGCCTCGGCCAGCTGGCGCTGGTGCTGACCACCAAAGCCGGTGCGCTTGCGCGACTGCATCTTGCCGTTGGGCATCAGGTACTTGGACAGGTAGGGCAGGTTCTTGTAGTTGAGCGGCTCAGTCGGCAGGACCTCGGCGCGCTTCTGACCGAAGCGACCGAACTTGCCACCGCTGCGACGCGGACCACCGTTGCCACCACCGCTGCCGTAACCGCCGCCACCGCCGCCGCCGCCGTAACCGCCGCCACCGCCGCCGTAGCCGCCGCCACCGCCGCCGTAACCGCCGCCACCACCGCCGCCGCCGTAGCCGCCGCCACCGCCGCCATAGCCACCGCCACCGCCACCACCGCCGCCGTACGAGCTATTGCCGCTCATTGTCCATCCTCCTTCACGGGGTCATCCATGGGCGCGATATCCGCCACCGCAACGTCCTCAGCGATTTCCTCCGCCGGAACAACGTTCGACGAGGCCATCGGGCTGTCATCGACGGGGATGGCGTTGATGTCGAACTCTGCTTCGGGCTCGTAAGCCGAGGGCGGCACCTCTTCGCAGTTCAGGATCTGGCTGCGCAACACGGTGTCGCTGAACTGCAGATCGCGGCGGATCGCCGACAGAGCCTGCGTGTCCGCCTTGAGGTAGGCGAGCATGAACGTGGCGCGCTGCTGGCCCTTGATGGGATAGGCGAGACGGCGCTCGTCCCAGCGGCGGGCACTCAAAACTTGAGCGCCATGCTTGTTGAACAAGGCGGCGACGCTGTCCTTCAGCGGCTGCCAGCCTTTGCGCACCTCTCGGTTGTCCAAGAGGCACATGCATTCGTAGGTGCGGGTGCGTTGCAAAACAGAACTCCAGGGGCGCGGGGCCCATCGGTTGGCGACGGGAGCCTACGACTTGGGCTTCTGCTTCGGCTCCGCGTCGGAGCCG
>CAMBXM010000187.1 GCA_945871815.1 Singulisphaera sp. GP187
GGACGTGGTGCGCTCGCCGGTGCTGAGAGAGCGGCAGTAGGAACAGGTCGCGTGAAAGCTGGGGCGCTACAGCAAGCGCCTCTGCGTCAACGTGAGCGACCCACCACAGGCTTCGAAGGGACGTGGACTCCGGCCGCGTCCTCGCTCTAGCCTGTGCAGTCTCGTCACTCGTCTGCCCCACAACGAAATGCCGAGCACGCTCCCCGAGCGCCATGCGCAGCGATGCCTCACCTCGTGCGAAATCTGACCGTGCGTGTCGGCTGCGCCGCGATTGTGTTGGCCACCGCATCGTGGTTCATCTGGGGCTCGGATCCAGGGATGGAGAGTGCACACGGTGTTGCCACAGGAGAGCGACGAAGTGCCGCAGCCGAGCAACGACTCCTGCGCCCACTAACACATCGCGTCGTCCCGGTCGTCAATCGCCAGACTTGGCCGACTGCGGGCACGGTGCACGGCCTGGAGCAGAAGGAGGTTGCTCTAGCCAACCATTTGGAGCAAAGAGCGCACGGTGCACTCCTCGACCATCCCGGTGACGTTGGCGCAATCCTCGATCTGGGGCGACGCCTCCTGTGGCTCGGGAATTGGATCCGGGCTGAAGAGCTAGCGAATGCGGCGCTGGCCATCGCAGAAGGGGATCCATTCGCCTTGGGCTTGCTCTCCGCAGTTCGGTACGAACAAGGGCGAGCAGCCGAAGGCTTGCGGCTCGCTCAGTCTGCGCTCGCAACGAGCGACCGAGTCCCCCTCGCCCTTCTCGGGCGCGCGCGCGCCACCGCGGCACGCGGCGACCTGACAGCAGCAATCGCGGAGCTCGAGCACGCGGCAAGCTTGGACTCCGACGAACCACTGATCGCCTTCGCGCTAGCGTGCGTGCTCGTCGACGCCAGCCGATTTGCCGTCGCGAGAAGTTGGCTGCAACGCTCACTTGCTTTCGTGATCGACGAGCAAGGGAAGCGACCGTACCTGGAAACGAACCTCGCGATCGCGCAGATGCTCGGCGAACGAGAACCACTGGCGTGCAAGCTCGCGCCGGAAGGGACGCTCCTACCGTTGCAGCTAATGCCGTTGCCCGCAGTGCGCTGCACGCTGCGCGGCCGCGGCAAGCAACTGGACGGCCTCGTCGTCCTCGACTGCGGCGCCTCGAATACCATCCTTGGCCCAATGGCCGCCGAACTTGCCCATGCAACCGATGGAACTGCATGGATGTCGGGGGTCGCCGGAACGAGCCCTATCGGCAGCGGAATTCTCGATCATCTAGTGCTCGGGGACCTGGACATCTCGAACGTGCCGGCGCTGCTGGACCGCACCCAGGTTGCAGCCCACGCGCCCGGCGTGCTTGCGACCATCGGCACTGCGACCTTGCGCCACTTCACCGTGACGATCGACACCGCGCGCGAAACCTGTCGGTTCCAATCGTTGGCGACTCCCTCGGCGCGCCGAGGGAACGGTGCCACGATTCCATTCCAATTGTGCAGCAACCAGCTGCTGGTGCCGGCCCACTTCCAGGGCAGCACGCCTCGCACGTTTTTGTTCGACACGGGCGCCAGCGCCGTGTTCGTGTCGACAAGAGTCCTGGTCGAGGAGTTCGGCCAGCTTGCGGGTCGAGCCGGAACCCAAGTCTCCATCAGCGGCGAGGAGAGTCGCACGATCGAAGTGGCACCGCCGCGACCGCTCGTGTTCGGTGGGCTGCCGATGTTGCTTCCGACGATCGTTGGTGACCCCACTGTCGAATCGCGCAACCAACGGGCTCACCTCGAAACCGCAGGCACTATCGGCCTCGTCCTGCGCGCGCGCTACGAGATCGACTTCGCCCGCCAACTCCTGCACCTCTCGCAGTGAGTGGATCTCCGGTCTGGGGGGGTGGAGGGGCTGGTCCTACTCCCCCACCAGGGCCTAACCTCTCCGCCCCCATGGTCCCGCCCGTCGCGAACCCCTCTGCCGCCGAGCAACTCGCCGGCGGAGTGAAGGCCGAGTTTCGCCGCCGCTTGCAGGGCGAGTACGTTCCGCGCCTCGGTCGCTGCCTCGACCTGCTCACCGAGCCGGATGTCTGGCGCCGGCCAGCACCCAACTGCAACTCGGTCGGCAATCTGCTGCTGCACCTCGCTGGCAACATCACGCAGTGGATCCTGGTCCCGTTCGCCGGCCGCCCGGACGACCGCAACCGACCGGCGGAGTTCGCCGCCACTTCGGGCGCATCCGGCAAGGACCTGCTGCTGAGGCTCGCGACGGTAGTCGACGAGGCCTGCGCCGCCGTCGATGCCCAGTCCGTCGACGAACTGCTGCGCGAACGCACCATCCAGCAGCGCTACCGTGAGACCGGCCTCGCCGCCATCCTGCACGTGATGGAGCACATGAGCGGCCACAGCGGCCAGATCTACGCCTTCACCAAGCAGGTGACCGGCAGGGACCTCGCCTTCTACGACCTTTGATCGACCCGATTCCGACCCCGACTCCGCACCCATGAAGCTCGACTTCCTGAAAGAACTCGGCATCCACAAGGACAACTCCGGCGCCTTCACCGGCACGTGGCAGAAGACGGAAGGCGGCGCCCTCACCGTGCGCTCGCCCATCGACGGCAGCACGATTGCCACCGTCCAGATGGCGACCGCCGCCGACTACGCCGCTGCCAGCAAGGCTGCGCACGAAGCGTTCTTGCGCTGGCGCAACCTCCCGGCACCGCAGCGCGGCGAGTTCGTCCGCCGCATCGGCAATGCCTTCCGTGAGAAGAAGGAACTGCTCGGCAAGCTGGTGACGCTCGAAGCCGGCAAGATCGTGCAAGAAGGCCTCGGCGAGGCGCAGGAGTGCATCGACATCGCCGACTTCGCGGTCGGCCTGTCGCGTCAGCTCTATGGCCTCACGATCGCGAGCGAACGCCCGAACCACCACATGCGCGAGACGTGGCACCCGCTCGGCACCGTCGGGATCATCACGGCGTTCAACTTCCCGATCGCGGTGTGGGCCTGGAACTCGATGCTCGCCCTCGTCTGCGGCGACAGCTGTCTGTGGAAGCCGTCATTGAAGACACCGCTGTGCGCGATCGCGATGACCAACATCGCCGCCGAGGTCTTGGGCAAGGAATGGGCGCCCTTGATCGCGTGCGTCATCGGCCCGGATGCAGCCGTCGGCGGCGCGATGCTCGACGATCCGCATGTGCCCCTCGTGTCGGCGACCGGTAGCACGCGCATGGGTCGCATCGTCGGCCCGCGCGTGGCGCAGCGCTTCGGCCGTTCGTTGCTCGAACTCGGCGGCAACAACGCGATCCTCGTGATGGACGACGCAGATCTGTCGCTGGCGGTGCGCGGCATCGTCTTCGGCGCCGTCGGCACCGCCGGCCAACGCTGCACGACGACGCGTCGTCTCCTGGTGCACGAGAAGGTCATCGACCAACTCACCGAACGCCTCGCGACTGCCTTCAAGCAGTGCAAGATCGGCGATCCGTTCGAACAGGGCACGCTGGTCGGACCGTTGATCGACGAAGCCTCGGCCAAGGCCTTCGACCACGCGATCCAGAAGGCCAAGGACCAGGGCGGCAAGGTCGTCTGCGGCGGCACGCGCGCCAAGACGAGCGCCCAGCTCAGCGGCGGCGCCTACGTCGAGCCCGCGATCGTGCGCGCTCCGCTCGGTGTGCCGGTCTCGTTCGAAGAGACCTTCGCGCCGATCCTCTACGTGATGCCGATCCAGAACCTCGACCAAGCAATCGAGGCCAACAACGCCGTGCCACAGGGACTGAGTTCGTCGATCCTGACGGGCAGCCTGCGCGCGGCCGAGCGGTTCTTGTCGACCAGCGGTTCGGACTGCGGCATCGCCAACGTCAACATCGGCACCAGCGGTGCTGAGATCGGCGGCGCGTTCGGCGGTGAGAAGGAGACCGGCGGCGGCCGCGAATCGGGCAGCGACAGCTGGAAGGCCTACATGCGCCGGCAGACCAGCACGGTCAATTACGGCAACACCCTGCCGCTGGCGCAGGGCATCAAGTTCGGCGACGACTGAGGGACGGGTGCGGGAGCCGCGACGCGCGATGGCGTGTCGCGGGGACGGGTCAGCAAACGCCAGCATCTGGCCGTTCGTTATCCTGCTCCGCAGCCGCATGGTGCGCGATCGCGAAGACCTGCATACTGAGCCTCGAGTCCTCCACCATGCTCACTCCCCCTCCGCAGCGCACCGAGGTCGTGACCCTGTTGCACAACGAACGGGCGCGAATCGCTGCCCATGGCGTTTCCTCGCTGTTCTTGTTCGGGTCGGTCGCTCGCGATGAGGCACGCGGGGACAGCGATGTCGACCTACTGGTCGAGTTCGCGCAGCAGCCGACGTTCCGCGGCTACATGGACCTGAAGTTCTTCCTCGAGGATCTGCTCGGCCATCCGGTCGACCTCGTCACGCGGAGTGGCCTACGCCCGCGGGTCTTGCCTGATGTCGAACGCGAGGCCATCCGTGTCGCGTGACTGGCGCGGGTTCCTCGAGGACATGCTCGCGTCGTGCGAGCACTCGATCTCGTTCGTGGCCGGGATGGACTTCGCTGGTTTCTGTCGCGACCAGAAGACCCGCTCGGCGGTGCAAAGGGAGATCTTCGTGATCGGCGAGGCTGCGAAGCAGCTTCCTATCGAAGTGAGAACCCGGTACCCCGACGTGAACTGGCGAGGTCTGGCGGGTCTGCAGGATGTCCTCGCGCATCAATACTTCCGGATCGACGACGCCATCGTTTGGGATCTGCTCGTCAACGAGCTGCCATTGTTGCTGACGAAGCTGAAGAGCATCGACGCGACGGAGCCCTGAGGGTCGACGGGGATCGCGGGCTCATGGGCACCGAAAGGTCGTCGCGCACGGACCGCGTTCTCAGGCGAACACGTCAGCGGGCGTCGTGGCGTCGAGGATGCGCAGCGCCCAGGACTCGAGGTCCGATGTGGTCGCGCGATCGAGGCGAGCCATGACGTCGGCAGGCAGCGGACCGAACCGGCGGGTCAACTGGCGGCGCAGGAGTTCGACTTGGCCGACTTCGCGGCCCTTCGCTTCGCCCTGGCTGAGGCCTTCAGAGAGCCCCTTGGTCTCGGCCTCACTGCACTTCTCCTGAATGTACTTCTCGAGCGGGTTCAGCATGGCTTCGGTCGTCCTCCGCGGCAGTGTCATTTTCACCGCTGCATTCACGGTCTGCAGATCGACGCGCGTCGTCGCAGCGAGGTAGGAGAATAGCACCCCGAGCAACACCTTGCCCCGGGGAGCATCCATCACGGCGACCAGCAACTCGCGCAACCGGACAAGAGCTAGTGGGATCTGCTCGGCATCGGGGTCGCGCAGCCGGACCAGGGCCTCGAGCGAAATGCGCGCGACGAGATCGTCGCGTACGTCCTCGAGGCGTTCGTCGAGGTCGGGCTTCAGGTCGTCCAGCAGGTAGGTCCAGGACGGCAGCATCGGGCGCAGGGCCGCGCGCTCGTCGTCGGACCATTCGGTCGGCAAGTCAAAGAGCTCGTTCACATCGCGCGGCGCGGTCCACGTTTCGTCACCGTGGTAGAAGACGATTCCGATGACGATCGGCAAGTCACGCGGGCAACCGAGCTGTTGGTGCAAGCGATCGATCAGACGAACGCCGTAACGCGTCACCTGCCACGCGACCATGCGGTCGGGGTGGCTCTTGTGCTCCAACACGACGTGGATGTGGACCATGCGGGCTCCGAACGGCACGCGAAACAGCAGGTCCGCGGCATGCGGGCGATCGGCGGCGTCGGCGATCGCTAGGTCGACGCGCTCGAGCTTGGACCAATCCAGGCGGCGCGCGAGTCCGCGGTAGCGCTTGTCGCGCATCATGCGCGAGCGCAGCAACGTCCGCGCTTGCTCGGGATCCGAGAAAGCGAAGCGGAACAGTGCGTCGTGCGGGCGGTGGAAGTCCACGTCCCGCTACATGCGCAGGCGAGTCCGTTGGTTACGGGTCCTGATGAGAATCGTCGGCGAGCCGGCCCGCCGCGTTGCCCCAACTCCGCCCCGCGATAGCCTCCCGCCGATGAAGCCGGAGAGCCCGCGCCCCGCCGACGACCGCCCCACTCACATCGGTCCGTGCACGATCCTCGATCGCCTCGGCGAAGGCTGCATGGGCACGGTCTATCTCGCCGAGCAGCGCGAACCAGTCCGGCGACGCGACGCGTTGAAGCTGATCAAGCTGGGCATGGACAGCAAGGCCGTCGTCGCGCGCTTCGAGCAAGAGCGGCAAGCGCTGGCACTGATGGACCACGAGGGCATCGCCAAGGTCTTCGACTGCGGGACGACCGACCGCGGGCAACCGTTCTTCGCGATGGAGTACGTGAAGGGCGTGCCGCTCGATCGCTACTGCGAGGACCAGAAGCTCGCGCTGAAGGATCGGCTGCTGCTGATGCGGCAAGTGTGCGCGGCGGTGCAGCACGCGCATCAAAAGGGCGTGGTGCACCGCGACCTCAAGCCCGGCAACGTGCTCGTGAGCGACGACGGCGGCAAGCGGCAGGTGAAGGTGATCGACTTCGGACTCGCGAAGGCAATGGGTGCGAAGCTGGTCGAAGCGACGCTGTTCACCGAAGCGGGGCAGATCGTCGGCACGCCGGAGTACATGGCGCCGGAGCAAGCGGACCCGACCAACCTCGACATCGACACGCGGGCGGACATCTACTCGCTCGGGGTAATGCTGTATCAGGTGCTTTGCGGCGAGCTGCCGTTCTCGGCGGCAGAGATGCGCAAGGCCGGGATGATGGAAGTGCAGCGCATCCTGCGCGAAGTCGATCCGCCGAAGCCCAGCACGCGGATCACGCGGCTCGGGGAGAGCGGGGCTGCGGTCGCGCAGTCGCGGCGCGTCAGTTTGTCGGCGTTGAAGAAGGCGCTGGCTGGGGATCTCGACTGGGTCGTGTTGAAGGCGTTGGAGAAGGAGCGCAATCGGCGGTACGAGACGGCGAACGCGTTGTCGGCGGACCTGCAGCGGTATCTGGATCATGAGCCGTTGGTCGCGGGGCCGCCGAGTGCGGCGTATCGGTTGAAGAAGCTGGTGCGGAGGTATCGGGGGCAGGTGGTTGCGGGGTCGACGGTGTTGGCGACGGCGGTGGTCGGGGCTTTGGTCGCAGTGAGCTACGCGGTGATCGCCAACGAACGCGCGGTAGAGAATCAACTCTTGGCGCAGTCCGAATCGAAGGCGAAGGAGGCGGCAACGACGCTGGCCGAGTCCGAAGGTCGAGCGAAGGCCGAAGCGCAGCGGACGGTTGCCAACTTCAACCAGCTCGCGGCCGTGGTGCGGCTGAAGGACGTGCTCGCGAAGCAGGATGCGCTGTGGCCGGCGTCGCCTGACAAGGTCGAGGCGTTGAAGGTGTGGCTAGACAACGACTGTGCGCAGCTGCTGGCAATGAAGCCGACGATCGAGGCGACGATCGCGGAGCTGCGCAGCAAGGCAGCTCCGCTGACTGCAGAGCAGGTCGAGGCAGACCGGCACGCGGCGGCGGAATGGCCGACCTACGAGCGGAAGCAGCAGCTCGTGAAGTCCCTTCGCCGGGCACAAGCAATCCGCAGTGGCGCAGAGAAGCTCGAGCTTCCGGAGTTGCCTGCCGCGCTGCGCGATGCGGATGCCTCGGCGCTCAACTTGTTCGCTTGGCCGCGTGTCGCGCCGGAGAAGGCGGACGGCGAGAAGCAGGACCGTACGACCTTCGGCGAGGAGGCGATGGCGCTGATCGCGGCGCGGGCGGCAGCAACCAAGGCCGCGGGGAAGGAGGGCGAGTTCCAGTTCCTCGACACGCTCGCGTGGGCGGCGTTGGCGAACGGGCTCGACGACGAGGCGAAGGCGCGGACGGCCGGGGCCTTGGCC
>CAMBXM010000188.1 GCA_945871815.1 Singulisphaera sp. GP187
GCAACGGCACGGTGCTCGCCAGTGATGAACCGACCTTCGAGCTCGAGTGCGTCTATGAGCGGTTTCGCCTGCGCCACCCTGTCGGCGCCGCGGTGCACGGTGCGACCTTGGCCACGCGGTTGTCCGGCGGTGAAGTGCGCTTCAGCTACTTTGGCAGTGCGCTGGGTCCGGCGGCTGCGGCTCGTCTGTTGTTGTCGGTACCAGTCGGTGTCTTGCTGCACGGCGACCTTCCCAAGGACGAGCGGCGCGCGCTGCAGTCCACGGCCATGACGCTCGTGTGCGCAGTCACCGAACAGAATCGCAACGAGGTCAGGAAGGCCTTGTTGGTCACGGCCAGGGTCGATCCTGATTGCGCGCTTGGCAATGCGCTCCCAGGGCACGATCTCGAAGCAATGATGCGTCGCTTCACTTCCGTGCAAGGACGCCTCGTGGCGCTCGATCGCGAACTACAGCGCGCTGACGCGACGCGCCGCGGCGAGCCGTCATCGATCCGTGACCTGGACGAAGAGGAACTTGGTGACAGCGATGGCAGCGCTCGCAGCACTCGCAGCGGACTGTTGCAGCGCCTCGACCAGTTCCGCGTCGATTGCCTGGACCAACGCCGCACGCAGCGGAAGCTTCCCGACGGGACGGACCGCATGGGCGAGCTACTCGAGCGCATGGCGCGGCCAATTGCGCGCGAGTTGCCGTTCGAACTGGCGGCGGCTGTCCGTGTGGCGGCTACCGACCAGCCGGGTCTCCTGCTGGAGCCGGCGCTGCGGCGCGTGCACCCAAACGAGCTGCCGCCGACCTTGCAGCAGATCCTCGGGTCCGTGAAAGCGCTGGACCAGAGTCCTGGCCCCAGTGGGTATCTCGAAGCCCGCGTCGATGACGCCCTCGAGGACGGTCTCGATGCGCTCGTCCCCGAGGATCTGACGCCGCTCCCCGGATACCAGAAGTCGCTCGAGCAGGAAGCGACCCGCAGCTACACGCAGGTCTTGCGCACGCGCGAGCGTCGCGGGACGAGTGGCATCGAAGCCATGCTGGACGATGCCCTGCGTGGTACTCCGGGCCTTCGACTCGTCGAGCACGATGCTGCTGCACGCGAGCAGATGTTGTGGTCGAGCCTTCGCGTGCTGCCGGGCTCGCCGGTCACGCTGTCGATCGACCTTGACCTCCAGCGCTTGCTCGACACCGAGATCGAGCGCGCCGTCGTGCATTGGCGGCAGGTTGCGCAAGAACGCGGCACCAACCCAGAGCGCATCGATGTCGCCATGGTGCTGGCCGACGCCAACAGCGGCGACGTATTGGCACTCGCAGGCGCACCGCACAAAGTGGGCGACACCCCGATCGTTCCGCCGGTGTTGAGTTGGCGGGGCAACGGGGCGCTGGGATCGATCGTGAAGCCACTGTTCCTGTTGGAACAGCTGGTCTCCACCCGGCAGGGGCTGCCGCACGCCGATCTCGCTGCGCTCGAACCCTGCGGCCAGAAGTACCGCGGCAAGGACGGACGCATCTACCGTTGCGATCACGCCCACTGGGCCAAGGGCACGGACCCCGTCGATGCGCTGGCCGAGTCGTGCAACACCTTCTTCTTCCAAGTCGCCGAAGCCCTCGGCGAACCTGGACTTCGACGTGCGCTGTGGCGCTTCGGCATGCTGCCTGCCGGCATTGGTGGTGGCGACGGTCGCTTCCAGCCGCGCGTCGCAGAACTGCCGCTCTCGATCGCGCCCGCGCCGCGTTGGGCGGAGGAGCACCAGTGGATCCAGATGCGCGGCATCGGCTACAGCCTCGCGGCCAACCCGCTGTCCGTGGTGCGGTGCTACGCCGCGCTGGCGACGGGGGTGTTGCCGACCCTTGGGCTGCGGGCTGGGGAGCGGCGCCCTGGCTACGCGCTTTTTGCCAGCGAGGACGAACTCGCGATCGTGCGCGCAGGGCTGCGCCAATGCGTCGAGTCGGGCACCGCGGACAAGATCGAAGGGCTGCTGCCGTTCGCCGTGCGCGGCAAGACGGGGACTGCCGAGATCGTCCTCGATGGCAAGGACGCCAACAATGCGTGGTTCGCGGGCTACCTGCCGGGAACGTCGGCTAGCGGGGTGCAGCTTGCGTTCTGCGCCGTCGTCTACGCCGTTCCCGATCGAGTGCATGGCGCGGATGCGGCGGGTTTGCTGTGCGCCGATGTGCTGGCGGCGATGGCCGCGAATGCGCGACTCCACACCAGCTACCTGCCAGGAAGCTCGACGCCTGGCGAGGAACGGCGATGAGGCTGCACAAGAACCCGCTCGCAGTGCTGCGAAACGTCGACTGGTGGCTCTGGCTCGTCACCTGCGCCATTTGTGTCGTCAGCCTCGCGTTCCTGCGTTCCACCACGCAGGACGATCCTCGCTTCGCACCGCAGTTCGGCAAGCAAGCGTTGTTCCTGGTCGTCGGACTTGGCTTCGGCCTGCTGTGTCTGCTGCCGCACTACGTGCACGCGATGCGGCTGGCGTGGCTGGCCTACGGCGGCGCGGTTTTGTCGTTGCTCGGGCTGCCGTTGTTCGGTTCGGTCATCAATGGCTCGCGGCGGTGGTACTCACTGCCGGGTTTGCTGATCCAACCCAGCGAGTTTGCCAAGCTCGGCGCCGTCATCGGTCTCGCCGCGTTGCTGCGCTTTGAGCGGCGGGCATCGCTCAGCACGAGCCTGTTGCTGCCCGGCATCGTCGCTGGCATCCCAGCCTGCCTCGTGCTCGTACAACCCGATCTCGGCAGCACCCTGGTCTACGTTCCCATCACCTTGGCGATGAGCTACGCCGCCGGTGCGCGTGGCCGCCACGTGGCGGTGCTGTGTTCGATCGGCTTCTTTGCCTTCATCGCCGCCTACTTCTCGGTGATGCACGGCTACCAAAAGCAGCGCGTCGACGTATGGGCCCAGCACTGGAACTGGGACGAGAACTCGCGCGACGTGCGCGACCTGCTGCGCGAGGCTGCGTACCAACCGTGGCAAGGATTGATCGCAATGGGCAGCGGCGGCATGACTGGCTTCGGTCTCGGGCACGGGCCGCAGAACCGCTACGACTTCTTGCCGTACCGCAGCGAAGACTACATCTTCGCGGTAGTCGGCGAGGAGATCGGGTGGTTTGGCAGCATGGGAGTACTGGGCCTCTACGCCACGCTGGTGATCGGCTTGCTGCGTATCGCGCAACGCACTCGCGAGCGCTTCGGCCGATTGCTGTGTGTCGGCGTCGCCGCCTGGATTGGTAGTCAGTCGCTGATCCACGTCGCCGTCTGCGGCTGGCTCGTGCCGTCGACGGGGCTGCCGATGCCGCTGCTGAGCTACGGCGGCAGTTCGGCACTGGCGACTCTGCTTGCCGTGTCGCTGTGCTTGAACGTCGGCGCGCGGCGCGAGCCGGTGCTTGCGGGCGACGGATTCCGCTGATCCGTAGGCCAACGCAGCGCAGGTTGCCGTTTGCCGCATCTGGCTCGATGCCGTGGGCCACTTGGCTCTTGCTGCGGTGAGCGGCGCCTGTCGGTGTTCGCTAGAGTGCGCGACCGCGCATCCGCGCCGCATGCCCCTGTCCGTTTGCATTCGATGACGATCCGCCCGCAGATCCGCATCTTCGCCTTCGCCCTGATCGCGTCTTCGTGCACTGCACCGCGACCGACTGCGGCGGTGCCAACTGCGAGCCAGAGTGCGGCGACGACCGCTGTCGATCCGGGCCAATCCAGCTCCAGTGGTGTGCTACAGGCACCGTTCCCGCAACATCCGAGCGAAGGCGAAGTGCCAGTCCCGACTGCACCCGACTGGCGTGGCACGTTGATCTACAACGGCGACGCAGGCGTGTGGTACCTGCAGGTGGCCAAGGTCATCGCGGTCTACGGTCACAACGAGGTCATCGCGACCGACGACAAGGGCCGCGTGTTGGTGTTGACGGTCTATAGCGGCAAGTGGAGCGAGAGTTGGACCGCGCCCGATGGCCAGTGGCTGGCGCCGACCACGCCGGCGGACGTCGACCCACGGATCCCCGGTGAAGAGCTCTACGCCGCCGGCAAGAGTGGCAACGTGCACCAGTTGACGCTGCAGCCGTTGCCATTCGGCAAGTTCGAATTGCAGAGCGTCGAGATCGGTCACGCTCCAGGTGAGGAGTTTCATGCCGTCCTGGCCGCCGACGTCGACAGCAAGCGTGCGGGTTGTGAGCTGCTCGCCTTTGGCATCACTGGCGCCGTCTATCAGTTGACGGCCGCCGACAAGGCTGGGGCCTTCCGCATGCAGAAGCTGGGGGAGGTAGTGGGTCGTGTGCGCGACACCGTGGTGCTTCGCGATCCACGCACCGGTGAGGCGGCGATCCTGGCAGTGTCACGCAGTGGCGATCTCCTGTCGCTGTCGGTGGACAACGGGGTCCTGCGCAGCGAAGTTCTCGCGCACGAGACCAGCGGTCTGGGGCGACTTGCCGTGCGACCCGCGCGCGACGGGGAGGCCACGGTCCTCTATGCCACGCGTGACGATGGCGTACTGCTGCGCTACCAGAAGGGCGCCGACGGGCGCGTCGCCCGCGAGGTGGTCTTCGCTGGCGAACAGGGCCTGCGCGGTGTCGCTGCCGGTCGCTTCCATGAGGATGGTCGCGAGGCGGTCGCCGTCTACGGCTACGGCCGGGCGGTGCATCTGATCACGCGAGGTCCCGCCGGTGGTTGGCAGGCCGAGGTGCTCTGGCAGAGTCTGCAGCAGGGGCACTGGCTCGCAGTCGGGGAGCTCGACGGTCGCAACACGACGGACGAACTGGTCTGCAGCGGCTTCGACGGCCAAGTCGTGCTGTTGGCGCGACCGCCGGGCTACGGCATGCCGCAGGCTGCCGTCCCCGGTCGCGTGCCAAACGCCGCTGCTGCCGCGACCCCGACCGCGAAGTAGCGGCCGTGCGCCCAGTCTTGGCGCGGTTCAGCGATTCTGCGTGAGTCGGTCTTCGAGGATCTGCAGTGTCGGCGCGTGGTAGTCGCCCTTCTGTTTGCGCTCGGCGAGGAACGCCACTGCGGCGCTGTTGTCGCCGATGCAACGCAACGCGAAAGCCGACTGCACGCGGACGTCCATCGCCTCGTTCGCGTCGGCCATCAGGGCTGCCAGTGCCGGCGCATGCTCGGTGGCGCCAAAGAGGCCGAGCGCACCGGCGGCGCTCGCGCGCAGTTCGATGTCCGGGCTCGAGAGGCGCGCCACCAAGTGCGCCGTCGCGTCACTGCAACCCAGTTCGCCGAGCGCGCGCATGGCGTAGGCCGCGGTCAGCGGATCCTCGAGCAGTGGCAGCGTTTTGGTGCACAGCGGGTTCGCCGTGCGTCCGAGTTCGGCGAGGATCTGCAGCGCCACGGAGCGCAGGTAGGGTTCGGCAGCGGTGATGGCGATCTCGACCGTCGGCAGCGCCAGCACACCGCTGCGGATGATGACGAACTTCGCTTCGTCGATCGGCCGCAACAAGAAGCTCTCGGTGATCGACAGGTGTTTGCACAGGATGGCCAGAACCTCCGCCGCGTCCGGGGGGGTGACCCCGTCGCGCGAGCCGATGCCGGTGCGCCGCCATGTCTTCGTGCGCTGTTGCAGCTCTTGCTGCAGTTCCAGCCACGTCGGCTGCTCCGCCAAGGTCGCGCCGTCCTCTCGCAGCAGGTTGAGTGCTGCCGTGCCCGCTTCTTGAGCGGTGGCTTCGTGGTTGATCGCCGCGTCGATCCACACAAGGCCAGCATCATTGCCGAGGCGATGCAGCGCCTCGGCGATCCACACCGTGACCGCAGGCTCGGTTTCGTCCTTGAGGCGCAGCAACAAGGGGAACTGGAGAATCGATCGACTCGTGCGGCCGAGCAGCCACGCCGCGCGCGAGCGCACCGCGGCGTCCTTGTGCTTGAGCGCAGGAATGAGAACGGCACCCGCGTGTTCGCTTTCGAGCAGATTGCGTTCGGCTCGCTTCTGGATGCGTTCGTCGGCCTCGGTGAGACCGAGCACCACGTCGGCGTACTCCTGAAGCTCCCGCTGTTGCACGTCGGACAAGCTGACTACCGGCCGGCTGCCGAGCTGCTTCAACTCCTCGATGCGCGGCAGCAGTTGCAGCGGTGGCAGCGCTGGCATCTTCGGGTGGGTGCTCTGCGGCTCGCCGCCGCACGCGGCGAGAATCGCCACGAGGACGGAGAGCGTCGTCAAGGTTCTCATTGCCACTCCAACTTGCGTTCTTCGAGCAACGTGCTGCGGGGGTCCAGATCGTTGCACATCGGTGTCAGTCGATACCACATCCGCACCGTGACGGCCGTGGCGCCGGCCGGTGCCGCAACGCGAACTTCATGCTTCTTGCCAGCCGGCAACTGCGTGTTCTCGCCGGGTTCGTCGCGGTAGGGCTGACGGAACCGCCACGCTCGGCTCCACTCGGGGGCGCCGCCAGTGCCAAGGCCAGCGATCGGACCGGTCGTGTCTTCGAACTGGTACTCCAGGTCGACCGCGCGATGGCGTTCCTCGGTGGGGAAGTTGTGGCCGGCGCCGGTGTTTTCGAGTGCCAGCACCAACTCGTTGCCCTGTCGTTCGGCAGTGAACGTAGCGGCCTTCGCCAACATGCTCTTGTCGTGGGCGCCGGGATAGATGTGGCTTCGGCCCTTGCGGATCGTGCCGTCCGGCCGCTTGCGATCTGCCTCGGGCATGTGGCAGTTGGTGCAGTGGATGCCCTGGGCCGCGTAGTGGCTCGCGCGCCACTGGTCCGTGGTCTGGTGCTGGTTGTGGCAACTCATGCACGCGTCGACCGACAAGAAGGCCTCGCTGCGTTTGGGCTTGCACGGCACCTCGGGGCGGTTGTTGCGAGCGACGATGCCGCCGTCCTCGCCAAGGTGGCAACTGATGCAGCTCACGCCCTCATCGAAGTGGGTGCGTCGCGGCAACGTGCGCTTGCCGAAGCCGGTGACCGCGAGCGGTCGCGGCAGGTGGCAGTCCATGCACTCTTCGCGTCGGAAGTCGTCGCTGAGGGCGCGCACTTCGGGATTGGTGAAGGCGATGCCGTGGTGCGATGTCTGCCACTCGGCGAACGCTTCTGGATGACAACTCTGGCACTGACGCGCCGATTCCCAACGCTGGGACGATTCCGCTCGAGCCGGGACGTTGCAGCCGGAGAGGAACGCGATGCCGGCCGCAAACGTGCCGACGATGGCGGCGGCGAGGGCGAGGCGAGTGGGCAGGTTCATGGTGAGGGAGGGGCGTCCCACGGCAAAAGGCGCGCAGGCTGTTGTAGGTGAAGTTCGGCGGCGTCGCCGGCGCGGATGCTCGCGGTCGCCATCGCAGGGAGGATCTGATCGCCGAACGCAACGCGCACGACGAACGTAGAACCCTGCGGCAAGCAGGCAATCACGGTGCCGCGCGGAGTGCTCCGGGCGGAGGTGTCGGTCACGGGCGTCGCCTGCACGTCGCCGGGCATCAGCACGAGCCGCAGCGTGCGCGCATCGCCGGTGCATGGCATTGGCCCAAACGGTGTGGCGGCCATGCCCTTGCCGCCGTCTTCGACCGGCAGGCACGCCGCCGAAGCCAGGAACGCGGCCGTGAAGGCCGTCTTGGGCGAAGTCAGCAATGCACTCGACGCACCGTGCTCGACGATGCGGCCGTCGCGCATGACGACCAGATCGTTGGCCAGGGCCAGGGCCTCGTCGCGGTCGTGCGTCACGAGAATGCTGGTGAGCGCTCGTTCGTCGCACAAAGCCCGCAGCAGCAACACCAGGGAATCGCGCTGGTGAACGTCAACGGAGCGAAGCGGCTCGTCGAGCAGCAGTAGCCGCGGATTTGCCGCGATGGCGCGAAGCAGCCCGAGGCG
>CAMBXM010000189.1 GCA_945871815.1 Singulisphaera sp. GP187
CTCATTCACGCGCTCGGGTTGCTCGCGCCCAACGCCGAGCGCAGCGCTGCCGAGCGGATGTTGCTCTATCGCATCGTCGACGCGCTCTGGGCTTTTTACGAACAAGACCTCGGCAAGGGCAATCAACTGGTCCAAGCGCATGTGCCGACGGCCGTCGTGCGCCTGCTGGGTCGTGGTAACAGCGCCGCCCACCAGCGCGCCAAAGAGCGCATGGTCCGCGAACTCACTGCCCCGGGGCGCAGCAATGAGCTTCGCGAATCGGCGGCACAGTCCCTCGGGGCCCTGTGCTTGCCGCAGGAAATCTGCGCCGAGGACGCGGTCTACGCCAAGGCGCTGCTCCACTACTACGAGACCGGAACCGACCAGCAGACGCGTTACTTCGCCATTGCCAGCTTGGGTCGGATCGGCGGTGAGGCCAATCGGCAGGCGCTACTGCGTGTCTACCCCGGTGCCAATCGCGCGACGGAGCGCCCCTGGGTTGCCATCTCGCTCGGGCTGATTGCGCGCCAGCGGTTGCTGGCGATGCCTGACGTTGTGGATGTCGATCTAGGGCGCATTCTGCTGGACGATCTTCGGGATATCGACGTCGACACCACGCGCGCGGGCATCGCGCTCGCCCTCGGCCTCTGCGCCTATGAGCCAGCGGCTGCTGACATCCGCGGGCTGCTCGCATCCAAGACCAATAGTGATACTGCCATCGGCTATGTCACGCTGTCCTTGGCGCTACTCGGGGATCGCGCCGCCGTGGCCGATATCTCCGATCTGATGCGGCGGTCGTTGCGCCGCCCGTTCGTACTCCAACAGTGCGCGCTCGCCCTCGGCAGCCTCGGCGATACTGGGGCAGTTCCGGTGCTCGTCGAGATGCTGTCGCAGAGCGAGAGTACGGCGACGTTGGCGGCGATCGCCAGCGCGCTCGGCGAACTGCGCGATCGGCGGGCCATCGAGCCGTTGCTCCGAGCACTGCGGGACAAGGACCGTTCGATGCTCGGGCGTGCATTCGTCGCGGCGGCGCTGGGCGGTGTCGGCGACAAGGACGTCCTGCGCTGGAACGCAGCAATTGCCCGCGACGTGAACTACGGCGCCTTGGTGGACACGTTGGGTAACGGCAGCACCGGCGTGCTGGACATCCTTTGAGATCACGGCGCTCCGCCTTGCTCCGCGCCTTGGTCTTGCCAGCGCTGGCGCATTTGCTCCTGCTCCAGGCCTGTGCGCTGTCGGCGCCGCCAGCAGAGTCGCTTCTTGCGGGGGCGGCAGCGACGGCCGCCGTAGATCCCGCGATGGCAGAGCTCGACCAGTTGGCGAACTCCGCGCTGCAGCGGAGCCGCGACGCCTTGACGGACTTCGACCAAGCCCTCGTGGCCGCATCCTTGCTGTTCCAGGCAGCGGACGCGCGCATGCAGCGGGCGACGTTGGCGGTGCTGCTCGACAACGCGAAACCCGACGTCAGCACCATTCTCGGCCTCGACGCCCGCATCGGCGACCCGTCGCGCACCGAGATCCTGTCGCTGGCGACGGCAGGGCTCGAAGTCAGCAAGCGCGCTGTTGCGGCGGATCCTGCACGCGCGGCGGCGCAATTGCAGCTTGCTCTACATCTGTCCTTGGTGTCCTGGGCCAACGGCGCAGCGCGCAGCCTGTTCGCCGGCTATGGTCCGCGTCTCGTCGATGCAATCGACTGCGCGATCGCTGCCGACGCGACGATCGACGGAGGGGCACCCTTGCGCCTGCAGGGGCGATTCCGGAGTCAGGCCCCATGGCCGTACCGCGACCTCGCGCTTGCTCGTTCCGTCCTCTCGCGCGCGGTGGAGTTCGCGCCAATCGTCGTCAACCACTTGTTCCTCGGTGACGCCCTTTGGCTCGATGGCGAAGAGGCTGCAGCAATCGCACAATGGCAGGCTGCCACCATGGCAAACGGCAGCGAGTCGACACGCTGGTCCGACGAGTTGTTGCGCGAACTCGCCAAGGCGCGACTGGCCGCTGCGGGCAAGTGACGGTTTGCATGGGGGGCTTGTGATCGCCATCGGCAGCGACGTTGGCGGCACCAAGTCGAGGCCATGGCCCTGGCTGCTGACGGAGTCGGCAGAGGCGAACCGCCGAGCATCGCAGTGCGACCGAGTCAGCACGGGGATTCGTCGGGCGTCCGCAGCGCCGCATGGTTCTGGCGGCTGCCGTGGTTCAGCCCTTCAGCTTCTTGAGCTTCTGGATGGCGCCGAGAACGTTCTTGCTCGACGTGTCGCGTGAACCCGTGCGGTTCTCGGCAACGCCCTTCTGCGCGTCGGGTGTGGCATTGGGAGCGGGCTGCGGCACGACTGGGGTGTAGCCGCTGCCGCTCGGCGCCGCCGAGCCGGTAGTGGTTGCTGCTGCTTCGGGAGCTCGGACGGCCGCGTGTTCGCTTGCCGGCTCCGCCAGTGTTGCGACGGTGGCCATCGCGGGGTTGTTCTGTGGCGTCGAGGTTGGCTTGCTGGTCGTCATGCCGCCGCGGACTGCCTGTTGGATGTAGGCGACCGAAGTAGCCAGGCCCGCCATCTCGCGCTGGATGTCGCGAACGGTGTTTTCGAGGCCGCCCAGTTCCTTGTTGCGCACCTGGTCGACGGTGTTCGTCAGCTTGCCCATGGTCAGGTCGACCATCTTCTCGATGCGCTGAACTTCCTGTGCGACCACGTCCTGGTGCGCGAGCTGCTCGAGCTTCTTGCCGTGCTGTTTGTGCGTGTCTTCGAGGCGGAGCAGGCTCTTGCGCAGTTCGCTGTCGTCCTGACGCTGCGCCAGAGAAGTGATCGTCGCCTCGACCCGGACCAGCTGCTGTTGCAAACCGGCTTCCGAGGGCATGCGATCGCTAAAGGACATCAACGTGCGTCGCAGATCCGCGATCATCTCGCCGACCTTGGTCTCGATCGGGCCGAAGTCGACGTGCTGTGGTCGCGAGGCGTTCTCGATGCGGGTGAATCCCTGTTGCACGAGCTCGCCGAAACTGTCGAGCTGCTGCTTCAGCTGCGTGAGCTGTGCCGCGACGTCGTTGCCTTGGGTGCTGATCTCCATCAAGGGCTTGCCGTACATCTTGAGCGCACGCGAGATGTTGCCGACCTTCTCGTCCTGGCGCTCGAGTGCGGTGAGAACGCGCGCGAGCTCTTCGCCCTCTGCTGGTGGTCGCTCGGCGCTGATGTGGTGTTGCTCGACCAAGAACTGCAAGTTCTCCTGCAGTTCCGTCTGCGTCAGTTGCTGACCTTGCGCGAGTTCTTCGATCCGGGTCTGCACGACGGCTTGCTGCTTGCGGATGGTCGACAGGATGAAGGTCACGGCGCCGAGCACCAAGAGCACGGCACCGTCGATTCCTACGGTCTGCAGCATGGACTGGACCGAGGCCGAGCTGCGGAGTGCTGTGGCGGCGATGCCGAGCCCCATCAGGAGCACTCCGAGCATGCGACCGAGGCCGCCGTTCGAAGGCTTCGCAGCGTTTGCCTGTTGCCGTGCACGGCGGCGGGACATCGGCGCCATTTGGTCGTCTTCGGCCTTGGGTTCAGGAACCAACTCCGGATCGGCCTCGCCCGTGCGGTCGATTTCGAGGTCCGCCACGTCGTCGATCGGCCCCTCGTCCTCGGTCTCCTCCTCGACCTTCGGCATCGGGGCGTTCTGCTTGCCGAAGCTCGACCGCGGTGGCGTCGCGCCGGATGGGGTAGGCCCCAGCAAGGCGTTGAGCATTTCTTCGGCCGACTTGTGTTCGTTTTGCTTGCTGTTCATCGTGATGTCCCGCGCCGGTCGTGCGCTGCTTCGAAGGAGTGCCTACTCGGTCGATCGGCCTCGAGGCCTTCGCCGCGTGCTGCCGGAACTTGGGGTTCTTGGCGGCAACCGTGCGAGGGGGCGAGGTGCGCTGCGCCATGGTCGGCCAGCTCCTGGTCTCGTCCGTGGATCGACCACCAGACGCAGGAGGGTGAAGCGGCCCCGTTGCAATCGGGGGGGCAAGCGCGGAAAAAAGGACGCCTGGATGTCACGCAAACTCAAGGGCATCGCCGCCGCCCCCGGTATCGCCATCGCGCCCTTGGTCCACTTCCATGGGACGTTGGACTCCATTCCGACCTGGAAGGTCGCGCCTGAGGGCGTGGACGCCGAGGGCCGGCGGCTCGACGAGGCGATTGCCGCGGTCGGCCGGTCCATCGTGGCCCTTCGCAGGGAGCTGGCAGACGCCCTCTCGAACCACGACGCGCGCATCTACGACGCGCAGGTCAGCATTCTCAATGACCCAACGTTCCGCAGGGATGCTGTCCGTGAGATGACCCTGCATGGTTGCAACGTCGAGGTGGCGCTGCAGCGGGTCGTGGAGCGATACGAGGCGGTGTTTCAGAACATGGCCGAAGCGCCGATGCGCGAACGCGCGGCCGATGTCCGTGACGTCGGTCGGCAGCTGGTCGCAGCGCTCATGGCCAAGGACCGGTCGAAGTACACAGCCCACGGCCGCGACTACCTGTTCGCTGCCGACGAGTTCCTGCCGAGCGACGCGGGCATTCTCGACCGTGCGCACTTGCGAGGCATCGTCACGGCGCACGGTGGCAAGTACTCGCACGGCGCCATCCTTGCGCGTTCGCTCGGAATTCCGGCTGTCGTCGGTGTCGACGATTTGATGTCGAAGGTGCCGAGCGGGACCACCGTCGTCCTCGACGGCAACAGCGGCGTCGTCATCGTCGACCCGAGCGCCGAGGAGTTGGCTCAGTACCAACTGCGGCTGAGGGAGCAACGCGGCATCGACTCGCGCGTTGCGGAGGTGCGATTTCAGCCCGCGGTCACGCTCGACGGTTGCGAAGTATCCCTGTTCGCCAACGTCGAGGGCGTACGCGACCTCGAGACTCTGGAGGCGGAAGTCATCTCCGGCATCGGACTGTTCCGCACGGAGTTCGCATTCATGGAACGGCGGCAGTTTCCGACCGAGGAGGAACAGGTTGCGATGTACCGGCGGGCCATGGCCGGTAGCCGCGGCAAGCCGGTGACGTTCCGCACGCTCGACGTCGGCGGTGACAAACCACTGGGCTACTTCCGCACGCCCGACGAGCGCAACCCGGTCCTCGGGTGGCGCGGTCTGCGGTTGTGCCTCGACTGGCCGGACATTCTCTACACGCAGTTGCGGGCCATCCTGCGCGCCAGCGCCCTCGGCCATGCGCGCATCCTGCTGCCCATGGTTACGACTCGCAGCGAAGTCGTGCGCTGCCGCCAGGTGGTCGAGCAACTGCGCCAGGACCTTCGCTCGACGGGCGAGAAGTTCGACGAGAACATCAAGTTCGGGATCATGGTCGAAGTGCCGGTGATCGTGCCGGTGCTCCCCGAGATCCTGCCGATCGTCGACTTCGTCTCGGTCGGTACCAACGACCTCGTCCAGTACCTGCTTGCGGTCGATCGCGACAACCAGCGCGTGGCCAAGATGTACGACCCGTTTCATCCGGGCGTCCTGCGCGTACTGGACCAGATTGTTCGAGCGACGCAGGCCGTCAACAAACCGGTGTCCATCTGCGGCGAGATCGCTGGCGACCACTACTTCACGCCGTTGCTGCTCGGCATGGGCTACCGGGAACTTTCCATGGCGCCAGTATTCTTGCCGAGGGTGAAGCTGACGCTACGGAGCTTCTCGATCGCCGAGTGTCAGACGTTGGCACAGCAGGCGATGGCACTCGATTCAACCACCGCGGTGCGCGCGCTGATCTCGGACCAGGTGCGCGAACGCTGGTCGCGCTTCCTCAAGGCGGGACCAGAGGATGCATCGGCATGACCGCGCGCGGCCTGCGGCGCGGCAACTGGTCGGTGCAAGAGCTCGAGCGGTTGCGACTGTTACTGCCGCAGCGAGGGGTCGAGGGCACGGCTGCGCTGCTGCGTCGTTCGCCCGAGAGCGTGCGCAAGCGTGCGACCAAGTTGTGGAAGGGCAGCTTGCGCCGAGGTGAGTGGACGGACGAGGACGAGGCGGTGCTGCGCAGCGCCTGGGGTGCGGTCGATCCGCGGCTGCTCGGCGTGATACTTGGTCGACCAGCTGCCGACGTTTCGCGGCGCGCTGCGGCCTTGCGCGCCGCCCGCCGGACTGGTTCGTGGTCGCATGCCGACCTCCAGGCCCTGAAACGGCTGTACGGCACGCGATCTGGCTCCGACCTTGAAGTGTGCCTGCAGCGTTCCGTCACGGACATCGAGACGCAGGCGAGTCGCATGTGCTTGCGCAAAGACAAGCGATTTGCGAAGCAGCAGCGACGCAGCGGTGGCTCGACAACGGCACCGCGTTGGACGCCTGCCGAGGTCCAGAGGTTGCGTACTACCTACGCAGACCGCGAGAACATCGTCGTCGCCCGGCTACTAGGGCGCTCGGTCGCCAGCGTGGCCAACAAAGCCTGGCAGCTCGGTTTGCAAAAGAGTGCGGCCGTCCTCGAACGGATCGGGCGGACCAATGTTGCGGTGCGCTTTCGCGAGCTGGGCTGATCTGCTGCTCCCGGTCCATGAGGTCGCTGCCATCGGCTGGTGGCGGTGGTCGGAGGGGTGGGGGTCTGTCGGTTCATGGCGAGATCCCTCAATCTGCGACGGCCCTCGGTCGATGAGGGCGAGCAGGTCGGAGATCCCGGCCCTGCTACCGCTCGAGGGAACCATGGAAATCGTCGGCAAGAAGAGCCAAGGCCTGTCCGTCACGACGCTCAGTGACGACAAGACCGCCATTATCTCGTTCAACGATCGCAGCCTGAACTTCTACGTGACGGACTCGTTGAAGGAAGCGTTGAAGGAGACGATCAACTCGAAGATCGAGGCTGGCTTCCAGCACTTCATCCTCAACCTCGACAACGTGAAGATCATCGACTCCTGCGGAGTCGGGCTCATCATCGTGGCCAACAACGTGACGGCGTCGAAGAGCGCGAAGCTCTACTTGAGCAACATCAAGCCCTTCATCGTCAAGATCTTCGAGATCATGCGGATCAGCAAGCACCTGTCGATTTTCGAAAACGAAGACGGCGCGTTGCAGGCGATCAAGAACATAAACGTCGGCAAGTGAGTCGAGGTTGACGCACCCGGGGCCGGCCGGGCGCGCATGGCCTTCTAGTCGTCGGCCGGCACTTGGTGGCACTGACGGCGATGGTGAGTGAGCAGACCCGATTCCTCGTGGTCGACCAAGTCGTCGCCGTCGGCGACGCGACGGGCTTCACCGTGCCCGGCCTCCCTCGTCCTGCGCGTGCGCGCGGGGTCGCAGCTGCAACGGTGGCACTTTCCACCGGGGACGTGCGTGTGATGGTCCTCGATGAGCGATTGCCCGATACGGAGCTTCGGGCGCTTGCCAGTCTGGGGCAGCGGCGCGGCGTGGTCGCTGTGCTCGGTGTCACGGAAACAACGGTGTCGTCGTGCCAGCGCGCCCTTGCCGCAGGGTGCCGGGCGGTGCTGCAACGCCACGATGGCGTCGATAGTGTCGATGCCATTTTGACGCTCGCCGACGAGTGTCATCGCCAGTTCGTCGTCGATCGGCAGGATTTCACCACCCTGAACAGCCGATACGAGACCCTGCGCCAACGTACTGCACAGCAGGCGGAGCGCTTTCAGGAGATCCAGGAGACCTTCTTCCTCGATCTGTCACGCGTCATGACCATCATCAGCAACATCATGGACGGCATCGTGTTCGTGGACCGCGACGGCAACGTCACGCTCCTCAACCCGGCTGCTGAGGACCTGTTGGGGGTGAAGG
>CAMBXM010000190.1 GCA_945871815.1 Singulisphaera sp. GP187
AAGTTCTAAGTGTCGTATGTCTGCCTCTGTTCGGGCTCATGCCTGGAGTAGCAAAGGACTCCACGGGCGTAAGCGACCCCTGCGCCTGCAAGGTGGTGAACTACACTATCGCGAGCGCATCCTGCATGTGTTCCAACCCCGGGAACCCGAATCCCGTCCGCGCCTTCAGCTCTAGCGTGGAGACGTTTCCGGATGGTCAGGCAGAGATCGGCCAGTGTGGCAAGGTAGGCTGTGACCCTGAGAGCGCACATCCTTGCATCTTAAAACCCATGAGGGTTATCGTGACAGTTGCTGCATGCGCTCGCGACTGCACCGGGCACGCCGCTACAGTTAATGATGTTAACTGGGTTTGGGACCTCAGTAACTGGGGTGTCAGCGCACCGGTCCCGCTGACGGGCACTCATGCCATCGGCGTTGCGCTCTCCTACACTCTTTTCCCCCCGGAAGATCCTGCGTATGCGGAGTGTGATGGGAAGGAGAACTCTGCGGAACTGAAGTTCAAGAACAAAGATGGGACCACGGCCTTCTTCGTGAAGTTCATTTTCGGATGCGGCAAGTGTGACAACGACACGGGTGGTTCTTGATGAGAAGTGCGTCTGGCATGGCGAGTGATGGCTCAGGGCGAGGATTGCGTGGCATGCTGCGTGGTTCTTGGCGATGGGTTGTCGTGCTGGTGTGCGGGGCCATGGCGGTACTGTGGTGGTGCGGTTTCGACGAACCGGCTGGTGTGGAGGCAAACCTTCGCGGAGTTGGTGTTGCCGACATTGTTCTTGGCAACTCCTTGGCCGGTGACTCAGAAGTGGGTGACACGGAAGTGACAGAGCTGGGTGCGCGTAGAGTCCAGCCTGCCGATGCCAGCACTCCTACTGTGTCTGATATTGCGCCCGCCGTGCACCCAGATCTGCGTCGGGCGAACGCTGAGGTCGTTTCTAGAGCGCTTGTTGCGGCGGTCAACCAGAAATCATCCCGCGAGCTACGAGTGGAGCAATTGGTCGACGGCGATCGGAGCAACCCGATCTATCGCGCGGAGATCGCGGAGGCCATGGCGGACCTTGTCCTGGATCAGGCCATCGTCCGGAGTCTGGAGTCCGGGATCGCCTATCTTCGGCTCCAGCCGGACACCTCCGGCGGCAAGGACTACTTCGGCAACAAGCGCCCCTACCTGACGTTTCATTATGGTGAGAAGTTAGAAGGCATCGGCGACGTCGGTGTGGTTGTTCCTGTCGACGACGATGAAGAAGTTCTGGCTGCGAACGCCGCCCGTAAACAGGCTTTCGATGATCTCGCGCGAGAAGTTATGGCTTACTACGGCACCCTGGGTCTCGATGAATTGAAACAACGACGAGAGAGCCGGCTGCTGCATCTCCGCGGTGTCGAGCTTCCGTCGAATCTCAGCTATATGGTGAACTGGCGCCTCAAATGGGCCCCCGACGGTCTTGGTTTGCAGTGGGCCAATCGCTGACCCTGCGCGCCCCCTACAGCGGGAACGCCCCTTCATTCACCCCGCGCCCATCCAGCGCGAGCACTTCCGCCAACTGCGCCTTCAACTGCGGCGTCACCTGCGCGTACACATCCGTGACCAGCGTCTCGTCCGCGGGCGCGCCAACGCCCTCCGCCGCCGCGATCGCGTCATTGACCGCCTTCGCGATGCGCTCCTTCAACGCCGTCTCCTTCGCTTCGTCCCACAGCCCGCGCGCTTGCAGGAACTTGCGGAACCGATCGACCGGATCCTTCCGCTCCCAGACCTTCACTTCCGATTCGTCGCGGTACTTGCTCGGGTCGTCGCTCGACGAGTGGCCCAGCCGCCGATACGTCACGGCTTCGATGAACGTCGGCCCGTCGCCGCGCCGGGCGCGTTCGACCGCAGCCTTGGTCACCTGATAGACCGCCAGCACGTCATTGCCGTCGACGCGGACCGAAGGCATCCCATAAGCGATGCCCTTCTCTGCGATCGTCGCCGACGCGCTCTGCTTGCTCGTCGGCACCGAGATCGCCCACTGGTTGTTCTGGCAGAACAGCACGCACGGCGAGCGATAGACCGCCGCGAAGTTCATCCCGCAGTGGAAGTCATTGGCCGAGGTTGCGCCGTCGCCCATGTGGCCGAGCACCACGACGTCGTCGCCTCGAAGGCGCGCCGCCATGGCGGCACCGACCGCGTGGCTGATCTGCGTCCCGATCACCGACGACATGCCGTAGTAGTTGCCTTCCTTGTAGGTGTAGTGGCACGGCATCTGCCGGCCCTTGCAGCGGTCGTTCTGGTTGCCGATCAGCTGGTTGATGGCTTCAGCCAGCGGCAGGCCGCGCATCATCGCGGCAGCCCCTTCGCGCAACGCCGGGAAGACCCAGTCGCGCGCTTCCATCGCCGCCGTCGAGCCGACCGTCGCTGCTTCTTGCCCGAGGATCGGGCCGTAGAAGCCGATGCGGCCTTGCCGCTGCAGCATCAACATGCGGCGGTCGAACTCGCGGACCTGCACCATCTGTTCGTACAAGAACAGCATCGTCGCGGGCAGCAGGCCCGGGTCCTTGCCCGCGAGCAGCTTGCCGTCGTCGTCGAGCACGCGCACCAAGGGCAGCGCTGCGTCGAGCGAGAGCGGTTGCGCCTTCTGCTTCGCCTGCTGTTTCGCTTCTGGGGCTGGCTTCGCGATCGCCTTCTTCGCGATTGCCTTCCCCTGGGTCGCCTTCTTCTGGATCGACGCCACGGTCGCCTTGGCCGGCGAAGCGGCCGAAGCCTTCGCGCGCGCCTTCGCCGTCGGCTTCACGCGCGCGCTGGCCTTCTGCGCGCGCGCAGGTTTCGGGGCCGCTTTCACGGCGACCGCACCTTTGCGCGCAGGGGTCTTGCCCGACGTCTTCGCTGCCTTCTTGGATGCCATCGCCGGGATCAGGCCAACAGGAGCCGCCAGGGCTGCTCCAGGTGTTCCTTGACGACGTTCATCCAACGCGCGCCCGAGGCGCCGTCGACGAGGCGATGGTCGATCGAGACCGAGAGATACATCTTCTTGCCGACAACGATCGCGCCGTCCTTGACGATGGCCGCGTCCTTGATCGCGTGCACGCCGCAGATCGCGACTTCCGGGAAGTTGATGACCGGCGTCGCGAACAGCCCGCCGATGTTGCCGGCGTTCGTGATCGTGAACGTGCCGCCCGTCAGGTCGTCGACCGTGACCTTGCCTTCGCGCGTGCGTGCGGCGAGGTCCTGCAGGTCGCGCGCCAGTTCGGCGATCGTCTTGCGATCGACGTCCTTGATGACCGGGACGATGAGTCCGTTGTCCGTGTCGGTCGCGATGCCGAAGTTGTAGTAGTGCTTCTCGACCAGCTCCTGCGTCGACTCGTCGAGCGAGCTGTTCATCTCCGGGAACGCGCGCATGGCCGCGACGATCGCCTTCATGATGAACGGCAGGTAGGTGATGTTGAGGCCCTGGTCCTTGAACGCCGTCTTGGCGTCGCTGCGGATCTTGACCAGGTCGGTGACGTCGATGTCGTCGACGTAGGTGAAGTGCGTCGCGGTGAACTTCGACCGCGTCATCGCCTCGGCGATCTTGCGACGCAGGCCGCGGAACGGCGTGCGCACTTCGCTGCGGCCGGCGGGTGCCGGTGCGATCACAACCGGTGCGAAGGTGCGAGCGCCGGCTGCCGCGGCTGCCGGAGCGGCGGCGCGAGCCGCAGGGGCCAAGCCCGGTGCAGCGAGGTCATCGTTGGTGATGCGACCGCGCGGGCCGGTGGCGGCGATGGTGTTGAGGTCGATGCCGAGTTCGCGGGCGCGGCGGCGCGTCGCTGGCGCGGCGAGGACCTTGCCCGGCGAGGACGGCACGAAGGCGGCGGGCGCAACCGGGGCGGGCGCGGCGGCGGGCTTCTGGGCCGGCGGCACGACGACGGGCTTGGGTGCGGCGACTGGCGCCGGCATCGGCGGCTTGGCGGCGACGGGTGTCGGGGCGGACGCAGCTGCGGGCTTCGGCGCCGCGGCTGGGGTGGCGGCTGCAGGACTCGCGGGGGCAGTGCCGCCGGCGGCGCCGACGTCGATGACTGCGATGACTGAGCCGACCGGAACCACGTCGCCTTCTTTGCAACGCAGCTCGGCGATGACGCCGGTGAACGGCACCGTGATCGTGACCGTGGCCTTGTCCGTCATCACTTCGACGAACTCGTCCTCTTCCTTCACCTGCTGGCCGGCCTTGACCTTCCAGCTGACGATCTCGCCCTCGGCGATGCCTTCCCCGATGTCGGGTAGTTTGAATTCCTTGATAGCCATGTCGCGTTCTCTGTAGTCGGTATGCGTGGTGTGTGGTGTTGGTCCGGTGGGGCGCGATCGATCGCGATCACCAGACGAAGGTCTTCTCGATGCCGGCGAGCACGCGCTTCTGGTCCGGCATGTACAGGTGCTCGAGGGTGTACGGGAACGGCGTGTCAAAGCCGGCGACGCGCACGATCGGGCCTTCGAGATACTCGATGCAGCGCTCGCCGACGATTGCCGACAGCTCGGCGCCGTAGCCGCAGGTCTTGGGCGCTTCGTAGACGATCACGCAGCGGCCGGTTTTCTTGACCGATTCGAGCACGGTCGCTTCGTCCAGTGGCACCAGCGTGCGCAGGTCGATGACCTCGATGCTGCGGCCGGCTTGCGCTGCGGTCTCGGCGGCGGCGAGGCAGACCGGAACCATCGCGCCGTAGCACAGGATCGTCACGTCGGTGCCGTCGCGGGCGATGCGCGCCTTGCCAAGCGGCACGACGTGTTCGCCGAGGGGGACTTCACCCTTGGCATGGCGATACAGCGCCTTTGGCTCCAAGAACATCACCGGGTCTTCGTCGCGGATCGATGCGATCAGGAGGCCCTTGGCGTCTGCCGGAGTGCTCGGGATCACGACCTTGAGGCCCGGCGTATGGCAGAAGTAGGCCTCGCTCGATTGGCTGTGATAATGGCCGCCGCGGATGCCGCCGCCGTACGGCGAGCGAATGACCATCGGGCAGGTGTACTCGCCACCCGAGCGATAGCGCATCTTCGCCGCTTCGCTGACGATCTGGTCAAAGGCTGGGTAGATGAAGTCGAGGAACTGGATCTCGGCGACCGGGCGCATGCCGTAGAGCGCCATGCCGATTCCGGTGCCGATGATGCCGCACTCGGACAGCGGCGAGTCAAAGCAACGCTGCTCGCCGAACTCATCCTGCAGGCCCAGCGTGGCGCCGAACACGCCGCCTTTCTTGCCCACGTCCTCGCCGAAGACGAGGACGCGGTCGTCCTGCTTCATCTCGTGGCGAAGCGCATCGGTGATCGCCTCGAGCAGCGTCATCACCTTGGTCCCGGCCTTGCTCGTGCCGGTCTTGGTCTCGGTTGCAGTCATGGTTCCGTTCTCGTGGATGCGTGGGCGCCGTTGGATGCGTGGACGCCGTTAGATGCGTGGACGAATGTCAGAGCGGGAAGTGGCCGACGTCGGCGCCGACGCCACCTTTCGACATCAACTCCGCGAGCTCTTGGCGCTGCGCCTTCAACTGCGGCGTGAGGTTCATGAAGACGTCGTCGAACAAGGACTCCGGGCCCAGGTTGGCCCGCGCTTCCGCGAGCTTGACGCCTTCGGCGAGCTTCGCCTTGGCCGTTTCGACGACCTCGGCTTCAAAGGTCTCGTCCCAGAGCTTCCGCTGCTTGAGGTAGAGCTGGAACCGGGCGATCGGGTCCTTCTTCTTCCAGGCCTCGTACTCCGTGGCGTCGCGATAGCGTGCGGCGTCGTCAGAGCTGCTGTGCGAGGCCATGCGATAGGTCACGGTCTCGACCAGAGTCGGGCCGTCGCCGCGGCGGGCGCGATCGACGGCTTCCTTGCAGACGCGATAGACCGCGAGGATGTCGTTGCCGTCGACGCGCACGCCGGGCATGCCGTAGGCCTGCGCTTTGATTGCCATTGACTCGGACGCAGTCTGCTTGCACTGCGGCACCGAAATGGCCCAGCCGTTGTTTTCACAGACGAACACCACCGGTGCCTTGGTGACGCCGGCGAAGTTGAGCCCCGTATGGAAGTCGTTGCTGCTGGTGCCGCCGTCGCCGCAGAAGGTCATGAACACGGTGTCGTCGCCGCGGATACGCGCCGCCATGCCGGCGCCCGCTGCGTGCGTCAGTTGCGTACCGATCGGCGAGCTGATGCTGACGAAGTTCGCTTCGCGGAAGCTGTAGTGCACCGGCATCTGCCGGCCTTTGCTGGTGTCGCCCGAGTTGCCGAGCCATTCGCTCACGATCTTGTCGATCGAGATGTCGCGCAGCAGCAGGATGCCGGGTTGTCGATAGGCCGGGAACAGCCAGTCGCGGTCTGCCAACGCATAGGCCGCGCCGAGGTGCGACGCCTCCTGGCCGGTCGACTGCAGATAAAAGCCGATGCGGCCCTGGCGTTGCATCGCCAGCCCGCGTTCGTCGAGCAGGCGCGTGGCGACCATCAGTCGGTACAGGCGCTGCAGCTCGTCCTTCGGCAGGCCAGGGTCCTTGCCCTTCTGCGTCTTGCCGTCCTGGTCGATGATGGTGAGCAGGTCGTTGCTCATGGCGTGTCCTTGGCGAGGGTTTGGTCGGTAGCCGAGGCGGGCGCGCTTGCGCGCGCGGCTTCGAGGGAACGGCGTTGGCGCAGCATGCCGGCGAGAAAGAACTCGGCGGCCTTGTAGCTCGACCGGACCAGCGGCCCGGAGGCGACGTAGAGGAAGCCCTTCTTCTGCGCCCGCTGTTCGAGTGCGGCGAAGCGCGCCGGCGTCACGTGCTCGCGAACTGGCAAGTGCAGCAGCGAGGGGCGCAGGTACTGCCCGAACGTCACGACGTCGACATCGTGCTCGCGCAAATCGTCGATGGCTTGTTCGACTTCGCGCTCGCTCTCGCCGAGGCCCAGCATCAACGAACTCTTGGTCACGATGCCGGGGGCGAGCTGCTTGGCCGTCTTCAGCACTTGCAGCGAACGGACATAGCTGCAGCGGTGGTCGCGTACGCGCGGCGTGAGCCGCAGCACGGTTTCGACGTTGTGGGCGAACACGTCGGGCTTGCCCTCGAGCACACTTTCGATCTGGTCCTGTCGCCCTTGGAAGTCGCCGACCAGCGCTTCGACCAGCATTTCCGGGTCGCGCTGTTTGATGGCGGCAATCGTCGCCGCGACATGGCCGCTGCCGCCGTCGTCGAGATCGTCTCGATCGACCATAGTCAGCACGACGTAGCGGAGCTTCATTGCGGCGCACGCTTCGGCGACCTTGCTTGGCTCGTCGTGGTCGACGGGATTGCCTTTGCTGTGGGTCTTGACCGCGCAGAATCGGCAGCCCCGCGTGCAGGTGTCGCCCAGCACCATGAAGGTCGCTGTGCCAGAGTCCCAACACTCACCCATGTTGGGGCAGCGGGCCTCTTCGCAGACGGTGTGCAGCCCGCGTTCGCGCAGCAGACCCTCCAGTCGCGCGACGGTCTTGCCGGCCGGGACTTTGACCTTCAACCAGTCGGGCTTGGGGCCGGGAGTGATGCGCTTGCCGTCGGCGATGGCCATCGGAGGGGGCAGTGAAAGGCAGTAGTAGGGGGGCGGCGAAGAGGCGGACAGGTTAGGCGAGGGAGGGGGCGAGGATCCAGTTGGATACCAGCTAGTATCTATGGTGTTGAGGCGGGGTTGGGCAAGGTCTTGGGGGGCGCTCGCTCGCCGTCCGGCGACCATCTCGCGCGATGCCGGTGTTGCTGCCCTG
>CAMBXM010000191.1 GCA_945871815.1 Singulisphaera sp. GP187
AGCACCTCGACGCCATGTTGGAAATCGAACTCGGCTCGCTGCAAGCAAGTGACGTTGTGGTGGAGATGGTGATCGAGCAGCAGAGTGCGGTGGGCACGCAAGTGCTGCTCATCGTGCCGATGAAGTCGACGGGGGTTCTCCGCGGCACAGTGCACGGCTTTGGCGGCACACACCGCGTCGAGCGAACCGGCCGCTACTCGCATGGTATGCGCGTTCGCGCGCGAGCTCCGGGCCAAGAGGTGGCCTTGCGCGGCCTCGTACTCTGGGCCTGACATCCACTTGCATGAGCCCCTCCGGTTGTTGCGGCCGGAGGGTAGGGTGCGGTCCGCGGCGCGTGTGCCCTCGTTGGCTTCGAGGTTGTGGTTCGGAAGGCGTCGGTGCGCGCGATCTGCAGTGGGAACCCGGGGCCGGGATGCGTTGCAGTGGCAACCAGAAACCCAGGTGAAGCCAATGCGACGACTGCTGCTGTGTGTGATGATTGCCTGCCTCTCGATGACCGTTGCGGCCCAGCGAGGCGAACGCCGCGCCGCGTCCGGCAGTGGCCCGCTGATCGAACGCCGCAACTCGCAGGCGGAGACGGATGGACCGAGAAGCAACGACATGCGCCAGCGCGTCCAGCAGCGGATGCAGGGGCGGGGCGAGAGGGTCCGCGAGCGGCTGCAAGAGATGCGGCAGCGGCTGCAGGAGAGGCGGGCGCAGCGGCCGGATGGGCGGCGTGCGGGTGAGGGGCGCGGGGGCATGCGTCGGCCGCCGATGCGAGCGCTGGACTCGCGGCGCAATGCTACTGGTGGTCCAGAAGGTCAGCGCGGTAGGCGGCCGATCGACCGTGAGGACGCAGCGGGTCCCATGGAGCGGCGCCACAACCGCGGCTTGCGAGCGCAGGCTGGTTCTGGCCAGGGGACGACTGGGCGCAGCCCGCGCAATGGGCGCGGTCAGGAGCTGCCGGCCGACGACCGTCAGCGTGAGCAGCATCCCCGTGGCCGTGGCCGCGGGCGCGCCGCTGGCGGCGATGCCTGAGCCTTGTCGTCAGCAGATTGCTCCCGCAGCGTTCGCAGGGCTGCGGGACCGTTCGTAGACTCGGCTCTTCGCTCCGATCGAACCCCGAGTCATGCATACAAAACTGCGTCCGCTCGCACTCCTCTCCTCCGCCCTGATCTCATTCGCCCTTCCTGCGCAAGAGCACAAGGAGCTCGGGCGCATGTGGACGTTCGAGAACGCGCCGCTCGGTTGGTTCCAGCAGGCTTACGACTGGAAGCCGGACCAACAATGGCTCGATCACGCGCGGCTGTCTTCGCTGCGCTTTGGCCGGAAGGACGATGCCGGCAAGACCAGCTTCTTCTGTTCCGCTTCGTTCGTCAGCCCGCATGGGTTGATCATGACGAATCACCATTGCGCCCGCGATGCGATCGTTGCAGTGCAAGGCGCCAGCGACTGGCTGAGGGATGGCTTCTATTCCGGGTCGTATGAGGCCGAGGTCAAGCTTCCTGGCTTTCTCATGTCGCAGATGGTGCGACAGCAAGAAGTCACGAAGCAGGTGAACGAACTGGGTGCCGAGGCCGTGCAAAAGCAGGCCGAAGAGCAGGACCCAGCACACATGCACCAAGTGGTGGCGCTGTACCAAGGCGGCATGTACCAGCTGTACAGCTTCCAGGTCTATGACGACCTGCGACTGGTCTGCGCACCGCACGGGCAGATCGCGCACTTCGGCGGCGATCCGGACAACTTTTGCTATCCGCGCTGGGGCCTCGACTTCACGTTTGTTCGCGCCTACAGCAACGGCAAGCCGGTTGACAGCTTGGCGAACTACTTCGCGTGGCGGACCGAGGGTGCGAAGGAGGGGGACCTCGTCTTCGTGACCGGCAATCCCGGCACGACCGGGCGCCTCAAGACCGTTGCGCAGTGTGAGTTCTTGCGCGACCAGTCGTTTCCCGCGCGGTTGAAGCAGATTCATGCCGAGCTCGATTCCTTGAATCAAAAGGCCAAGGAGAGCCCGGAGGAGGAGCGCAAGCTGCGTGCGACGATTCTGCGCAACGAGAACACAAGGAAGGCCGTGCAGGGCTACCTCGATGGCCTGAAGAACCCACGCATCATGGCGATCAAGCAGCAGGCAGAGGCGGACCTTCGTGCTGCGGTAGCCAAGGACCAAGCCCTGCAGAAGCGCTGCGGTGATGCCTGGGACAAGGTCGCGGCGTTGCAGGTCCAGAAGACCGCGGCAATGTCGGATCCGAAGAAGATGCAAGAGCTGGCGCAGCTCGAGAGTGCCGAGCAGAAGCGGATCGGCGAGGCCTGCTTCGCGGTTTACGGAACGTCGATCCCCCCGGATGCGACCATGTCGCTGCGCATCAGCGACGGCGTCGTCAAGGGCTTCCCCATGAACGGCACCATCGCTCCGTACTACACGAGTCTCTACGGCTTGTTCGCGCGCCACACGGAATTCAGCGGGCAGCACCCGTTCGAGCTGCCGCAGGCCTGGCTTGATGCATTGCCGAAGTTCGATCTGAAGACGCCATACAACTTCGTCGCCACCTGCGACATCATCGGCGGCAACTCGGGCTCGCCGATGATCGACAAGGATCGCCGCGTCGTAGGGCTGATCTTCGACGGCAACATCGAGATGCTTGGGAACAACTTCGTGTTCGACGACGACGTGTCGCGCACGGTATCGGTCCACCCGGCGATCATCATCGAGGCGCTGCGCAAGGTGTACTCCGCCGGTGCGTTGGCCGACGAACTGGAGCACCAGAAGGCGCCCTCCATCGGCAGGAAGGAACAGAAGGCCTATCAGCCGGGCGACACTGTCGGTCGCTGAACCGCGGTGCATCCGATCCCGGCGAGAAGGCGGGATCGGTCACGCGGCTCTTGCGTGCCCGTGCATGCGTTTCTCGGCCGCGCTTGGTTGGCAGCAGAAGGCTGTGCGGAAGAGCCTTGCCGGCACGCTGCCCACTTCCCACTTCCCACTTCCCACTTCCCACTGCCTATTGGCCGCTGCCTACGGGCCTGCGGGCTCGACCCTCGGGCCAGTCTTTGCCGAGCGCACGCTACGAGCATCGGGCGGGCTACGGCGAATCGCTGGCTTCGGTGTAGTTGGCACTCCGGGATCGCGGTGGGTCTTTTGGAAGTTCCGCGATGGCGCCGTTCTTCAGCGGGCTGTGTGGGCTGGTGTTCGCGGAGTCCGTCATGCCAGCAAGGTCGAGTACCCGTTCGACCAAGCGGACTCGTTCCTGCATCGACAGGGACTCGACCGGGATGTAGGGCACGTCGAACAGTTCGAGTAACAGCTTGACCATGCCGTCGATGCGTACGACCTCCTCCCACTCGAGCCCCGCACGCACGCCGTCGGCTCGGACGAGATCGCGGTGCGGGCGCAGGAAGAACACGATTCCCTGGCGCACCCAGGACATGTAGTCAGCGAGGCGGCGGTCGCGGAAGACTTCGCCAAGGATGGTGGAGTGGTGGGCCGCGTAGGCCAGGTTGCAGAACGCTCGATCACTGACGAACGGCCCCTCTACTTTGTGCTCCGCCGCGATCTGGCGCGCGAACACTTCGGCCTGGTAGCGGTTGACCAACGAGATGTCCGTGCGCAGCGAGTCGAGCTGGGCCTCCATCTCGGCCAACACCCCGCGCGCGACCTCGGCGATCATTGGGATGCCGTAGCGATCGCGCACCCAGCGCGCGACAGTGGTCTTGCCGGTCGCGTGGGCACCGACAAGGTAGATGCGCATCGGCTCAGGCGTGCGCGTGGTGCTGCGGATCTTCTGCATCGGGCCTCCCTAGGGCTCCCGATGCTAGGAAGCGAAACCGGCCGAACAAGCACCCTCCCGCGCGCGGCCTCAGATCGTCTCTGCGGACGGCGGTGGAGAATGTGGAAAACGTTGATGGGCGGCCAGGGCCATGCGCGCCCGCTCCGGGATCGACTGTTCGATAAAGATCTCCTGCGCCAAGTCCTGCGGCAGCTGCAGGAGTTGCAGGAGCAGGTCGGTGAGCACGCCAGTGCCGGCGGCGGGCGGTACTTCCAGCTTCTGTTCGAGGCGGCTCTGCGCCGCGTTGCGCAACTGCGTTCTCAGGAGCTTGCCGACGTCCGGCGCCGCCTGTGTCTCGTCGAACGACTGGCACGCCACTTTGCGGTAGAGGCGGTCGCTGGTGACTTCGGCGATCCTGACGCGCACTAGGCCGAGTAGCCAGATGTGGAAGCGACCGTCCGGCAGCCGCTCATGGCGCACGATCTCACCGAGGCCGGCGACCGGCAGCACATGCGGTGGATGGTCGTCGTCGATGATCGTGCCGAGCACGATCCTTCCAGGGCCGTCGAGGCAGTCTTCGATCAGCTGCCGATAGCGCGGCTCGAAGATGTGGAGCGGCAGCATCTGCGCCGGGTAGAGGAACATGCCCCGGAGCGGGAAAATGGGGACTGGGGATCGGGGCAGTTGCAGGGTCACGGCGATCTGCGCAAGGTTAGGGCGAAGGCCTCGGGGTGCTCAAGGTCCTCCGGCTTCGCCGCGGCGCCCGAGCTGGACGCAACGCAATCACGGCAGCGGCGCGCGCAGCGCCCTCGCCAGCGACTCCCGTTCGGTCCGCGACAACGGTCCATCGAGGAGGCCGTGACGCAGCAGGAAGTCGATCCAGACGAGGCTGCAGTTCGGCTTGCAGCGGGGTTCCTCGCGCACGACCGCCGCCAGTTCGGTGCTGTCGACCAGTAGGAAGCGCTCAACCTCGCCATCGCGCGGCGTCGGCACGAAGTCATGCGGCAGTTCGAGGTCGTAGCAAACGAGGGTGTCGGGCTTGAGGCCGGTCGCGTCGGCACGGACATACGTCAACGTGCTGGTCGCCACGGCCTGCTGCACCAACGAGGCGGGCATCGACGCCTCCTCGCCGCATTCCTTGATCAGGTTCTCGCGCAGCGACAAGCCCACCGGCTGGCCGCCGGCGACGGTGTTGTCCCAACGGCCGGCAAAGGTCTTCCCCTTTGCGCGGACCGCGACCCAGACCGATACCCTTGTTCCGCGCCGGACAAAGCCGCACAGGTGGACACCAAATGGCCGCACGCCGAGCCAAGGAACCGCCCCGCGGTCGACCAGGAGCTGTGGGGCCTCGCCGAGTCGCTGGACCACGGGGTAGATCTCGCCGCTCATCTCGAACTCTCCCTCGCGCACGAGCCCTAGCAGCCACTCGTGAAGCTGTTGCGATCTGCCGCGCACGTCGTTGCCGCACAGCGCGAACCCCTGGTCGCTCTCGACGAACGGTGCGCCGGACGCTCGCAACCGATGCAGCCGGTCGTGCCGCACGAATCCAGCCGCGGTGCCGCCGGCCGACCAGCGCACGAAATCGCGCAAGTCAGCATTGTTGCACTCGGCGATGCGGTCCTGGTAGCTGATGGGATCCTGACATAGCACTGCGCAGTCCTCGTAGGAACCATCGAAGCGAAGTCGATGCCTCGCTACACTGCCGCGCGTTCCGATCCCCGACTGAGGCAACGAGGCGTTCCGTGCTCGACATCAAGGTTCTCCGCGACGATCCCGAGGCTGCGCGCCAGGCTGCGCGCAAGAAGCGCATGCCCGACCGCGCCAACGCGGTTGATCGCGCCCTCCAACTCGATGCAGAGTTGCGAGTGCTGACTCCCAAGCTCGATGGCATGCGCGCCGACCAAAAGGCGGGCAGCAAGGAGATTGGCAAGATGGCGCCGGCGGACCGAGAGGCCTTTCTCGGCGGCCAGAAGGCCAAGAAGGAGGAGCTGAAGCATTTCGAAGAACGCGAGAAGCAGCTCAAGGCCGAGATCGAGCAGGCGCTGGCGCTGGTCCCCAACATCCCCGACAGCGAGGTGCCGGACGGCAAGGACGACACGGAGAACGTCGAGGTCAAGAAGCACGGCATGGTGCGTCAGTTTCCCTTCGCCGCGAAGGCGCACTACGAGATCGGTGAGGCGCAGGGCTGGCTCGACTTCACGCGTGCGGCGGAGTTGTCGGGGTCGCGCAACTACGTGTTGTTCTCCGATCTTGCGTTGCTCCAGGACGCGGTGCTGCGCTTCTCGATCGACCTGATGGTGGAGCGCGGCTTCGTGCCAGTCGATCCGCCGGTCATGGTTCGCGACCCGGCGATGTTCGGCACCGGGTTCTTCCCAGGGGGCGAAGAACAGACCTACCGCTGCGAGAAGGACGGGCTCAACCTGATCGGCACGAGTGAAGTCCCGGTCACGTCGTTGCATGCCGGCGAGATCCTGAGTGAGGCGGACCTACCCAAGAAGTACGTCGCGCGGTCGATGTGTTTCCGTCGCGAGGCGGGCACGTATGGCAAGGACACTCGCGGGCTCTATCGGGTACATCAGTTCCAGAAGGTCGAGCAGGTCGTCTTGGACATTGCCGACAAGGCGCGTTCGCTCGAACACCACGCAGCCATCGTTCAGAATGCTGAGTCGTGTCTGCAAGCCTTCGAACTGCCCTATCGCATCGTCGCGGTTTGCGGCGGGGATCTCGGTGTGCCGCAGGCCTTCAAGTACGACATCGAGACATGGATGCCGTCGCGAAACGCGTATGGCGAGACGCACTCGGCATCGCGGTTCTATGACTACCAGGCGCGGCGGCTTGGGCTGCGCTATCGCGACGCCCTGGGCAAGGTGCGGTTCTGCCACACGCTGAACAACACGGTGATCGCCAGCCCGCGCGTGCTGATTCCGCTGCTCGAGAACCACCAGAATCCCGACGGTACCGTGAACGTGCCAGCGGCGCTGCGACCCTACATGGGTGGCCGCGCGGTGATCGGCAAGAAGGTGTTCTGAAACGGACGGGCGCTGACGGAGTGGGACTAGAGGTCGTTCCCAAGGGGTCTGAGTCGAGGCCGAGCCACGAACGTCGTGGTCAAGGAGCGGCTTCGTGGCGGGATCTGCCAGTTCCACGGCGAGATCGCGACGAAGCCATCCGTGGACGGGGGGGGCGCCACGGACGCTGGCGCTTTGAGCGACGGCTTTCAGCGACGGCTTTGAGCGACCATGTCCAACAACTTCGTACTCTGTGGCGTCCGACGGCGGCGGAATCCTGATCCCCAGTCCCTTCCGCGGCGGTAGGACCGAGTGGGCCCTCAGCTCGCAAGGGTGAGCGGACCGGCCCCCTGCCTAACAGCCTGTTGAAGACTGCCTAACGGCCTGTTGCCGAACGCATCCTGCCGGCTTGCTCGGTAGCTGATCCGATCTCTGCGTCGCACGAATTGCGTCGAAGCTGCCGATTCGACTCCGTTCGCGCCCCTGGATCTCGAACCAGATCTCGAACCCTCGGTGCCGGAGCCGTTCTGCAACAGGCTGCCTAACGGCCGCCACCGCCGTTGCTACCACCGCCGCCGAACAAGCCACCGCCGCCGCGCGTTCCGCCGCGCAGCAGGTCGCCGAGGTTGAAGCCAGGCGGCAGGCCTCCAGCCGGAGATCCGCCAGGTCGGGCACCGCCCCGTCCGGCGAAACTCTGATCGCCGTTGGGGCGGCCGCCACCCCTGATGTCCCCGTCACCGGTCGCGGTGTTCGGGCCACCGCCGACGCTCGGCAGGTTCGCCAGTCCGCCACCGCCACCGCCACCGCCACCACCCCCGGCAGCGTCTTCTGGTTTGGGCGGTCGCACCGGGATCAAGGCGATGTTGGGCTGA
>CAMBXM010000192.1 GCA_945871815.1 Singulisphaera sp. GP187
GCAGAAGACGAAGAAGGCCGTGGTCAAGCGCATGAAGCTGACCAAGAGCGGCAAGGTCAAACGCAGTCACGCGTTCACTTCGCACATCATGGTGCGCCGCACGACGAAGCGGAAGCGCCAGTTGCGCAAGGACGCCCTGTGCGTTGGCAAGTTCGAAGTCAACATGCGCGAGTGCCTCGGCGGCAAGAGGAGGTAACCCATGGTTCGCACTACGAATGGTCCTGCTCATCGGCAGCGCCACAACAAGATCCTGAAGCGCGCGAAGGGCTATCACCAAGGCCGTCGCAACCTGTTCCGGGTAGCCCAGGAAACCGTAATCCGCGCAGCGGTTTACGCGTTCATCGGCCGCCAACAAAAGAAGCGCCAGTATCGGGCCTTGTGGATCACGCGCCTAACGGCTGCCGTGCGCCCGCTCGGGCTGCGCTACTCGCAGTTCATCCACGGTGTGCAGAAGGCCGGCATCAAGCTGAACCGCAAGGAACTCAGCGAGCTCGCCATCCACGACCCCAAGATGTTCGAGCAGATCTGCCAGCAGGCCCAGCAAGCTCTCGCTAGCTGAGTCCGCTTGTAGTCCGATGCATTCTTGAGCCCGCCCGGCTCGAGCCCGGTCCGGGCCGCAGCGCGAAGATTGCGTGCGGACACCGCCGCCCTTCTGCGGCGGACCGGACTCTTGATTGCTAACCCCGTCGAGAGCCGATGCAGGACCGTCGTCGTGAGTGGCTTGCGGCCATCGCTACTGTCGCGGACGAGACTGCGCTTGCGCAGGTTGAGTCGCGTCTTCTCGGCAAGAAGGGCGAGTTGCAGGAGCTCCTGCGCTCGGTCAGCCAACTTGACAAGAGCGAGCGGCCAGCAGCCGGCAAGGCTCTCAACGAGCTGAAGCAGGACGTCGAGGCTGCGCTCGCCGCGCGCCGCGCCACGGTTTCGGCGCAGTCGATGGAGCGCGAGCTTGCGGCCACCGGCTTTGACCCGAGCCAGCCTGGTCCGCGACGTCGCATCGGCTCGCTCCACCCGATCACCATCGTGCAGCAGGAGCTGGTCGACCTGTTCACGTCGATGGGCTTCTCGTGGCAGGACGGTCCCGAGGTGGAGACCGAGCACTACAACTTTGACGCCCTCAACATCCCGGGCGACCACCCGGCGCGCGAGAGTCAGGACACCTTCTGGCTCGACGACGGCAATCTGCTGCGAACGCATACGTCGCCGGTCCAAGTGCGCACGCTGCGGCGTTTCGCAAAGGACTTCCAGCCGCCGTTGAAGGTCATTGTCCCCGGTCGGTGCTTCCGCGCCGAGACCGTCGACAAGAGCCACGAGCACACGTTCTACCAGATGGAAGGTCTGGTGGTGGATCGCAAGGTCAGCGTCGCGAATCTGATCCACACGATGAAGACGTGTCTGCGCGTCGTGCTCGGGCGCCAAGACCTCAAGGTGCGGCTGCGGCCTGGGTTCTTCCCATTCGTGGAGCCTGGCTTCGAACTCGACGTCAATTGCCCGTTTTGCGGTGGGAAGGGCTGCTCGGTCTGCAAGCAGTCCGGCTGGATCGAGATCCTTCCGTGCGGGATGGTCCATCCCAATGTGCTGCGTCAGGGTGGCATTGACCCAGAGCAGTACACCGGCTTCGCGTTCGGCATGGGCCTCCAGCGCGTCGTGATGCTGCGCTACGGCATCGACGACATCCGCTTGTTCATGGGTGGGGACCTTCGGTTCCTGCGCCAGTTCCCGACGGTTTCAAAGTAGGGGCCCGGCTCGCCATGAAGCTCTCCCTCCGCTGGTTGTCGCGCCACGTCGACCTCTCCGGCCTCGAGCCGCAGCGCATCCTCGCCGACCTCACGATGAGTACGGCGGAGATCGACGGCATCCACCCGTTCGGTCACGGCCTCGAGTCGCTGGTCGTGGGGGAGGTGTTGCACAAGGAGCGTCACCCCGATGCCGACAAGCTGAGCATCTGCCGTGTTGCGCTGGCCCCAGGGCGCGTCGAGCAGATCGTGTGCGGCGCGCCCAACGTCGAGCGCGGCCAGAAAGTTGTGGTCATTGAGCCGGGTAACTCCTTGCCCGACGCGGGCGGTAAGGGGCCGCTCAAGATCAAGCCGGCCAAGATCCGCGGCGTCGAATCGCACGGGATGATCTGCAGCGAGCAGGAACTCGGGCTCTCGCAGGATCACAACGGCATCCTCGTGTTGCCGGCAAACGTGCAAGTCGGTGCGCGCTTCGTTGACGTGATGCCGGCGCAGGACATGGTGCTGGAGCTCGACAACAAGTCGATCAATCATCGTCCGGACTTGTGGGGCCATTACGGGGTGGCTCGTGAACTCGCGGCGATCTACGGCCGTCCGCTGAAGCCGCTGTGCGAGCCGCTGTCCTGGCCTGCACACGGGGAACGCGTCGAGGTTCGCATCGAGGATCGCCGGGCCTGCCCGCGCTACTGTGGCCTCCGTCTCGATGGCGTGGTCGCGGGGCCGTCACCGTTCGAGTTGCG
Organism: Singulisphaera sp. GP187; assembly: GCA_945871815.1. GTDB lineage: Bacteria > Planctomycetota > UBA1135 > UBA1135 > UBA2386 > SXPK01. Next base: position 2,474 of record CAMBXM010000192.1, read on the forward strand.
CATGCTGCTCGCTGCGGTGGGGCAGCGTTCGATCAACCTGCCGGTCGATCTCACGAACTTCGTGATGCTCGATCTCGGTCAGCCGATGCACGCATTTGATGCCTCGCACCTGAAGGGCCGTTCGGTGCACGTGCGGTTTGCCAAGAAGGGTGAACACATCACGACGCTCGACGAACAGAAGCGCGTGCTCGAACCGACCGACCTGCTGATCTGTGCCGACGACGAGCCAGAAGCGCTCGCGGGCATCATGGGTGGAGCTGGCACCATGGTCGGCAACCAGACGACCTCGCTGTTTCTCGAGTCCGCGAACTTCCACGCCGCGACGATCCGGCGAACGAGCATGCGACTGGGCTTGCGCACCGACGCGAGCGCTCGCTTCGAGAAGGCGCAGGATCCGGCCAACGCGGAAGTCGCGGTGCATCACTTCGTCCGGCTACTGCAGCACTACTGCCCCTCGGTCAGTGTGGCTGGTCCCTTGGTCGATCCGGCTGGGTTCCGCTACGAGCCGAAGCCGATCGTGCTACGCCAGGATCGGCTGGACCAAAAGCTCGGCGTGTCACTGCCGAAGGCGCAGATCACCGGCATCCTGCGCTCGCTGCAGTTTTCGGTCGATGAGTCCGCCGCTGGCTGGATCGTCACGGCGCCGAGCTTTCGCGCCACGAAGGACATTGCCATCGAGGACGACCTCGTCGAAGAGGTCGGGCGCATGTTCCGCTACGACAACATCGAGGAGCAGCCGCTACAGAGCGTGGTCGTGCCGCCAGTGCGCGAGCCCGAGCACTTCTTGGCGCGTCGCCTCGGTGAGGTGGCGGCGACCGAGCTCGGCGCCAACGAAGTCTACGACTACACGTTCGTCCCCGACCAAGTGCTGCAGCAGGTATCCGCGCAGGATCACGCCTACGTGCGCGTCACCAATCCTGTGGCCCCCGAGATCACGCGCATCCGCCGCCACGTGTTGCCGAGTCTGCTCTCCAACTTGGTCCAGAACCTGCGCCGCGAGTCTGAGGTCCTGCTCTTTGAGCACGGCAAGGGCTATCAGCCGGAGGTTCGCGACAGCGACGGCCTGCCACGCGAAGTTCGCGAGATGGCGCTGGTGTGGACCAGGCGCAGCGGCGAACACCCCTTTGCCGAATTGCGCGAGGCAGTCGCGACGTTGCTGCAGCGAGTCGCCTACCCAGTCGACCTCACCCGCAGTTGGCACGGCAGCAACCAACCTTGGGTGCATCCCAACGCTGCCGTGGCGCTGGACCGCGATGGCTCGCCGGTGGGCTTTGTCGCCCACTTGCACCCTGCCGCGGCGCGCGGCCTCGGCGTTCCGGTTACTACCGCGATCGCCACTATCGATGTGCGAGCCCTGCTCGGCAGTGGTCGCCACGAACCAGCGTTTGCACAGTTGCCTCAGTTTCCACTCCTGCCCATCGACGTCGCCCTGCAAGTGCCAGAGGCTGTACGCGTCATCGACGTCGCGGACTTCTTGCGCCGCGTTGGTCGCAAGCTCGTTCGCGACGTGCGCTTGTTCGAGGTCTACCGGGGTGAGGGTGTGCCGGCTTTGCACAAGAGCCTCAACTTCACCGTCACGCTGGGTGCCGAAGATCGAACGCTCGACGACAAGGATGAGCAGCGTTTCCTTGAGAAGGTGCGTGAGCAGTCGGGCGAGATCCACGCGCAACTGCGCGGCTAGTCGAAGTTCGCGATGCGGATCGCTTCGAGCAGATCCGCAGTGAAGCGACCGGTGAGGCCCCAGATCACGTCGCTGCCGTGTTCGTAGTGCGGGCTGGCTGGGAGCTGGCTGCCCTCGGCCTCTGGTGGACGGCGCTCGCACCAACGCTCGGGTTGCAGCAGTTCGCGAAGGGGCACGGTCATGGAACGTGCCACTTCTCGTCGATCGAGACGCATCTCGGTGCCCGCCACGATGCGGCCGACGAGGCAGTGCACGCGGAAGTTCGACGAACTCGTCCGCGCTGGCAGGCTGCCCAGCAGCACGATGCGATCTCGGTGCACGCCGATCTCCTCCTCGGTTTCGCGCAGAGCACACCAAGCCGGGTCGACATCGTCGTCCTCGGCGCCGCCGGGAAAGCTGATTTGGCCAGCGTGGTGCCGCAGCTGTGCCGCCCGCACCAAGAACAGGACCGCGTCCTCCTCGTCGTGCTCGACGATTGCGGCCAGCACGGCCGCGCGACGCAGTGTGGTCTTCTGCCACGGCACCGACGATGGCTGGAGGCGCGCAGCCAGCCGATCGTCGCGCTCGCTCATTCGCGCACCTGCAAGAGCGCGACTTTGAGGTAGCGCGTCTGCTGGCAGTCGAGCGCGATGGGGTGGTCTGGGCCGGCGCCGCGCAGAGCAAGCACGCGCGTGCCGCGGCCTGCCTGGACACCCGCTTCATCGAGCATGCGCAAGAACACGTGTTCGTCGACGCTGCCAGAGCAAGAGCAAGTCAGGACGAGCCCGCCGCGGCGGACTTTCTCCAAGGCGAGTCGGTTGAGGTCGCGGTAGCGGCCGAGCCCCTGCTCCATCTCGTCGCGCGACTTCACCCATTTGGGCGGGTCGAGCACGATCAAGTCGTGCGCTCCCGGGCGCAGGTCGCGGAGAAGGTCAAACGCGTCGGCATGCTCGACCCTCATCTTGAGTCCGTTGCGGGCGGCGTTGTCGGTCGTCTGCTCGACCATCTCCTCGTCGAGGTCGGCCGCGTGGACGGACTTGGCGCCACCGGCCACAGCGTTCATGGCAAAGCCGCCGGAGTTGCAGCAGAGGTCGAGCACCGAACGGCCGCGGGCGAGTTCTCGGACCAACTTTCGGTTGTCGCGCTGATCGGCGAAGAAGCCGGTCTTGTGGCCACCGCCGGCTTGCACGGCGTAGCGCAGGCCGTGTTCCTTGACCTCGACGGCGATCGGCTGTGGTGCACCGATGCGCTCCATGCCCTCGCGAGCAGCCATTTCCTCGTCCTGCAACATCACGAGACGGCAGCGCGGGTGCCGCTCACGCAGAAACTCACCAATGTGCTCCATCTGGAGGAAGGTGCCCAAGACGTTGACCTGGGCTACGAACGCGTCGCCGAGGCGGTCGAGGATCAGGCCTGGGAAGCCATCGCCTTCACTATGGACGATCCGGTAGGCATTGGTGACCTCGGGCAAGTGCAGGACCTGTTCGCGCAACTCGAGGGCTTCCGCAAAGGCTGCGAGGAAATGAGCCTTTGGGTCTTCAATCGCCAGCCCGCTGAACAGCCGAAGCGCGAGGTCGGTGCGCGGATTGTAGAAACCGCTGCCGATCAGCCGCTGGTCCTTGTCGCGGACGTGCACGACGCTTCCCGCCGGAATGGGCTTCTCGGGCTTGCGGACCATCTTGCGGAAGAACCACGGATGGCGGCCGCGAACGCGAACTTGCAGTTGGACCGATGGGAGCGGCACGACACCAGGATGTCGGACCTCGCCATGCGCCGCAACGTCGGCGACCTGCGCTCGGAGAAAAGTAGAGCGGAAAGTGCCCGTGCCATGGTCGGTGTGCCGGCAACGGAGCGTTGCGGTGTCTGCGGTTTCGGTCGGGGAGCTATCCTGCTTTCGGACTCCCCCCTCCTACCTATGCTGGCGATCCAAGCACCCTGTTCCGTTCAAGCAGCCGAGCACGAGCGACGAGCGACCGATCGGCGCGCACGCTCGACGCCCATGTTCTCCCGCTACACCTTCGCCGGAGGCCGACGACAGCATGTGCGAAGGCTCGAAGACGACCAGGAGATCTTCGTCGATCGCTACGGCGCCGGTCTGCTGTTTGCCGTGCTCGCTGTCGTTCTGCTCAACCTTGCCGACGCCTACTTCACGCTGCTGTTCTTGGCGCACGGGGGGCAGGAGCTGAATCCTCTGGTCGACCAAGTGTTGGCCTACGGACCGCAGGCGTTCATCCTGTTCAAGACCATCGGCATCGGCGTTTGCGCCGCCTTCCTGACGATCACCAAGAACTTCCGCGCTGCGCGCATCGGGCTCTGGGTCGTACTGGTCGGCTACTCGCTGCTGCTGTGCTGGCACCTGCTGCTGTTGGCGACGATGTTCTTCTGACGAGTAGGAAGGCGCGCGAGTTCTTTCGTGGCGCCCTCGGAACCGGCATAACCGCTGCCTGTGTGCGGCATCTTCGGCGCTCGGCGTTCGTGGCTCGCGCTTGGTGCGGGGGACATCTCCACGCGCGCAGAGCGCGCTCTGTCACGCCTGCGCTGGCGTGGCAGCGACGGCGGCGGCTCGGCGATCTGCGGCGACTTCGTTCTCGGCTGTGCGCGCCTTGCGATCACCGATCGCCTCAGCACCCAACCCGTGGCGCTCCGTGGCGGGCGCTACCTCGCCGTGTTGAACGGTGCGATCACCAACGCCCGCGAACTCTGGGGCGAGCTGCTACCGAGAATGCGGCGCCGCGACCGACTGCCAAATGATGCGTGGCTACCGCTTCTGCTGGTAGCGCGGGGACAACCCGAGCGGATCGCAGAACTCGCGGGCCACCATGCGCTGGCGGTGGTCGACGGCGTCTCGAATCAGCTGTGGTTGTCGCGCGATGCAATGGGCGAGAAGCCGTTGTTCGTGGTTCGCGAGCACGGCGAAGTGGTCGCCTTCGCGTCGACCTGGCCGGCCCTGCGCGAGCTGGGTGTTGAGCCGGAGTTGCCAGCGGCCGCAGTCACGCGGTTCTTTCACTACGGCAACACTGGGGCTGTTGCGCACGGCGACGAGCGCCGACACGTTGACGGCGAGGCGCTCCCCGAGATGGTGCAGCCGACCTCATCGGCGGCTGTCCCGGGCGGGTCCTTCGCCAGCGCCCTCGCTCGCGCTACGGCGCGATGTGCCGATGCCGAACAGCCAGTGGCCCTGTCACTGTCCGGCGGCATCGACAGCAGTTGTCTTGCCGCGATCCTGCACCAACAGCGGCGCGCGGTTCCGGCCTACCAGTTCTTGGCGCACGGCAATGACGTGAGCGAGCGGGATGTCGCACGCCTGGTAGCCCAGCACTGTGGTCACGAACTGAGGCCTGTCGACGGTGGGCGCGAAGTGCTCGACGCACTGCCACACCTGACTCGTCACTGGGGGTTGCCGCTGGGCGATCCGTCGGTGCTCGCGGTTCACGCGCTCGCGCGAGCGGCGGCGGCGGACGGGGTCCGCATCCTGCTGTCCGGC
>CAMBXM010000193.1 GCA_945871815.1 Singulisphaera sp. GP187
CGATCCACCACGCAGCGATGGCCGATATCGCCACGACCAACACGGTGACGAAGAGGGCGCGCGCACCGCGGGGATTGGCAACTTCCATCGGCGGATCGTCGTGCGGCGGACATCGACCTGCAAGCCGCAGGGTGGTCGCCGTCGCGACACCCGTCGTCCACGCCGAGGACGCGCTACCCGCTCATCAGCTCACGCCGCCCCCACCATCACACACTGAACCGGAAGTGCAGCACGTCCCCATCCTCGACCACATACTCCTTCCCTTCGATCCGATACAGCCCCTTCTCCCTCGCCGCCGCGACGCTCCCGCACTTCACCAAGTCCTCGTAGCTGACCGTCTCCGACTTGATGAAGCCGCGTTCGAAGTCCGAGTGAATGACTCCCGCCGCCTTCGGCGCCGTGTCCCCTCGATGGATCGTCCACGCGCGGACTTCCTTCTCGCCAGCCGTGAAGTAGGTCTGCAGCCCGAGCAAGTGATAGGTCGCTTTGATCAGCGAGCCCACACCGCTCTCCTTCACGCCGAGGTCGGCCAAGAACGCCTTGCAGTCCTCCGGTGACAGATCCACCAGATCGCTCTCGATCTGCGCCGAGATCACCACCGCTTCGCACGCGAGGTGCGTCTTCGCGTACTCCCGGACCTTCTGCACGAACGGGTTCTGATCCGCCGTCGCGAGTTCGTTCTCCTTGACGTTGCACGCGAAGATCGTCGCCTTGTCCGTCAGCAGCTGCAGCGTCTTGGAGATCGCCTTCTCGTCGTCTTTGAGTTCGCACAGGATCGCTGGCTTGCCCTGGTCGAGCACCGGCATCAGCTTGTTGAGCACGGCCAGCTCGGCGACTGCTTCCTTCTCGCCGCGCTTCGCCAACTTCTCCTGCTTGTCGATGCGCTTCTGCACCGCCTCCAGGTCCGCGAGCACGAGTTCCGTCGTGATGATCTCGATGTCGCGAACCGGGTCGACCGATCCCGCCACGTGGTGGATGTCGATGTCTTCGAAGCAGCGAACGACCTGCACGATTGCGTCGACTTCACGGATGTGGCTCAAGAACTTGTTGCCGAGCCCTTCGCCCGTCGACGCGCCCTTGACCAATCCAGCGATGTCGACGAACTCGATCGTCGCCGGGATCACCACGTTGGTCTTGGCGATCTTCTGCAACACGTAGAGCCGGTCGTCCGGCACCGTCACGACGCCGACGTTCGGATCGATGGTGCAGAACGGATAGTTCGCCGCTTGCGCCTTCTGCGTGCGCGTGACGGCGTTGAAGAGCGTGGACTTGCCGACGTTGGGCAACCCGACGATGCCTGCTTTGAGAGTCATGGCTTGGTGCCTGGAATCGACTTGGTACGGAAGGGGGCGGTCACTTGCTGGCGGTGAGGGCGGCGATCGCCTTCGTCAAAGCGGGCACGATCTCGAACGCATCGCCGACGATGCCGTAGTCAGCGACCTTGAAGATCGGTGCATCGGCGTCCTTGTTGATCGCGACGATCGTGCGCGCGGTGCGCATGCCGGCGAGGTGTTGGATCGCGCCACTGATGCCGATCGCGAAGTAGAGCGTCGGCGACACGACCTTGCCGGTCTGGCCGACTTGCTCGCGGTGCGGGCGCCAGCCGGCGTCGACCACGGCGCGCGAGGCGCCGACGGCGGCGACGCCCGGGCCGAAGGCGGCGGCGAGGCCTTCGAGGATCTTGAACTGCTCCGGGTCCTTGAGGCCACGGCCGCCAGCGACGACGACCTTGGCCTCTTGCAGCGGCACTCGGTCCTGCGCGGCAGCGATCACTTCCTTGACGACGGACAGCAGGTTGCCGGCCTCGGCAGCAATCTTCTCGATGGTCGCTGGGCCGCCCGACTTCGCCTCAAAGTTGTTGGGCCGAAGCGTGGCCAAGAACGGCGAACGCGTGGCCTGCACGTGGAGCGTGGCCTTGCCGGCAAACACCGGCTTCTGCGCCGTGAACTTGCCGCCCTGGAACCCGACGGCGACTACGTCGGTGACGAGACCGGCGTCGAGCGCGGCGGCGACACGGGGCAGCAGGTCCTTGCCCATCGCGGTGTGCGCCATCAGCACGGCGGCGGGCGCGTGCTTCTTGCACTGCTCGGTGACGATGCGGGCGTAGGCATCGCCCGAGAAGTTGGCAAAGCCTGGGGCGTCGATCAGAACGACTTGGTGCGCACCGCTCTTCTGGAGGTCGGCGCCAGCAGCGTCGAGGCCACTGCCGACGGCCACGGCGATCACCTTGCCGCCGTTCTGAGCGGCGAGCTGCAGACCGGCAGCGACGGCTTCGAGGGAGGGGCGCTTCAACTTGCCCGCGCGGACTTCGGCGACGACGACGATGTTGCTCATGTTGGTGTTCCGCTCGGGGTCAGAGGGCTTTGGCTTCGTTGCGCAGCGCGGCGATCAACGCCGGGACGGCGTCGGCACCGGTGCCGAGGATCCTGCCGGCCGCGCGCGCGGGCGGCAGCGTCAGCGACACGATCGCCATCGCCGGTTCCGGCAGCTGGGCCGGCACTTCGCTGTAGGGCTTGGCCTTTGCCGCCATGATGCCCTTGAGGCTGGCGCGGCGCGGTTCGTTGAGACCCTTGTTGCAGCTCAGGACCGCCGGCGCCTTGCACGTCAGCACTTCGCGCGCACCTTCGATGTCGCGCTCGGCAGTGAACGTGCCGTTCTCCAGCGTGAGCTTGGCGACCTCGGTGACGCAGCCGAACCCGAGCATCGCCGCGAGGCGCGACGGCAGCTGGTTGTTGTCGGCGTCGACGGCCTGCTTGCCGCACAGGACGACATCGCACTTCACGGTCTTGAGCCAGCTGTGCAACGCCTGCGCGCAGGCCCAGCTGTCGCTGACCCACTGCTCGGTCGACAGCAGCACCGCCTTGTCGGCGCCGCGGGCCAGCGCGTCGCGAAGTTCCTTCTCGGCGGCCTTCGGCCCGAGGGTCACGACGGTGACGCTCCCGGCGTTCAGCTGCTCCTTGATGCGAAGGGCCTGCTCGAGGGCGAACTCGTCGTAGGCGTTGAGTTCGAACTTCACGCCGGTCGGGTCGAACGACTTGCCATCGGCGGCGATCTTGATCGGCGTGTCCGTGGTCGGGACGCGCTTGACGCAGACTACGATGTCCATGCTCTTTGCGTGGGGCTGAGGTTGCGGCCGGGAGTGGCCGGTTTTGGGGCGAGGAGTGTAGCCGCTGGGGTGTCGCCCCGCGGGAGGGTTTTTCCGCTCGAGTAGGACTCTTCCCCGTGGCGAAGTGCGGGGGCCGGGCGGAGCCGCGCCGCGCCTTCCGCTGCTGCGTGGAGCTACGGTCGCAGGACCCGCCTTCAGCGAACGGTCGGCCAGACGCCGCGGCGGACCGACAACCGTTCGCGGCAGGAGGCCTCGACCCCGTCGAGGAAGGCTGCGAGCGTGCCGTTCTGCCGCTGCGCGGTGACCCAGGCCGGGAGGTCGGCAACCTCGACGCCGCATTCCTTCCGCACGGTCTCGGCAACGCGCGTCGAGTCGAACTCGAGATCGCCGAACGAACACAGTGCTATGGCGGCGAGCAGGCGGGTCTCGGTCGACAGGTCGGTCTGGAGCGTCGTGGGCCATTCGCGGCGCTCGGCCGGCACGGTCGAGATCCAATCGTCGGGCAGTGCGACGAGTTCGCGCAACGAGTCGCGGCACGCAGGCAGCACACCGGGCGAGTTGGCGATCGCGGCAGCGAGACCCCGCGTCACGCGCCGCAGGTCGGTGGATGCGAGTTCGCGGTCGCGCAGATCCTCGGTCGTCGGCGTCCGAGGCACGCGCAGCCAGGCACACGCCTCGATGCTGACTCCGTAGTTCTGCGGGCACGCGTAGGTCCGGATCGCCCAATAGGAAGCCATCGGGTCCCTGTCTTTACCGGCGGCCAGCGCCGTCGCATCAGGATGACCCGCGAGCCAAGCCAACGCGACCGTCGCCGTCTCGTCGCCGGCGACGAATGCGAGCCGCAGCAGGTGCGGGGCGACTGGCCCGGCCTTCAGTCCGCATGCGTCATGGAACTGCAGCAAGCGCTGGAGCTCGTCGGCGCCGGTCCAGCGCGCGCCGATCAGGACATCGTGCACGGTGGTCGGATCGACGGGTTCTGGTCGCGCTGCATCGACGCCGCGAAGTGCCGCGTCGAGGGCCGTGGCGGTCTCGCCGGCCGGGCCATCGCCCGTTCTCGTGCTGGCGAGCACTCGCTCCGCCGTCTCGCGGCACAGATCGGCGAAGGCGCGATCGGGGGCATGGCGCTCGAGCCAACGCAATGCCGGTAGTCCGACGAGTCCCTTCCTGCCCCATGCAGAGAGTGCGTTCACTGCGGTCTTCGCAATGCTCGATTCGCCATCCCAGATGCAGCCGACGATTGCCGCGCGCTCATGAACGGGAAGTGCGTGGCCACCGTCTTCGAACCACGCCGCGGCCCGCAGTCGCTGGTCGGGGTCCCAGTGCTGCAGCAGGGCGCGCGCGGTGGCGCTGCCGAGCGGTGCAGGCCTCACTGCGAGCAGCGCCTCGGCGAGCATCGGCGCCGCCCAGCCAGAATCCCACGATTGCTCCCACGGGATGACCGCCATCTGCTGCGCCCCGTCGAGACGTTCGATCAGGAGCTTCTCGATCGTCGCGAGATCCCCGGGCGCGAACTCCGGGTGCGCCGCGATCCAGTTCGCGGCCGCAGTCAGTCGCTGCGGAGTCAGCCCAGACAATGCGAAGTCCGGAGCCCCGGCGTCCCCGAGCATCCTCAGCAGATTCGACGGCGACGGCTCCCTGTGCAGTTGCATTTGCCACCAGCCGGTCATCACCAGCGAGTAGTCCTCCTGGCCGCGAACCCAGGTGGATTGTTCATAGTCCTTCTCGAGCGTCGTCGCTTGCTCGTCGTCGGCCCATGGCAGCAACTGGCTCATGGTCCAGAAGGCTTGTCGCTTCAGGTCGTCCGTCGCGGCGCGATGAATGATCGTCAGTTCGGGCCACGCCGCGACGGCCGGCTTGCCGATCCGGGCGAGGACATACATCGCGCCGTGCACTCGAAGCAGCGATTCGCCGCTCCGGCTCTGTGTCTGCAGCCGTTCGCGCAGCATGGGGACAGCGGCTTTGCCGAGATGGACCAGCGCGCGCGCGGCATCCTCGGCACGCGTTCTGGAGTCGAGATCGGCGTAGTGCTTCTCGAACGTCGCCTGCAGCCGCGATTGTTGTGCGGGCGCAGCAACCACCAAGGCGACGACGGCAGCGAGCGGAACGAGCGAGGGGTAGCTCATGCGGTCGACCTCCAGAGCGAGAAGGCGGCAGCATACTCCGCTCGCGCGCGGTCGGTGGGGTGGTGGTGGGCTTCTCGGTGAACGGATCGCCGCGCCCGGCCCGCGGAGCGTCGCTACACCGAGTCCAATCCATCGACGAACAGCATCGGCACGGCGCGATCCGACAGCGAACAGACCATTGGGCCTGCGACCGTCGCCGTCTCCAATCGGCAATCGCCGAGGAGTCGCGGCAGCGCCAGTCGATACGGCGGCACCAAAGCGATTGCTTGCGAGTGCCCGGCGAGTGCCAACGCGCGTGGCAGCATCGCGGCCACGTCCGCATCGGCGCCCCCGACTTCGTGCCACCAGCCTTGCAGGTCTGCACCCTTGCCGGTGCAGGCATAGGCGACGACTTCGCCGCTGCGTTCGAGCACCACGGTCTGCAGCCCTGGAGTCGTGAGCAGTGCCGACATGGCGTGGGGCGAACGATCGACGCGCATCGGCTTGTGGTCGTGAAGCTCGTGAAGTCGCGCATGGTCGGCGATGGTCGCAAAGCGCACGGTCGCCACGGTGCCGTCGTCGGCGATGACGTCATCGAAACGAGCCGTCAGCGCGCAGCACACTTCGAGCGCGCCGTTGCGGAAGCCGCAGCGTTCGTAGAGCCTTGGTTGTTCGGCCCACAACAGCACCAACTCGGCGCCGCCCTGTTTGCACGCGTCGAGCGATGTGCGCAGCAACTGCGACGCGAGGCCTTGACCGCGCAGCGCCGGATCCGTGGCGACCGACCCCAGCAGCGCCGTGCGACGGACCCCGGCGTTGGTATGGAGCGTCGCGAAGCGAAAGGCGCAGCAGCTCAGCATGCGCTCGCCGGCAAACAGAGTCGCGAAGCGTCCGTCACCGTCGCTGCGGTAGAGCTGCGGCCAGGTGTGTTGTGCACCGTAGAGCGCGCCCGGCAGCAGCCATTCGTCCAGCAACGGCAGCCACGGCTGCATTGCCGCGCGATCAAGCCACCGCAGCTCGAGGGTCAGGGTCTCGCTCACAAGGTCCTCTGCTGGAAGGCTGCTTCGAGGCGACGGCGCAAGTCCATCGCCTGTTGAAAGCCCGAGTCGACATCGGCAATGGCGCGTTTCAGCGAGTCGGTGTCGTCGACGGGCTCCTGTGTCTCGGTCGGTCGCGCGAGTCGTTCGAGCGAGTCCAGGAGACGGCGGAAGGCTGGTGACGACTCGCTCGCACTGGCCGCGGGAGTGGAGCCGACGGGGGCGACAGTGGCGGAGCCGCTGAGCGGTACGAGGGGTTGGGTCACGGCTCAGTGCTCAGAGGAAGTTCTGCAAGGAGGTCTGGATGACGCGCGAGCCCATTTGCAGAGCCGCTTGGTAGGAAATGTCCTGCCGCTGCAGTTCGAGGATGGCCTTGGCCATGTCCGTGTCCTGAAGGTCGGAGAGCGACTGCTCGCGCGAGATGCGCAGGCCCGACACGCGGTTGCCGAGAACTTGCATGCTGGAGGAGCGGAAGCCGAGTTCGCTCAAGCCGTCGAGGACCGCGTCGTGGGCGCTGTCGATCTCCCCGAGCATCTCCGCCGCACGGGCGCGAACCGTGGCGTTGTCGGTGCCGGCCTCGTTCTTCAGCAGATCGCGCAGCGTGATCAGCATCGTGAAGGCGTCGAAGGTGCCTTCGTGCTTGACCGCTTCGTCGCCAGTCTTGATCAGTCCGGTCACGTCAACTTGCAGTACGGTGCCGTCGTCGCCGCTGCGCACTGCGATCGCAGTGGCGCTGAAGTCCGACACATCCGTGACCGTGGCGCCGCCGTCGGTGGTGAGACCGGCCTTGGCCGTGAACGTGCCCGTCAGCGTCGCCGGCAAGCCTGTGACCGTGAGGTTGAGCACGCGACCATCAGCAGTCGTGAAATCCTGGTCGCTGGCGGGGACCGAGATGGCCGGGCCGCCGCCGATGCTCAACGTTGGCGGTGAGGCGGTGAAGGTGTAGCCGATGGGGCCGACGGCGTTCGACGTGCCGCTGCCCGCGAACACGCCGGATGGTGCGTCGGTGTGCAAACCGTTCCACGACACCGTCAGTGTTTGGAAGCCGATCGCCGTGTCGCCGCGACCCGTTGGCTGTGCGCCAGTGGCGCCTGTGAAAGTGACGCCGCGGCGGTCGCGATTCTGGAAGATCGCATCGCCCGGAAGATTGAGGCCAGTCGCCACGCCAGGCGCGACTTCGATCTCGAGCCGTTCTTGGTTGCCGCGATAGTCGACGCGCGTGCCACCGGGGCCGTCGACGATCTCGAATGGCGGCGTGCCGTTCTCGGTGCCGCCGAACAGGTAGCGGTCGCCGCGACGCGAGTTGCCGATGCCGACCAGCTGCTGCAGC
>CAMBXM010000194.1 GCA_945871815.1 Singulisphaera sp. GP187
CGGAGAGACGCCGGATGGGCCTTCTCGGGCGCTGAAGCCACAGGAGGCCCATTCAAGGCGGCGCCGGGCCCTGCCCCCTCGCGTCGTCACTACCCCACAGCGATCCCGAACCCAGCGACACCTCTACCAGAGATCGCAATATTGCGATACCCTCCCGAGGGCCCGATGCCGAAGACCTCTGTCTACTTCTACCTCGACTGCGACGGCCGGCCCCCGGTCCTCGATTGGCTCGAGGCACTGAAGCGAACGACACCGAAGGCCTTCGCCAAGTGCGCCGCGATCATCGAACGGCTTGAAGCCGAGGGCCACGAGTTGCGCCGACCGACGGCAGACGTGCTGGAAGGCGGGATCTACGAATTGCGCGCCAAGGTCGGCACCATGAACTACCGCATCCTCTACTGCTTCCTCGGCAAGAACGTCGCCTTCCTCGTCCACGGCCTCACCAAGGAGGCTGCAGTCCCCCCAGCCGATCTCGACCGCGCGAAGCGGCGCAAGGCCGACCTCGAAGCCAACCCAACCCGTCACACGTACAAGGCCTGACCTCATGACCAAGTCCCGAACCCGGCGCCGCAATCGTCGCTCGAAGCCCGACGCCGCGACGCCCACTGCGAGAGCCGCAAAGTCGAAGCTGCGCCGGAGTGCGGCGCCGGCGCGCAACCGGAAGTCGGGATCCTCGGCTTCGGCCGTGCTCAGCAAGCTCGTGGGCGCAGACCCTGCGCTCCGAGCGGCCATCGAGGAGCACAAGCTGAGCTCGCGGATCGCTGAGATGATCCTCTTCGCTCGCACCTCCGCGCGCCTCACGCAGGCAGGGCTCGCTGAACGCGTCGGCACGACGCAGAGCGTGATCTCCCGCCTTGAAGACGCGGACTACGAAGGGCACTCCCTGTCCATGCTGCAGCGGATTGCGGACGCCTTGGGGATGCGCCTCGATGTGACCTGGACGCCAGCGAACGCGTAGCACGGCGGACATTGCCGAGCGCATCGCCTGCATCGGTCCGCCGACCAACGGGATTGCGGCGCGCCTGCTGCTACATGGGACCGAGCCTGATGCGCAAATGTGCCGTGGGTCGCGGCCGGTCGCCGAGTCCGCTTCCGCGACCCCACTGAGGAGCCAGTTCGCTGGAGACAGCGACGAAGTGAAGACTCGGGCGATGCGGCGGACGGTGTGAGTCGGCCGCACCAGGCGCCCAACCGAAATCCACCGCGACTCCGGGCCCCCTGGTCCCTCCCCCAGCACCAGAGATACTGCCTCCCACCGCACTCTAGCCTAAACCCAGGTCTTGACTTAGTCCAGACTCTGCCCCAACCTGGGCGCATTCCCCCCGACCCAGCATCCCTGCTCCGCCGCCACGGGCTCCAAGTCACCGCCCAGCGCCTCGCTGTACTGCGCGCCGTCATCCGCCGCCCGCATTGCACGGCCGACCAAGTCGCCCAGGACGTGCGCACAGAGATCGGCGCAATCAGCAAACAAGCGGTCTATGACGCCCTGCGGGTCATGACCGAGAAGGGGCTCTGTCGCAGCATCCAGCCCGCTGGCTCGCCGGTCCTCTACGACCCCCGCGTCGGCGACAACCACCACCACGCGATCTGCCGTCGCTGCAGCAAGACCGTCGACATCGATTGCGCCACCGGAGCAGCACCCTGTCTCACCGCGGCCGCCGGGTCCAACTTCCAGATCGACGAGGCCGAGGTCATCTACTGGGGCACCTGCCCCGACTGCCTTCGGGCCTCCACGGACCAAACACCGCCGCCTGCATCCACGCGACCGCCGACGTCGGAGCCACCACCTTCCAGCAACCCAAGAGGAGAACTCTCATGACACCTACCCATTCCACAAAGGCCCGTGCCCACCACGGAGCCGCGCGAACACACTCGCAGCGATCCACCACCAGCCACGCGCTGCTCGGCACCCTGCCCGTTGTCTTCATGATCGCCGCCAGCTGTGCGAGCACGGCGGACCAAGAGAAGGGCGGCATCGCCGAGTGCCCAGTGATGAGCTCTCAGCAAGGTGAAACCGCAATGAACCAATCCACCAACGGCACGGCCGCAAAAGGCTGGTCCCCGAACCATCTCAACCTCGACTCCCTCGACCAGAACCCGCAGAAGCACAACCCGATGGGTGCTGGCTTCGACTACCGCAGTGCGGTGCAGCAACTCGACGTCGACGCGTTGAAGAAGGACATCCGAGACACGCTCACCACGCAGCAAGAGTGGTGGCCCGCTGACTACGGCAACTACGGCGGCCTGATGATCCGCCTCGCGTGGCACAGCGCCGGCACCTATCGCACAACCGACGGTCGCGGCGGTTCGGCTTCCGGTTCGATCCGCTTCGCGCCGCTCAACAGCTGGGCCGACAACGGCAACCTCGACAAGGCGCGTCGCCTGCTCTGGCCCATCAAGCAGAAGTACGGCGCCAGTGTCTCGTGGGCCGACCTCATGATCCTCACCGGCAACGTCGCGCTGGAGACCATGGGCTTCCAGACCTTCGGCTTCGCCTTCGGCCGCGAGGACGTCTGGACTCCCGAACTGGTCGATTGGGGCCCCGAGACCCAGATGCTCGCGGACCGTCGATTCAGCGGCGACCGCAAGCTCATGAACCCCCTCGCGGCCGCGCAGATGGGGCTCATCTACGTCAATCCCGAGGGCCCCAACGGCAAGCCGGACCCGGTTGCGGCAGCGCACGACATCCGCACGACGTTCGCGCGCATGGCGATGAACGACGAAGAGACTGTCGCCCTCATCGCCGGCGGCCACACGCTCGGCAAGGCGCACGGCGCTGCTGATCCCACGAAGCACGTCGGCCCCGCACCCGAAGAAGCGAGCCTCGAACAGCAGGGCCTCGGCTGGAAGAACTCGTTCGGCTCGGGCAAGGGCGGCGACACGATCACGAGCGGCCTCGAAGGCGCTTGGACCTACACGCCGGTGCAGTGGTCGCACGACTACTTCACCAACCTCATGGACTACGAGTGGGAACTGGTGAAGAGCCCCGCCGGCGCGCAGCAATGGCAGCCGAAGGCCGGCCAGACGACGCGCACGGTGCCGGACGCGCACGATGCCAAGACGCGTCACGCGCCGATCATGCTGACGACGGACCTGTCGCTGAAGATGGACCCTTCGTACGCCGTGATCAGCAAGCGCTTCCGCGACGACCAGAAGGCGTTCGAGGCCGCGTTCGCGCGCGCTTGGTACAAGCTCACGCACCGCGACATGGGACCGCACGCGCGCCTGTTGGGCTCGTCGGTGCCGCCGCCGCAGTTGTGGCAGGACCCGGTCCCGGCCGTCGACCACGCGCTCGTCGATGACAACGACGTCGCAGCGCTCGAGAGCAAGGTGCTCGCATCGGGCCTGTCGATCTCGCAGCTCGTGCGCGTGGCCTTCGCCTCGGCGTCGACCTATCGCGGCACGGACATGCGCGGCGGCGCCAACGGCGCGCGCGTTCGCCTCGCACCGCAGAAGGACTGGGCCGTCAACCAACCCGCTGAACTGTCAAAGGTGCTGAAGACCCTCGAAGGCATCCAGCAAGAATGGAATGCCGCGCAATCGAACGGCAAGAAGGTCTCGCTCGCGGACCTGATCGTCCTCGCCGGCAACGCCGCGGTGGAAGCCGCAGCCAAGAAGGCCGGGTTCGACGTGCAGGTGCCGTTCGCACCGGGTCGCACCGATGCGACGCAGGAGATGACGGACGCAGCGTCGTTCGAGCCGCTCGAGCCGAAGGTCGACGGCTTCCGCAACTACATGGGCAAGGGCGCGGATCGCTCGCCGGCAGAGATGCTGGTCGAACGCGCGGCATTGCTGACGCTGACGGCGCCCGAGATGACGGTGCTCGTGGGCGGAATGCGCGCGCTCGCGGCCAACTTCGACGGCAGCAAGCACGGCGTGTTCACCGATCGCCCGGAGACGCTGACCAACGACTTCTTCGTCAACCTGCTCGACATGAGCACGGAGTGGAAGAAGGCAGCTGGCAGTGACGGTGTGTACGAAGGCCGCGACCGCAAGACGGGCAAGGTCCGCTACACCGGCACCGCGGTCGATCTCGTGTTCGGCGCCAACTCGCAACTGCGCGCCATCGCCGAGGTGTATGCGGCGGCCGACGGCAAGCAGAAGTTCGCCACGGACTTCGTCGCGGCGTGGAGCAAGGTGATGGAGCTCGGGCGCTTCTGATGTGAGCCGCGCGCCGCAGCGATCCACGCTGCGGCAACGCGAGAGGCGAAGGGCAACTACCCCGGCCGGGCGTTCTGCTTTGGAGAACGCCTGCCGACTTCGCCAAGATGCGGCCCATGCTCCGGTGTGTCGTCGCGTTCGCCCTCCTGCTCGTTCCCACAGCTGCCCAAGAAGCACTCGCACTCGTCGGCGCCACCGTGCACGTGGGCGACGGCAGGATCACTGCAGTCGGCCCGGCGGCCAGCACCAAGGTGCCCGATGGCGTGCGCCGCATCGATCTCGAAGGTCAGCACCTGACCCCGGGCCTGATCGACACCCACGTCCACTACTCGCAGACCGGCTGGGTCGACGGTCGCCCCGATGCCGCGAACGTGCGCAAGGACCATCCCTACGAACAGGCGATGGCCGACAACCGCGCGCACCCCGAGCGCTATCACCGCGCGTTCTTGCACGCCGGCGTCACCGCGGTGTTCGACGTCGGTGGCTACCCGTGGACGTTGGAACTCGGCAAGCAGACCGAGAACGACCCGCTGGCCCCGCACGTCGTCGCGACCGGAGCGTTGCTGGCGACGTTCGACCCCGGGCTCTCGCTGCCGGATGCGAAGCAGTTCGCGTTCCCGCAGAACGCGGACGAAGCCCGCATCGTGGTGAAGGCGCACAAGGCCGCCGGCAGCGCCGCGATCAAGTTCTGGTACGTCACCCGCAGCGACGACGAGATCACCAAGTGGAGCCCTGTGCTGCGCGCCATCGGCGAACAAGCGAAGCACGAAGGACTGCCGCTGGTCGTGCACGCCACCACGCTGGCGAGCGCCAAGGATGCCGTCGCAGCCGGGGCGGCGCTGCTCGTTCACAGCATCGAAGACACCGTCGTCGACGAGGCGTTCGTCGCGGCCTGCAAGGCACAGGGCACCAGCTACTGCCCGACGCTGATCGTGCGCGCTGGCTACGCGATGGTCTACGCGGCGAGACTGTCGGACGAGGTGAGTGCGCAACTCGACGCGGTGCATCCGACGGTCAAGGAACGAGCGCTGCTGACGAGCAAACTGCCGCCGCGCAACGCTCGCACGATCGCCGGCATGGAGCAGCGGCTGAAGATGCAGGGCGACACGATGGCCGAGAACCTGCGCGCGCTGCGCGATGCGGGTATCCCGATCGTGATGGGCACCGACGCCGGCAATCCACTGACGCTGCACGGCCCGTCGGTGTTCGTCGAGATGGAAGCGATGGTGGCGGCGGGCATGACCGCGCGCGAAGTGCTCGTTGCGGCGACGGCGGCTGCGGCGCGCGCGATCGGACGCGGCGACGACCTCGGGCGGATCGCGGTCGGATGCGTGGCGGATGTGTTGGTGATGCCAGCGGATCCGGAAGAGGACGTGCGCGCGCTGCGGGCCATGACTCATGTCCTGCGCGGCGGCGTGTTGCACGAGCGCGAGGCGCTGCTGCCGCGGTGAGGGTCCGGAGGTTCGTGCGCCACGAGCTGCGGTCGCTCGTGACGCGAACGGCACCTCCGCTGCAACGACCTCACTCGCTCACCGCAGAGCCCGCGTATCGACGCGGCCGATGACCGCACCCTTGGTCACGGTCAGGTTCCGGCCGACATGGAAGGGCCGTATCAGGCAGATGCCGCGGCGGAGACCGTTGGCGGGAAGTGCGGAAATCTCGGCGGGGCGACCAAGAGCTGCCACGCAGCCGAGGCCCATACTCGCGACGAGCTGGGTGCGGCCTTCTCCGCACACCGATCCGCAGCAGCGACGATCCACGCCCGCTCGACCCGGAATCGAACGGTTGACGCCGCGCCGCGGGGCTCGCAGCATCCGCTTGTGACAAGCACCGATGCGGACCCGCGGAACCTCATGACGTCGCCGGGTCTGCCGGCGGGTCCCGCGTGGCGGCGTCTGATTGCGGCCCTCGGCCTCATTCCGCTCCACGTCGGCATCGCCAGTGCACTCGGTACCGCCCAAGAAGCGCCCCTGACGCAGTCCATCCTCTGGCTGCCGACCGGGTTCGCAGTCGCCGCCCTCTGGTGGCTCGGCATCCGCTACTGGTGGGCAGTAGCCATCGCGACGGCGACGCACCGGCTCATCCTCGACTACAACCTGAGCGTCGTCGTACCAGAGTCCCTGGGAAGTGCCGGCGAAGCCGTTCTCGGCGCGTTCCTGCTGCGCCGCTTCGGCCCGACCAGCGACTGTTCGCGGTTGCGCGACGTCGCGGTGGTGTTCGCCATCGCAGGCGTGGTGCCGTTCGTGAGCATGTTCGCGTCGTTCCTCGGCCGGAGTCTGCCGGGCACGACGTTTTCCCAGTGGCCGCTGCTCTCTGGGTGGAGCGGCTGGTGGCGCATGAACGCACTCGGCGCAGTGACCATCGTGCCGCTGGCACTGTCCTGGGCTGCGCGCCCGAGGGGCCGCATCGCGCCGCGCGTGCTGGCCGAAGCGATGGCGCTTGGGATCGCGATGACGGCGTTCGTGTGGTTGGTGATGACGACGGCGTCCGGACATGTGGCGATCACACTGCTCTACTTGGTGCTGCCGTTCTCGCTCTATGCGGCCCTTCGCTTCGGCCCCCGAGGCGCCACGTCGATCGCCACCTTGACCGCCGTGCTGGTCGCACTGTGCACCGTGCACGGCTACGGCCCGTTCCTGGACGCACCGTTCGCAGAGCGCCATGTCGCGGCCCAACTCTTCGCGCTGACTGTGGTGTGCGCGCCACTGGTGCTGGGCGCATTGATCGCCGAACGCGAGACCACGGCAATGCGTTCGCGCGGCCTCGAAATCCAGCTGCAGAGGGCGCAGAAGCTGGAAGCGGTCGGCAAGCTCGCTGGCGGCGTCGCGCACGACTTCAACAACCTGCTGACGGTGGTGCGCGGCTACGCCGAGTGGATCCGCGAAGTGATCGACGTGCACATGCCGCCCGTAGCCGAGCGGGCAGAGGTGAAGAACGCGGCGTTCGAGATCGAGGCCGCCAGCGAGCGCGGCGCCAACCTCACCCGCCAGTTGCTGGCCTTCAGCCGACAACAGGTGCTGTCGCCCCAGACCTTCGACCTCGCCGTCGTCGTCACCGAACTCTCCGGCATGTTGCGCCGCCTGATCGGCGCTGACATCGAATTGTCGACGCAGAGTGCGGGGCCGGCATGGGTGCGCGCCGACCGCGGTCAACTCGAGCAAGTGCTGCTCAATCTGGGCGTCAACGCACGCCACGCCATGCCGAACGGCGGCAAACTCACCATCGCCGTCGGCACGATCAAGCTCTCGGCAGACAACGCGCCGGCCTTCGGAATCGAACCCGGCGAGCACGTCGAACTCACGGTGACCGACGACGGTGTCGGGATGGACGCGACGGTGCGAGCGCGCGCGTTCGAGCCGTTCTTCACCACCAAGGACCCAGGCCGCGGCAGTGGCCTCGGCCTCGCGA
>CAMBXM010000195.1 GCA_945871815.1 Singulisphaera sp. GP187
GAAGCGGACTGGCTGCTGGCCACACCGCCAGAGTTCGCCCCCGAGTTCGTCGGACACACGATGGCGCGCTTGCGTGACGTCGGACTCGTGCGACGCGGAGCCGACGACGAGGCCGCCGACCGCGCGTTTGCGCGGATGCATGTGCCACAGGAAATCCTCGCGGCCCACAGCGTCCCGCCGCCGAGCCCGAGCTTCGTCGACCAAGTGATGTCGGCGCGTTCCCTCGATCGAGACCTTGCTGTAACTCGACTCCTGCCGCACTACCAGGTGCCGATTGGTTCGCCCGAGTTCGTCGCGCGGACGATGGCCGCACTTCGCCGCGAGCCCGTCGCCCTGGTCTTGCGCCATCGTCGCTATGCCGCCGTGGTCTGCATCGCGATCGCGACCGCCGCCGCAGTCGTCGTAGCCCTGATGCTGCCATCCGACTCAGGTAGCTTCGAACGACTGCTAGCCAACCAAGACAGCCAGAGCGTCGCGGGAAACAGCCCGTCCGTGTTGAGCCACCTGCTGGCATCCGCGGGGACTTTGGCGGATGGCCTGCCGATCCGCGCACCCGAGGCTTCGTTCTTGTGGCTGGCGGAGGAAGGCCGGTGAGCCGCCTTTTGCAACCACTGGCAATGGCGCTGCTGTTCGTCGCTGCGGCACTCTCATCGCAGCAAGCAGCCCCGACCGAAGCAGAGTCCGTCGCAGCAATGCAGCGGCTCGACCAAGCCCTCAGCGGTACGTCGGCCGAGGCATACCTCAGCGAGTTCGCGCCAGAGCAGGCCTTTCTCCACCAAGTCCATGCGCGCATGGTGCGGGCGCGGCTCGCCACCGGCCACGCCATGAAGCGGGAGACGCGGGTCTTGCGCTGGCGCGTCGTCGGCGAGCACGCAGTGGTCGTCGTCGAGCACGTCTCGACCCTGGTGCCAGCAACTGCCAACTCGACCTCGATGTGCGAGCACGCGCTGGTCGCCTTGCGCCGCATCGATGGCCGCGTGTGCCCCGTGTTCTCCGTCGAATTGCCGGAGCCCGACTTCGAGCCGGACCGCATTGTGTGTCCGTTCTGCAACTATCAGGTTGACGCCGCACAAGGTTGGATCGCGGTCCCGCTCGGGACCGAACGCAGCGCTTCTGTAGAGGGCACGGTGTTCGTCCAACTCGGCACCGGCATCGCCCTGGAGGTCTCGGTCCAGATCGCCGAACGCGCACAATCGGCACAGAGCTTCCTCGAACCACTGGTCGCCGCGCTCTGCCGCAGCACGAACGCCCAGTGCGTGCACGGCATTGCGGCTTGGAGCCCACCGTCGATGGCCAAGCTCGGGGATGCCATCACTGGCGCTCGGGCTGAAATCAACCTGCCCCACGGCGATCAGACCGTGCTCCACGCAGTGGCCATGGGCCGACTCGGCCACATCCTCTTGTTGCGTGGCTCGACGGCAGCGATTGCGCGCGAGCAGGCTTCCATCGGCACCATGCTCCGTGGCTACCGGTTGTTGTCCGTCGACAACGCCGTAGCCGAACAGGCAGCGATCGCGCTCGACCACCACTGCGGTGGGGTTCTGGCTGGCACCGACTACCGCAACAGGCGACATCAAATCAGCGCGTCTGGTCCGAAGGGATGGCTCACCATGGAGCGGTGCAGCGGGTTCTTGTTCGAGGTTGCGTTCACCAGCCCCGATCAGAACGGTCGTGTCACCGTGCGTGGCCTCGCGCCCCCCCCCGGCCTCCAAGGATGGACGCGCGGCAAGGCCGAGCGCTGGCTCGACGACTTGTGCCTGCGCGGCAAGCGCGAGATCGATGCCGCCCGCGACTCGGGATGGCTCGAGGACGGCGACGGCTTTGAGCAACGGACCATGACACTTCGCCACACGGGCGAACCAACGGCACCACCGCAGTTTCTTCGCCTTCTGCTGCAGCGCGGCCAACTGATCGTGGCCGATGGCTTCAGCAAGTCGCGCTCGGACGACCCAGCGGTGGAGACGGCAGTGGGCTCTCTTTCCCCACTTCGCTGAACCGCGCCGGCAGCCAGCCGACGCGAGCGACGACGGGCTGGGGTGTAGGGTGCTACTGCTTGCTGGCCTCGACCGTCGGCGGCGGCGTGGTGGTGGTCGGTAGGACCGCGGACCATTGCGCTTCGAGGCCCGCCAGCTGCGCCAGCTTTTCGCGCAGCGCCGCGAGCTTGGCCATGCCCGCCACTGCTTTGGCCTCGAACTCCTGCTGGGCGCTCGCGAGCTGAACATCGAGCTGGGCGCTCTGTTCTTGCAGAGCCCGAAGCCTCAGTTCCTTGGTGCCGGCCTCCGCAATCGCAGCGCGCAAGACCTCCAGATCCTGTGCCACTGCGTTCAACTGGGCGGTCAACGCCTCGCGCTGTTGCTCCTTGGCGGTCAACTGCTGCTGCTCGTGGGCCACAGACCGCAGGGCGTCGCGCCGGCGCGCGGCCAAGTCAGCCGCCGCATCGCGAAGGACGCGCAGCGCGGGCTCATCCTCGGCGATCGTCAACGTCAGCAACTGCCGTTCTCTCTGCTGCCCCTCGAGCACCAGTCTCTGCCGCTCCACCTCGCGTCCTCGCGCCGCCCGACTGACGCTGTTGTCCACCGGACCGGTGCAGGCGGCGGCGACTGCCAGCACGATCGTCAGCGCTGTTCCGACTCGCGAAAATCCGACGGTAGCGCGTCGGCAAGCTGCTATCGTCCTCGCCCCGAACTCTTGACCATCGCCCGCGGCCTGCGGGCCAGATCGACTGAGGTTGTCCATGGAACGCACACTGATCCTGTTGAAGCCCGACGCCGTCCAACGTGGCCTATGTGGCACGCTCTTGAGCCGCTTCGAAGAGAAGGGCCTGAAGATCGTCGCCATGAAGTTCATGAAGATCACGCCTGATCTCGCGGGCAAACACTACGAAGCGCACAAGGAGCGCCCGTTCTACCCGGGCCTCGTGAAGTTCATGACCTGCTCGCCAGTCGTGGCCCTCGCCCTCGAAGGCAACAACGCGATCAAGATCTGCCGCACGCTGATGGGGGCGACCAACAGCGCCGAGGCGGCGCCGGGCACCATGCGCGGCGACTTTGGCGTCAGCCGCAGCTACAACCTCGTGCACGGCAGCGACAGCCCGGAGGCCGCAAGCCGCGAGCTTTCGCTGTTTTTCCCAGAAGGCATCGTGTCCTGGGACAGTGCCGCCTGGAACTGGGCCTACGACCCGATCGAAGAGCTCAAGAAGAGCTGAGCCGCTGTTCGCGTGACCGACGCCCCCATCGGCAAAGGCCGCGGCTTGACCGCCACCGAATTGGCACTTGCTGCGGCCGAACTGGCTCCCGCCTTGTGCGGCGCCGAGGTCCTTGACGCGAGCCCGATCGTCGACTGTGACGACCTCTTGCTCGTCCTGCAGCGCGAGGACGGCAAGCTCTTCTTGCACATTGCGCTCGGCCAAGACCGAGCCCGCATCGCGCCAACGTCGCGTCGCTTCCGTCGCGATGAGCAACAGCCCGGGCCGCGGACGGACGCGTTGCGAAAGCACGTGCAGGGCGCGCGAATCGTGGGCATCGAGCACGAAGCGGGCGAACGTCGGCTCGAACTTCAGCTCAAGAGCCAAACCGGACAACCGCTGCGTCTGGTGGTCGAGTTGTTCTCAGCGCGCGGACTCTGGGCCCTCTGCACCGAGAATGGGACCGTGCTCGAGCTGTCGCGTCCGGTGACGACTGCCGTACGCACCATGCAACACGGCAGTCACTACGCGCCGCCGCCGCCGCGAACGAGTTCGCTACCCGATGCGGCCACGGACACCAAGCGGAACACCGACCCACCGCCGCGCTTTGCGCCCCCGGTACTCGCCGCCATCGACGCACACTTCGCGCCAGCCGACGAACGGCACGCACACGATGCCGATCGTCAGGCAATGCAACATGCCTGCGACCGGGCAATCGCCCGCGCCAACCGCAAGGCCTTGGGACTGCGCCAGCAACTGGCTGAGGCAGACCGTTCGTCGAGCCTTCGCCAGGAAGCCGATCTCATGCTCGCTTACATGCACGGCGTCCAGCGCGGCGCCGCGAGCATGGCAGTGCCCGATCCCACCGGCGACGGCACCGTGAGCATCGACCTCGACCCGGCGCTGCCTGTCCAGGTCCAGGTCCGGGCCCGCTACGAGCGAGCCCGCAGACTCGACGATGGCCGCGCCATCGCCGAACAACGTCTCGCTGCGACCGAAGGGGACCTCGCGGCACTGCAGGCGATGCAGCAGCAGGTGGGCAACGCGGCGCCTCACGACGGCGGGCTTGTGGAAGTGCGGTCGCAACTGCGCAAGCTCGGTCTCTTGCCCAAACCGCCTGTGCCGCCGTCCGTAGCCGTCGCGGCGAAGGCGCAGAAAGACAGGACCAAGGGCGAGAACGTACGTCGCTATACCTCGGCCGAGGGCTACGAGATCCTGGTCGGCCGCGACAACCAGCAAAACGACCGCCTGTCGTTGCGCATCGCCAATGGCAACGACCTGTGGCTCCATGTCGGCGGCGGGCGACCCGGTTCTCATGTCATCGTTCGCCTGCCCAAGGGCAAAACCGCGAGCCTCGACACGCTGCTCGACGCCGGGACGTTGGCGGTGCACTTCAGCAAGGCACGCGGCGAGCGGACCATCGACGTGCTCTATACGTTGGCGAAGAACGTGAAGAAGCCCAAGGGCCTGCCACCTGGTGCCGTGGTGCCGTCGCAGACCAAGACGATCACGGTGCGGCTCGACGAAGCCCGGCTGCAACAACTGCTCGACGGCACGCCCGAGGAGTGAGCGACGGCGGCTCGCCACTGCTATCCTCTCGACGATGCGCGTTCTGTTGCCGTTGTTCGCCGCATGGGCACTCCTGGCGACGTCGTCCCCCTTCTGCTCGTACGCTTCCTGCCAGGCGCCCGCTCCGGAGGACAAAGCCCCTTCGCCGCCCGCCACGGCCGCTGCGAGCAAGTCCGTGCCGGGCGACCTCGGCGATCCCAGCCCGGTTCCGGATGGCGCACCGAAGTTGCTGTCGCTGGTGACGCGCCAGCGCCTCGCCGAGCACGCCTACTGGCTCGCCGACGATGCGCGGCAAGGCCGCTACACCGGCAGCACAGCCCAGCGGGCGACCGCCGACTACGTTCAGAAACAGTGGAAGGCCCTCGGCCTCTTGCCGCTCGGCGACAAGAAGACCTACGTCCAGTCCTATCCGTTGCAAGCGGTCGTGCTGCACCCCAGTTCGAGTGCTTCGATCGCCGGCGTCGAGATCCGCGATCTCGCCGTTCTACCGGCTGCGGACACCGAGAAGTTGACCCTCAGCGGCAAGGTGCTGTGGTGCGGCAAGGGCCGCGCCGAGGAAGCCGCCGCATCGAGCAAGGGCCGCATTCCCGTGGTCGTCTTCGAGAAGTCTGCGCGCAGCAATGGTCCTGGCGGCGACCTCCAAGCGATTCAGCGCTACAAGGACCTGGCGCAGCAACTTGCCAAGCTGGAGGCCCGTGCGGGCATCGTCTTGCTACCTGGTGATCCGGGTGGGTTTGGCAACGCACTCAACTACTACGGGCTGATGCCCGACCATCCGCAGTTGTCGGTTGGCAGCGACGGCCGCAAGCAGGCGATGGCGGTGCCCCTCGTGGTGATCGCCGGGCCCAATGCGACCAAGGTGCTGACGGCTCTTGGCATCGAGATCGGCAACGATGGTGAGTTTGCCCCGGCTGGCGAACTGAAGGTCACGGCCAAGCTGGCGTTGCGCATCGATCGCTCCGCGACAACCACCGCGACCAACGTTTGCGCCGTGCTCGAAGGCAGCGACAACAAGGCGGAGGCCCTCGTTCTGTCCGCTCACCACGACCACATCGGCCGCCGCGTCGACGGCGATGCCTTCAATGGCGCCGATGACAACGCCAGTGGCACCGCCGGCCTACTCACGCTCGCCGAGGCGTTCGTGAAGTGCGGCGAGCGCCCCTCGAGGTCGATTGTGTTCCTCTCCGTCAGTGGCGAAGAGCTTGGCCTCTGGGGCAGCAAGTACTACAGCGAGCATCCGACCTGGCCGCTGGCTCGCATCGTCGCCAACATCAACATCGACATGATCGGCCGCGCCGAACCTGAGGCCGACGGCAGCAGGATCCAGATCACGCCCAGCAAGGATCACGCGAAGTACTCGTCGATCGGTCGCCTGGCGGCATCGCTGGCCCCCAGACTGAAGATCTCCTTCACGAGTGGCGACGCCTACTACGAACGCAGCGACCACTACAATTTCGCCGTGAAAGGCGTGCCCGTCGTGTTCCTCTGCGACGGCGAGCATCCGGATTACCACCAGGTCTCGGACAGCGCCGACCGCCTCGACTATCCCCGGATGGAGTCCGTCGCCCGATTGCTTGCTTGGACCGCGTGGGATGTCGCTGCGGCCAAGGACAAACCCAAAGAACTCGGCAAGCAGACGGACTGGTGAGAGCGGCACCCGTTGCTCTGCAACGCAGGCACCCGTTGCTCGGCAACGCAGCAACCCGTTGCGCGGCAACTCAGCGGCTGCGTTCGAGTTTGAGCCATTCGCGCGGCGACAGGGCCCGTATGTCATCCGCCGTTCCAGCAGCGCCATCTTCACCTAGACACTGGACGTCGCAGCCGAAGTGGACGACGTGGAACACGTAGTCGCGGCCCCATGGATCCTGTTGGGCGCCAGACCAATAGGCATCTCTGCCCGCGAACTTCTCGCTCAACATCACAACGGTCGGGACCGCACCGTCTTTGGCGCCGTCGACTAGCCACTCGGCTGCGGCCTTCTGCAAGCCGGCGACGTCGGCCTTGGCCTTCCGCCGCAGCTTCCACAGTTCGCGATCGACCTTGGGATCCGCGCGCTTCTTGCAGTCCCACGCGACCAGCCACTCGTGATCGATCTTCTGGAAGCCGAGGTCCTCCGTGAGCCGCTTCTCCATGTGGCCAAAGTGGGCGGCGCCGTAGTAGATCCCGAGGTCCTTCTGGCCAGCCGCGATCTCCCGCTGCAGCACGGCGAGACACTTCTCGTTGCGGCCTTCGAGCAGGGTGCTGCCAGCGCCTGAGCTTGCCGCTTCGAGTCCCTCCAGTTGCGCCGCCATCATCAAGCGCAGCTGATGCCGGCCTTCGCCGCTGCGAAACGCCTCCACGATATCGACCGGCTTCGATGGCTCGGCGCCGTCCTCTGACTCATCGTCGGCGTGCTTGCTCATCATCTCCTTCTGCGCATTCATGCCGATCTGCCACATCATCAGCAGCAGGCTCTCGCCGCGCTCCTCCATGGACGAGGCGAACTCCTCGGGCGTCATGTCGGCGTGCACGAAGTTGGCCGCGCCGTAGTCAACGCCGTCGAGCTGGAACTCGAGTTCCAGGCCATTCTTCATGCCTTGCTGCAGCATCGAGATGAACCCGCCACGCGCCTCGCCCTTCTTTGGCCGATAGTCCTCCGGACCAACCAGCTCATAGAGCAGGCGCCCACACGTATGGAAGC
>CAMBXM010000196.1 GCA_945871815.1 Singulisphaera sp. GP187
AGCAAGATGGAGCGTTCGGCGATGCGATGCACTTCGATGCGCGGCGCCGACAGGTCGCCGGCGATCGTCTGCGTAGCTGCCTTCTTGCCCTGCCCGCCCTCGTAGTGCAGGTGCGCGGCGGAGCCCTTCTTGCCATCGAGTCGCCACGACACTGGCGAGAGCTGTTCGATGCGCGACGCCGTGGCGCGGATCGGTTGGCCGTCGTGCACGATGTCGATCTCGGTCGCATGGCCGGTCGAAACGAAGCTCTCGATGGACTTGTCGACGATGACAGCTTCGATGGTCATGGCCTGCTGCAGCTTGCCGTAGAGAGGTTGACCGAGTTCGGCAAACACGCCTGCGAGAGTCGGCGTGTTGCTGCGAAGTCGGACAGTCATTCGGCCAGCGAGCGAACGCGTGACGCGGGCCGCACCGCGCCCGTGTAAGCGCAGCTTGCCGCGAGTGAGTTCGAACTCCTGTTCAGCCTCTGGATCATCGCGACCGAGTTCGAGCACGTCGCCCGTCACCGTGCGGCTCAAGAAGAAGCCTGAGTTGCCGGTGGCCTGGATCTGCTCATCACCGTCGCCGTGCACGACGCGCACGTTGCCGCGACCGCGAGCGAGCAGCGTCGAGGAATCGCCATGCTGCTGCGGCCGAAAGATGTACATACCGCGGTCGGCGCTGACCGAGATTCCGTCGCCAGCATCGACTGTGGCAGCGCCTTCGAAGGTGACAATCTCGAGCGTCGACAGCAGACCGAGGCCATAGCTCGGGAAGCCGAAGGCGCGGTGCACTTCGCCGAGGGATGGCGAAGTCCTGACGAGATGGATCGGCTGCGCCGAACGAAACGTCGCGGCGCGGTCACCGAGTTGGCGCAGTTCGGAGTCGCCGCCATCGGCGGTAATCTGCGCCAGCTGCCCAGTGGGGCCGGGAATCACGGTGAGGCGCGGGCTCTCGAGCACGACAGCCTCGGTGGTGACCTTGGCGCGCGAACCGTGGAGGCGCAGAGTGGTCCAGACCATTGCGCCGCGAGCATCGCCGCCGGCCGTTTCGGAGGCCTTTGCGCCCAGTTTCTTGGGCGTGCGCTGCAACCAGCCGACCATGCGATCGCCGGTCACGGCGAGCGACTTTCCGAGAGCTGCGTCACTGCTGCCCGGCCGGCTCTGCAACTCTGCTTGCACACTGTCTTCAAGAGTGATGCAGGCGCTGCCGCTGGCGAGATGCTCTTGGTAGTGCATCTGCTTCTTCGCCTGCATCTTCACTCCCTGCATGACGACGACCGGATTGCGCTGGATCACGAGGTCGAGCAACGATCCGTCTTGACCGCGCTCGCGCGGCAGTCGCGCCGTGAGGCCGAGACCGCGAAGTTCGCCAGCATTGTCGCCGTCGACGACGACGGTAACGGGTTCGTCGGCGTCGGGAGTGTGCATCGTGACCGCGTTCTCATCGACCGTCGCGAGCAGCCGCCGCACCTGGAAGCGCATCGGCGGCATCTTGCTGCCCAGCACCGTGGTGAGCAGTGCGTTCTCGAGTTCGAGCTCGCGGTTCTCGCGCAGCGAACGCTGCCGCTTGTCGTCGACTTCGATCTCGACCAGTGCCCGCGTTGCCGTCAGCGTCGCCACGTGCTCGCCGTCGTCGAACAGGTGCACCACCACGTCGT
The DNA here is from genome assembly GCA_945871815.1 of Singulisphaera sp. GP187. Taxonomy (GTDB): domain Bacteria; phylum Planctomycetota; class UBA1135; order UBA1135; family UBA2386; genus SXPK01. Next base: position 1,640 of record CAMBXM010000196.1, read on the forward strand.
CGAGACGATGGCGACCGCCTTCGGTCGGCATGCTGTTGCGGCACGTCAGTTCGTAGACCTTCTGCCGTTCGACGCCACCACCCGTGCGCGGCAGCTCGCGCATGCGCGCGATGGTGAAGGCGCCGCTGACCTGGATTTCCGTTCCTTGTTTGTCGACGCGGATGGGGTTGTCGTTGTCGACGTTGCGCGGCTGCTGCGGCGTCGGCTGCGACGGCGCGTCGCCCTTGCTGGTCGTCATCTGCTCGCTGCCAACGGCGAGCTTGAGTGCAACGAACCCAAGGACCATCAAGATCAAGAACGCGAGCAGCCGCTTCATGGCAAGCCCCCGCGTGCGACGATCCCGTCCCAGTGTCCCTGCGCCTTGAGCAGCACTTCGATCACTTCGCGAACTGCACCAAAGCCGGCGCGTGCGCGCGTCACGTGATGCACAACCGCACGCACCTCGGCGACACCTTCTGGCACGGTGCACGCGAACCCCACCTGCTGGAGCACCGGCAGGTCGAGTAGATCGTCGCCGACGTAAGCGATGCGATCGGCGGTGATCCCGCGTCGTTGCAGCATCTCGGCGAATGCGACTTTCTTGCCAATGCGGCCCAGAATCACCTCGTGGATGCCGAGTTCGCGCGCCTTCTGCTCGACGACGTGGCCGCCTCGCCCCGACAAGAAGCCTGAGATGTGCCCGGTGCGGTTCCAGTAGACGAGGCCGGCGTCGTCTTGCACGTGGAACGACTTGTACTCGCGACCTTCGTGGTCGAAATGGATGCGCCCGTCGGTGAGCACGCCGTCGACGTCGAGCAGCAACATCTCGATGCGCCCCAACACGTCCTGGCTCGGCATGGGCCGTCCGCCTTGCTGGCCTTGGACGCTCATCCGATCTTGAGGTCCAACAGGTCTTGGACGTCGAGCAACCCGATGAGGCGACCGTTGGTGTCCACGACAGGCAACTGGTCGACGGCGAACTGGCGCATCAAGCCCAGCGATTCGAGCGCGAAGGTCTCGTCCGAGATCCGCCTCGGATTCTTGGTCATGACGTCGTCGATCTGCACGGATCTGGGATCGGCAAGACCACGTTCGATCAACCGACGGAGGTCGCCATCGGTGAAGAAGCCGAGCAACTCGCCGCTCTTGGCGACGATCGAAGTAGCGCCGGGGCGTCCGGGCGTTCGGGTCATGACTTCGATGGCGGAGAGCAACGTCACGCCGCTTTGCACCTGCGGATTGCGTTCGTTGCGCCGCATCAGTTCGCCGACCCGCATGAGGCGGCGGCCCAGATCGCCACCGGGATGAAACCGGGCGAAATCCTGTGGTCCGAAGTTGCGCCCCTCCTGCACGACGAGCGCCAGCGCATCGCCAAGAGCCAGCATCGCCGTCGTCGAGGCGCTTGGCGCGAGGCCGTATGGCCCCGCCTCGTCGATCGGGCCGAGTTCCAAGACAATGTCGCTGTGCCGTCCGAGGGTCGAGTCGCGGCTCTGCGTCACACTGATGATCGGCACGGCAGCTGCCTTCACGTGCGGCAGCATGACCAACAGTTCTTGGGTCTCGCCCGACTTGGAGAACGCGAGCAGCAGGTCGCCTTCTTCGATGCGGCCGAGGTCGCCGTGGATGGCTTCGGCAGGGTGGAGAAAAATGGAGGGGGTGCCGGTCGAGGCCAGCGTCGCCGAGACCTTCATGGCGATGATGCCGGCCTTGCCCATGCCGGCGGTCACGACGCGACCTTTGCGGGCCAGCACCAACTCGATGACGCGGCAGAACTCGGCGCCAAGGCGGTCCGCTACCTGCCTGACGGCATCGGCCTCGCGCGCGATCACATCGCGCGCACGCTGGATCCGGGGGTCCATGGGGGTCGAGAGTATCGCATCCTCAGCGGCGCCTTTCCGCCGCCGAGTTCGCCACCGTGCAGAACACCCTGCAATCGGCGCACACGGCAGTTCCATGGCGCGTCCCGGTCTGCGAGCATGCGACTGAGGTCAAGATCGTGTCCTACCGCGTCCAACTGCCTGTTTTCTCCGGTCCGATGGACCTGCTGCTGCACCTCGTTCGCCAGCAGGAAGTGGACGTTCACGAGATCTCGCTCGCGCGCATCCTTCAGGACTACCTGAAGCATCTGGATGTGCTGCGTGAGCTGGACCTGCACGACATCGGCGACTTCGTCGTGATGGCGAGCACGCTGATGGAGATCAAGTCGCGCGAACTACTGCCGAGAGAGGCGGTGGAGTTGGAGGAGGAGCTGGATCCGCGCGACGACCTGATCCGGAGGTTGTTGGAGTACAAGCGGTATCGCGACCTGGCGCGCGAACTGGAATCCCGCGCCGACCGCCGCAACCACCAGACGCCGCTGGTGATGGCCTTGCCGAAGGAACTGCAGGACACCGAGGACGACGACCAACTCGATATCGGCAACGTGCAGGTCTGGGACCTGACGTCAGCATTCGCCAAGCTGCTCGAGGAGATCGGGCAGCAGGCGACGATGAACATCGAGGTCGACAAGCGCGACGTAGGGTTCTATACGCGAAGGTTGCTGACCCAGTTCAAACAGAAGCGCGAGGTCGGGTTCGCGGAGATCTTCGATGTCAGCGAGGGAAGGTATGGGCTCATCGGGACGCTCATTGCGCTGTTGGAAATGATGAAGCAGGGGTATTTGCGCGCGCACCAGGAGCTGTGTTTTGGCGAGATCCATCTGGCCTACAAGGGCGGGGATGAAGTGACCGCGGATCAGATTTTGGCTGGGATCACGGCGGAGGAAGAGAAGCAGCGCGCGAAGGAAGCTGCGGCGGCGATGGCGAAAGCGGCGGGGGATGTGGATGTGGGCGTGGACGTGGAGGTCAGTCAGGAGACGAGCGAGGCGCGGGATGAACTCACGGGTGAAACGGCGGGGTGAGAGCAGCGTCCTTCGGTAGGCGGCACACACAGACAGACTGAGGTGCCGTAGCCATCGAGCTGCGGACAAGAGGGGCTTGCGAAGTCTGTAGGACTCACGTACTTCGGGCGCATCAGGAACTCGTGTGGGTGAACAGGATGGCCGAATCGACGAGAACCTGGCCCCAGCCCCCAGCCAGTGGGGCCCATCAGCCCCGGAGCCCCGTCGCCGTCGGCGTCGGTCGCGCCCCGCGCGTTCGCGAAGCGAGCCTTGGACCGATGCCGAGGGCAGAGGGGCGCAGGGGCTGGCCCCGAGAGCCTTCAAGCCCGAGGCCGAGCGAGCATGCCGGGCAAGTTTCACCCACACGACTTCCTGAAGACCCGTACTTCGTTCCGGGCTCGGCGGAGTGTCGGGAAAAGGCAGTTAGACACATGTCGGAACCGGAATCCTGGGCGCTGTGATGCGCCGGGCAGGAGTGAGCCTCGCGCGGCGGAACTGGCGTAGACCGGTCGCACGTTCCCCAGGTGTTCCATCAGGTCTTCGCCGGTGTTTCGAAGGCGCTTTGGCTCAGGCGCGTGACTCCACCGACTGGACGCAGACATGACGGAGCTGGCCGAGTCGAGACGGATTCCTTGGTGGGCCCCAGTACTGGCCGCACTGGTGCTGTGTGCACTCGGAGCCGGCTTGTATTTGGCCCGGACTCCGCCCGTCTTGGCTCCCTCTGTGGTAACTCAGGGCAAGCACGGCTCGACCAGTGAGCAGAGATCGGTGGTGAGCCTTCCAAGCAGTTCGCACAACGACGATGGAGCTCCCCGAGTCGCCGTCGTCTCCCCGTCGGATTCTGCGAGGCGGACGACGGGTCGGTTGCTCGCCGCCGAGACCGGGGCCCCAATAGTTGACTGCGCATACGGCACCATCGCAGATCTGTCCGAGCCATTCCCTTCTCTCCAAGTGCTCGGAGTGACTGGCAACGCGGGCGAGTGGTTCCTTGAAACTGTCGGCGAGAAACCTGCGGTCCACGTTGCATTTCTCTTGGAGCCATACTGCAGAGTCGTGTTCGTCATTGCCGCGCCGTCTATCTCGGAGGGTGGCATAGTGCTCGAGGTTCCAGAAATGGGGCGGTGCGAGGTCCGGTTGGACGAGCAGTCCCTCAACCAACCAGCCAGCAAGGACATCGACTGGGGCTGCAACATCGAGCCGCGCGACCGCATGTCACCGAACCAGTTCGACTCGGTCTCCAGGCGAACATGGAGTTCGTCCGGGCGCCATGGCGAGCGGATCGTGCAAGTCGAAGGGAGGAAGGTCGAGGGACTCGATGCTCGTGCAACTGCGACTTTCCTCGCTCCACTGGGTGCCGAACTCGTGGTCGGATCCTGGTCGGTCGATCATGACCTGCGGCCGCCGATGGTGCGCGCCACCGTTCCGTCCGTCGTCCACCTCCGGGCGGTTCCCAAGACGTTGGGAGTCTGGGTGCATTACCACCACGAAGGCTCGCCGGACGCCTTGGGCGAACTGTCCTCGCACGTTTTGCGGGTCAGAGGCGGGATTCCATCGTGGGTAACGATGGCAATGAGCCATGGGCGGTTGTTCCTCGCACAAGAGTGGACCACCAAAAATGCTCCGAGGTCTATCGAACTGAGAGCCCCAGACGGCGAGTTCTTCAGCGCCTTGCTGGATGGTGTCGGTCAGCCCACGGTAGATATTGATTGGTGGCATGGCCGCGGTGTAGCGCCGATGGAGGTTGTCCTTCCTGTCGGTAGCGAGGTCCTCGCGGTCTGGCAGGCAAACGAAGACGACTTGCTGGTTCCGATCGAACTGGCTGGACCTCTCGCAACGTCTGCTCGTCAGTACGCTGTCGACGGAAGGCGCGTTTTGATCAGTGGTCCGAAGGCATCCCCGCTGGTCGTTGTGGTCGTGCAGGACGGAATCGTCGAAGTGCGCGGCGGCTTGCAGACCCTGCGCTTGGCGGACGGCGCGGCCCCTCGCTACTGCGTGGTGCCGCCCCAGCCACTACTGGAGTTGCAGGCGCACGAAGCCTTGCTCGTGGAACTGCAGGTGGCGGTCCTGCACGGTGGGGTGGAGAAGTGGCTGCGTGTGACGGAACGCCGACTCACAGCTCGCGACCTTGCGACGGACTGGAGCATCCAAACGCCTCCGGAGGCACGTTATCGCGCTGTGTGGAAGCGCATGGCTGAGAAGGCCGGCGCGTGGAAGGCCGTCGCAACAGGGGAGCATCTGGTCGCTGGTCCAGAGGCTGTGCTTGCTGTCACGGGGAGTGCGAAGTAGCCGCCGCGGGTTCGTGCCGATGGTCACGCTCTCGGCGGGATCCAACCCGGGCACATGGGTGACACCCGTGTCCGGGCACATAGGTGACACACATTGCTGACCGCTGTCATTCGACAAGCCGCTTCGTGAAGACGTGCTGGGCACGGCCCGGGTCGCAAAGCCCGGCTCCGCAGGAAAGGTCGGTTCGCCGAGTCACGCCTTCAGAGCCTGCCGGGATCCCCGGCGCCCGAGCCTTCCTCGAGGACCGATAGCGCCCCGCATGGTCCGAGAGTCCTTGGCAATCGGCGGAGCACACTCAGCGGAGGGATCGCATCGACGCAGCTCGATCCGGCCAGACGGCCTGCTCAGGTACCAAGATTTCTTGATGCGTCCTTCCGCCCCCCTCAGCCGGGGCGCTTGACCGACTCCATCTGCGTTCCTACCGTCGGCCGCGTTCGCTCCATGGTGTCCCCCTCCGACCGCAGAACCGCAGCATCGCTACCGTGGCGCCGGTTCGGCGCCCTGATCAGCCTGCTGGGTTTCTTGTGGCTGTGGGGTGCCATGACCGGCGCGATGCCGAACG
>CAMBXM010000197.1 GCA_945871815.1 Singulisphaera sp. GP187
ACCGCGGCTGAAGCCAGCGGGCTCGACGTGCTCGTGGTCTACGGCCGCCAGAAGAGTGGCCCGAGCCAGGCGCAGCGCCGCGCCCTCGAAGCGGAGGGCGTACTGGAAGCCCTCTCAGGGTTCGTGGTGGTCTACGTGGACATCGACAAGGAGCGCGAGCTGAGCGCCGCGCACAAGGTCGAGACGGTCCCCACCGTCGAGATCCAGAAGAAGGGCAAGGTGGTCTGGCAGCATGCGGGCTATCTGCCGCCTGAGGCTCTGCGCAAGGCACTCAGGTCGGAGCCGCAGGCTCGCACGCGCCGCCCGCAGCGAGCGGCAGCGCCCGACACAGCGCCCGACGCGGCCTCGGCCTCCCCGGAAATCGCGGGCTCCGCCGCCGAAGTGCGTGACGAGATCGCGCGCCTGCGCGCCGAAGTCGAGGCTCTGCGTGCCGAACTCGAGAAGCTGCGCGGCGAACGCCGGCCGAGTCGACGGCAGTAGGACGGAGGGAATAGGCGGCCGGCGGCCGCGTCGGAGTCCGCCCCTCGACGCGAGGCTCAGAAGGGCCGTTCGATCCGGTCCACACCAAGTGGTGATCGCGCGGGACGAGGCCTCGCGTTCTAATGCCGCCGCCAATGCCCAGTCGACCCACCCCCGTGCCGCACGCACCGCCTGCTCCGCGCGCGTCCACACCGGCCGACGTGCGGGGGCATTTGGGTGAGGTGGTGGTCACTGGCGGCGCTGGCTTTCTGGGCTCCCATCTGGTCGAGCAGTTGCTGCGCGAAGGCCACTGGGTCCACGTGCTGGATGACCTATCCTCCGGTTCCTTCGAGAACCTCGCCGTCGTGCGCGATCATCCGCGCTTGCGGCTGACGATCGGCTCGGCGGCCGATCCAGCGATTGCGCAGCGAGTCTGCAATTCAGCAAGCGCTGTGTTCCACCTCGCGGGCATGGTCGGAGTGCAGCGCCTCGCTGCCGAGCCCCTGGTCGTCATGCAGGGCAATCTGCGCTGCACCGAGGTCATGCTGGAGGCCGCCGCTGCAGCGCGCTTGCCGATCCTGATCGCTTCGAGTTCTGAGGTCTATGGCCAGGGACCGGTGCCGTTTCGTGAGTGCGACCCGGTCCGCCCCGGCTCGACTCAGAATCTGCGAGGCGGCTATGCCTGCGCCAAGGCGATGGGTGAGTGGTTGGCGCTGGCGCACAACCACCAGCAGGGTCTGCCGGTCACCATCGCTCGGTTGTTCAATGTCGTCGGGCCGCGGCAAAACGGTGCCTACGGCATGGTTCTGCCGCGCTTCTTGCAGCAAGCGCGAACCGGTCAGCCGATCACTGTCTTTGGCGACGGCAGCCAGACCCGTTGCTTTGGCGGTGTGCGTGAGATTGCACGGGCCTTGGCGCAGTTGCTGGCGACACCAGCTGCGCGCGGTCAGTGCGTGAACGTCGGCAGCGATCGCGAGATCACGGTGCTGCAGCTTGCAGAGATCGTGCGCGCTGCACTCGGCAGCCGTTCTCCGATCGTGCTCGTCCCGCACGATCGCGTGTTCCCGAAGAGCTTCGTCGATCCACATCGCCGAGTGCCGAGTCTCGACCGATTGCGCGAGTTGATCGGCTGGGTGCCCGAGCAGCGGATCGAGTCGATTGTCGAGGAGCTCGCTGCGGCGGAGCCGTCGCCGAGCGTTCAGCGCGCGCTGGCAGCGCGCGCTTTCTCGTAGTTCGACTGCGCTGTCGCGTCATCGGGCAGCTGCTGCGCTGCCTTTGCAAAGTGAGCGAGCGCGCGAGTGCCGTCGCCGCGTTGATAGTGGCAGATGCCCAGGTTCGTGTGTGCCAGTGCCACGCCTTTGCTCGCCGCCTCCTCCAGCAACGGCAAGGCCTCCTCGAAGCGGCGCTGCTCGACTCGGACTGCCCCGAGTCGATTGAGCAGGGTTGCGTCACCAGGCTTGAGCGAGAGTGCCGTCGCGAAGTCCATCGCGGCAGCATCGAGGTCGCCCTGCCTTTGTGAGTGTTCCCCGAGATGGACCAGCAGGTCGCAGGCTTGATCGAGCGGGAACCAGCACGCCGACAGCGCCCAGCGCCATAGCTTCCGGGCCTGTGGAGCTTGGTCGAGGTGAAGGTGGCACAGCCCAAGTTGCGTGACGGCGCCGGAGTGAAGCGGGCAGCGTGCGAGCAGTGCTTGCAGCAATGGCCGGGCTTGTGCCCATTGGCCATGTTGGCAATGCCATCGTGCGAGCCACCAGTCGGCGTCGGGCCATGCTGGATGCAGCCGCTGCGCCGCCATCGCCGCCAGCGCTGCCGCACCGAGGTCGTTGGTCATCGATGCCAGCACCGCGCGACCGGCCGGATCGCGCTGCCACTTCTTGGCGAACACCGCGTGCTGGCGACGGATCTCCTGGTGCACGTCGATGCCGAGCGCGCGGAATGACTGGTGGGCTTCGTGATGCAAGTACGCGTCGCGGGCGATCACGAGTCGGAGACCCAAGAGGCGGGCACGAAGGCACAGGTCGTCGTCTTCGAAGTTGCCAGGCATGAACCGCTCGTCGAATCCCGAGAGTCGTTGCCACGTGCTGCGCAGCGCCAGCAGGCATAGGCCCGAGAGCGAATCGACATCTTGCACCAGACCGTCGCACGGCTGACAGAGTTCGCGTTCGAGTCGTTCGCGGCCCTCTACGGTGGCGCCCAGTTCGCCGACAGCGACCCGCGCATCGCCCTTCACGCGGTTGCTGATCGGTGCGGCAAAGCCGATGCGGTCGTCGCCGCCGAGTGCCCGGTGGAGGCGCGTCAGCATCGACGGAGCGGCTTGCGTGTCGTTGTTGAGAACGAGCACGAAGGGTGCAGTCGCCGCCGCCAGTCCGCGATTGCAGGCTCCGGCAAAGCCCAGGTTGCGGGTCTGAACCAGCACGCGAACCCGCTCGGTCACCGATGCGAGTGCCTGCGTCGCCGGGTCGTTCTGGTTGTCGACCAGTACGATCTCGAGTTCGTGGCCACCGGTCTGCGCCCGCAAGCTGGCGATACATGCGCGAGTCAAGTCGGCGCGGCCCAGGCACGGGATGACAACAGAACAGTACATCGATCCCGTGATCGGCAAGATGGGGGGGCTAACCCAACGCGCCCTGCTATCGGGCCGAACGACCTTCGGCGAAGGCACCTCCGACCGTTTGCGCCGCGCCGGTCGGCGCGGTCGCCGGCGGCGGCCAGGCGAGCCGGGTTGTCGGCGGCAAAGAAAGGGCTACGCTGCTCGGCCTTTGTCCGCCCAAGAGCGCCAAGTCCTGACGGTACCTGAATCTCTGGCTGGAGTTCTGCTGCAGGACTTCCTCGCCTTGAGTTATCCCTCCGTGGATCGGGCCGTGCTTCGGCAGCTCGAAGGGCGTGGGCTCGTGGTCGTGAACGGCATGCCGCCCGCGCGGAACGGGCGGCTTCTGCCCTTCGACTACATCGAGGTGCGCGTGCCGATGAGCGAGTTGCCGGCCAATCGTGGGGCAGCGAGCAAGAGCGAGGCGCGCGAACTCGTCGTGCTCCACGAGACGGCGCACACTCTCGTGATCGACAAGCCGGCCGGCGAAGTGACGGTTCCCGATCGAACGGGCGAGCAGTCGGGTATCCACGGCCGGCTTCTGGAACTGCGTCCAGGGCAGGACCTGCGCATCGTTCATCGACTCGACCGCGACACTTCGGGTTGTCTGATCCTGGCCAAGGGTGCGGACGCCGCCCGCCATTTCGATCGATTGTTCCGCGACCAACTTGTGCACAAGTGTTATGTCGCGCTGGTCCACGGCAAGGTTGCACGCGTGGAGCAGGAGATCGATCACCTCCTCGGTCCCGATCCACGGCGAAAGGGCAAGGTCCTCGCCGCCACCAAGGAACGCGACGGCTATCGCGAGGCCAAGACGATCGCGCGCGTGCGCGAGGCCTTTGCGCAGCACACGCTGATGGAGTTGCAGCCCAAGACCGGGCGGACCCATCAGATCCGAGTACACCTCCAGGCGATCGGCCACTCGATCGTCGGCGACGAGGACTACGGCGGCTTGCCGTTGCTGCTCTCGCAACTGAAGCGCGTCTACAAGCTGCGCACGGGCTTGCACGAGCGTCCGTTGCTAGCGCGCATGTTTCTGCACAGCGAACGGATCGCGTTCCCGGACGTCGACGGGATGCAGATCGAGGTGCAGGCGCCGCTGCCGGTGGATCTGCAGCGTGCTCTTTCCAAGGTGGCGAACTTCGGCGCAGCGCGGATGCGGAGGCAATGAAATGCGACTCAAGGTGACACCCGATGACTTCCGCGTACGCGAGCTGCTCGAATTCCGGCCTGATCCGGGCGGTGAGCACTTCGTGCATTTGCTGCAGAAGGAGAAGCTCTCGACCCAAGAGGCCTTGTCGCGCATCTGCCACGTCGCGGAAGTCGATCGCTCGCAGATTGCCTACGCAGGCCTGAAAGACCGCCAGGGCATCACCGAGCAGTACATCAGCATCAGTGGTCGACCGTTCGAATGGCGCGAGCCGGGATTGCGACTCACGCCGATCGGGCGCGCGGCAAACCCGATCAACAGTCGGATGAGTCGCGGCAACGCCTTCACGATCGTCATTCGCGACCTGAAGCCGTTCGAGGCCGCTCAGCTGCGCCGGAGCCTGCCATCGCTGCAGAAGACCGGGTTCCCGAACTACTTCGACGATCAGCGTTTTGGTTGCCTTCGCCACGGCCAGGGATTCGCCATGCTGCAGGTGCTGCGCGGTGACTACGAAGCGGCGTTGCACCAACTCGTCGCCGCACCCTCGCCGCGCGCGATCACTGGCGACGTCAAGCTGAAGACCGCACTGCACAAGCTCTGGGGCGATTGGGAGGCCTGTTTGCGGACGGCACGTGGGCCGGTCTACCAACCCATGTTCGAGCACTTGCGCGATCACCCCGGTGACTTCCGTGCAGCTCTCGAGTTCCTGCCGCTCAGGCAGCGAGTGATTCAGGCGTTTGCGTACCAGTCCTTCTTGTGGAACCGAGCGGTCAGCCTGCTGCTGCGCGGCGGCGTCAATTCGTCGCAGCGCCTTCGCATCACCACGCTGGCGGGTGACCTGATCGGCTGGAAGTACCTCGACCCCGAGCGGGAGCAGAAGCTGATGGCGATGGAGACGCCGCTGTTCGGCCCCGACGGCACGGGTGGCAGCGAGCCGTTCCAGAAGGCAATGCACACCGAACTCGAGAACGCCGGCCTGCTGCCATCGAACTTCGCCGACAACCAAGTGCCTGGCATGATCTGGCGAGAAGAGCCGCGTCAGGTGTTCATCAAGCCGAAGGACATGAGCGACGTGAAGCTCCTGCCCGACGAGATCTACGAGGGCCGCGTCAAGGCGACGATCTCGTTCTCGTTGCCGCGCGGCGCCTATGCGACCATGTTGTTGAAGCGCCTCTTCGCGCCGCCGTACTACACCGAAGAAGGGGATCGCCGCGGTCAAGGCACCTCGCGTTCGTACGAGGATCGAACCGGCGGCAATCGCTCTGGCACGTCCGCTCGGTACGAAGGTCGCAGCGAGGATCGCTATGGTGCGCGTCGCGACATCCGTGGCCCGTCGAGTCCGCGGCCCGATGTGCGTTCCGTCACGCCGTGGGAGTCGGGTGGCGAAGAGGATACAGACGCATGAGCGAACGTACTCTGGGGATCATCGGTGGGTCCGGCATCTACGACTTGCCAGAACTGGAGCGGCGACAGGAAGTGTTGGTCGAGACTCCGTTCGGCCCACCATCCGATGCGCTGATCACCGGCACGCTGCACGGTGTGAAGATGGCGTTCCTGCCGCGTCACGGTCGGGGTCATCGTCTCGCACCCCATGAGTTGCCGTTCCGGGCCAACCTTCATGCCATGAAGCAGCTGGGCATGGAGTGCGTGCTCGGCATCTCGGCTGTCGGCTCGCTGAAAGCCGAGTTGGTGCCAGGCCACTTCGTGCTCGTCGACCAGTTTTTGGACCGCACGCGCGGGCGCACCGGCGAGTCGACGTTCTTCGGCGACGGCTGTGTCGCGCATGCCCACTTCGCCGATCCAGTTTGGGAACCGCTGCGAAAGTTGGCCTTGCAAGGAGCGCGAGCAGCAGGCGCTACGGCCCATGACGGTGGCACCTACATCTGCATGGAAGGTCCGCACTTCTCGACACGCGCAGAATCGCGGCTTTACCGCAGTTGGGGTTGCGACGTCATCGGGATGACCAACTTGCAGGAAGCGAAGCTCGCGCGCGAGGCCGAGATTGCCTACGCGACAGTGGCGCTCGTGACGGATTACGACTGCTGGCACGAGACCGAGGGCGACGTCGACGTCAGCAAGGTTGTCGCCGTGGTGCAGAAGAATGCAAACTTGGCGCGACGGACCGTGGTCGAGACGGCTCGGCTGATCGCTCAGAGTTCCCCGATCTCGGCGAAGGGTTGCATGGCCCATTCCATCATGACGGCGAAGGACCGGATCTCGGCCGATGCTCGCCGCCGCCTCGATTTGTTGATTCGCGATCAGCTCGGCTGATTGCAGTCAGTTCGCGCCTGCAAGAGTGTTGCTGAGGTGCAACGCACCCGCGTGCGCTTTTGCAAAGCGAGCAACTTCAGGCCAGAACGCGTCGAAGTCGTTGGCGAACTCGTCGTAGTGCGTGGCCAAGAAGTCGGCGCCGCTGCTGAATTCGACCGAACGGCGCATGCGCAAGGAGATGCGATCGAGCACCGTGCGTACGCCCCGCAAGTCCGAGGTCTTCTCGAGCCAACGATTCTCGATCATGCGCGGCAACGATGCGCGCAGGCCTTCTGGCATCGATCCGCACCGTGCATGCAGCAGCGCGTAGATCGCTGCGGCGAACTGCTCGGCGCTCGTTCCCGAGCCGAGTTGAGCCCAGCGCCTCAGCAAGAAGTGGTCGTAGAACACATCCACCAGAACGCCAGAGTAGCGGCGGAGCGAGCCACCGATTCGCTGCCGGCTGGCGGTGAACTGCGGATGCGCGTCGGTGAATGCGTCTACCGCGCGATGCAAGGCGATCCCGTGTTGGATGGGGGCTGGCCACTGTCGCCAGTTCTCGCCGCGCACGAAGTCACCGAGCAGTGAGCCGATCTGCCAGTCGGGATCAGGCGGCGACAACAGCAGGTGCGCGAGATGGTTCATCCGCGCGTGGTTCTGATCAGGAGCAGACGCTTTTCTTCAGCGCGATCGATCGTTGCGAGGATGCGGATCCAGTCGGCATAGACAGAGGGTTCAATCACCGCTGGGTGCAGGCGCACTCGACGGTCGACCACCACGGCTTTGCCGTCACGCGCGAAGGTCAACTGGTAGTCGAGCGGTCCGAACGAGTGCAGGCGCGGCGACGGCAGTTCCGCGAACGCGCGTCCGTC
>CAMBXM010000198.1 GCA_945871815.1 Singulisphaera sp. GP187
CGGCGTGCGTCCATCATGGCCACCGCCTCGCGCAGGCTTCGTTCGTGGGCACGATGCGCCGCGATGAGAGGCTCCATGCTCGCGAGTCGAGCTTCATCGACTCGGGTCTGGGTGGCGATCTCCAAGAGATCGCGCTGCAGCGTGCGCCAGCTTGGCGAGTCGACCCGGTAGATCACTTCGCCAGCCTTGACCTCTTGTAGCGACCTGACCAACAGTGTGATCCGGCCCGCCAGCGGCGTTCGCAGTTCTTGCCGAGCTGTCGGCGACAGCTCGAAATGCCCCGGGAACCGCAGCGTTTGCGCAACGCGGCGACGCTCGACGACGACGAACTGGACGCCGAGGTTCTGGCGCACGATGTCTGGGACCTCGATCCGATTCGTGGGCGCTTGTCGAGCGGCGGGTTGCGCCACCCGGACCGGTGCCTTCGAGCAGGCCGTCAGCACGACCAAGCCCCAGAGAATGAGACGAATGCCAACGGTCATGGTCGGTCCTCCTTCACTTCCACTTCCGCCACCAACGATGGCCAGAATAGCGCGTTGAGATCGACCGTCGCTTCTGCTTCGGCCAGCGTTGCATCGATGACTGCGAGTTGTGCGTCGTAGGCCCGCGTCACCGCATCCAGAATCAGCAGGGTGTCGAGTTGACCGAGTTCGGCCAGCCGCTTCGCTTCCGTGACTTGCAACTCCGCCAGCGGCAACAGTTGGGTCTCGAGCAACTGGCGCTGAGCAGCGGCCACCGCGCTGCGCGCTTCGGCGCGTGCGAGCGCATGCGTCGCCGTCTCCAACTGCTCCTTCAGCAGTTCTGCGGCAGCGGCGCGGGCGGCTCGCATCTCGGCGATCTCACGGGCGTTGCCGTTCCACAGCGGCAACGGCAGCGAGAAACCGAACGCAGGACGCGGCTGTCCATCTTCTTCTTGCCATCCTGGTTGGATCCACAGTTCGGGGTACTGCTTGCGGATCGCGAGTTCCAGCTCGTGCTCGGCGACGTCGTGTTGGCGTTTCGCCAGTTCGACCATCGGGCTCGTAAGCAGGCGATTGTGTCGGTCGTCAGGCGCGACCCGCGCCATCGCCGCGAATCGCGGCACGAGCCGGATCTCGCGATCGGGCGGCATACCGAGCAACTCGCGGAGGGAGAGTAAAAGCGCAAGGGCCTCACCGTTCGCCGACAACAACTCCGCTTGGTAGCGCAGCCTGGCCAAAGTGAAGGTCCGGGATTCCATCTGCGACAACGCGTGGGCAGACGCTAGGCGTGCCGCGGTCTCCTCCAGTGCTTGCAGGCGCCCCACCAGGTCGTTCAAGGACCGTGATCGAAGCACCCGCGCGCTGTAGCGCAGCCAGACCGACTCCAGTCGGTTCAGAATGTCTGCTTCGGCGCGGCGGGCTTGGAGCAGAGCTTCGCCATGCGCCGTTTCCGCAAGCCCCTTCTCCAATCCGGGAAGACCCGTGATCGGTAACGTCTGGGCGACGTATCCGCCCGCGAACCAGTTGTACTGCCAGACGTTTTCGAGCACGTAGAAGAACGAGCCGCTGAACTGGGGATCTGCCCACAGTCCAGCGAGCTCCGCTGACGCCTTCTGCACGTCTGCTTGCGACCGAACGGTGCGCAGCTGGGGATTGAAGAGCAGCGCGACGTAGCGAGCCTCGTCCAAGTCGACCCCGTCCGCGACATCGAAGACCGGCGAGCCAGGATCCCTTGCGCGCAAGCTCAGCGCGAACGACTGGATCAACGAGGCCTCCGGAATCCGATCGGCAAACAGACGGGCGTGCGACAGCAGATCCACCGGCTCCGGCTCGTAGCTCTGGCAAGCGGGCCAGCACAGCACCGCGATAGTCGGCCAACACAGGTGGTTCATGAGATTCGGCGAGTCCGTGGAGACAGCAGGCGAACAGAGCCGCGCCGATGGACCTCCGAGGTACCGCGACGCAACACAGCTTCAAGGCCAGAGCGCTTGGCTCGACCCTGCCGGTCCACTCACAGCCGCAACTGCGTCGAGGCGATCAGTTCGGTGCGCCGATCGCAGCGCGGAGGCCCAGTAGCAGGCTGCTGCAGTGGCAGCAGGCGCGAACCCCCTGGGAAGCTCGGGGCGGACGGAGGCGCCGCCGGAATGGACGCCTCGCCCCTCGGCACACCCGCGGAGGCAGGCAGCGGGCCTTCCTCGATGGGCAGCGGAGCATCGCGACATCGACAGTCGTCAACCACGATGAGCTCGTTGGCGCCGGTCCCGCTCCCCTGGCACTGGGCACCCTGGCACAGGGCACCCTGACTCTGACCACACTGTGCACGCGGCCGCTGGTCGGGCTCGAGGCATTCGCCGGCGGATCTCCGCTCGCCGCCGTGCGCGCCGCAACCATCGTGCGCTTGCAGCCACTCGAGCCGACTCCCGCCATGGCATCCGGTGCAGACCACCAGCATCCGCGAGAAGCCGAGGCCGAGCACGAGCAGCAAGGCCCAAGCCACCGCGCGATGCGCTCGCCGTTGCCAAGTTGTGCGGTAGAGGGGAGTCACGCTGGGAACTAGTCGAGCCAACAAGGCGCAGACCTTGAGGGCCGCGGCACCATACTCCCCACAGCAAGGGGCACCAGCGCGGTTCGCGCCGACTGCCTTCGCAGACACACAGAAGACCCTTGACGCCCTGCCCGCCCGACTCGGCAGGATCCGCAGGCGGAGACGCGGATCCGCCGCAACTCGGAAGGCGCCGGACCTGGCCGGTAGCGACTCGCGGAGGTCGGTAGACCATCGACCTTTCGGCGCCAAAGCGTGCCTCGCACATGGCCGCGCGTTCGGAGCAGAGTCCGCCCTTGCTTCACCCGACATCGCTCGCTCTACTGCGCCCCCCATCTCGCGGAGAGGTGGCAGAGTGGCCGAATGCGTCACCTTGCTAAGGTGATGTACTGGTAACGGTACCGGGGGTTCGAATCCCCCCCTCTCCGCCAGTTTTCTGTCGTGACGCCGAGCCGAGATCTGCGTGTTGTTGCCGCGCGGCCCCACCGCCGCAGCGGCTGCCCCCCAGGCGCCTGCCGTGGGGTTTGGAAGCCCGATTGCTCGCGGTCTGCGACCGATTGCTTGCGGTCGCAGACCGTGAGGATCGCGCTGGGTATCGCCATCGCCTTGCTCGGCGCGTGTCGCGGCCCAACGCTCACCATCGAGTCGAAGAACCCGGTCTTCGTCGACGGCAGCCAGCGGGATCTGCGAGCCCCGTTGCCCTTCCGCTACTACGGCGAGGTCTTGGTCGATGCCGTGCCAGGCGATCAAGACGGGATGCCGGACTGGAGCAAGCAGGAGAATCGAACCTCGGTGGTCGTCGCGCGTCCCGTAGCGGCGTGGTTGTTCCCGCTCGACCTGCCGCTCGGCTTGGTGTTGCGACCGTTCCACGGCTCGGGCGACCAGACCGTGACGGTCGAACCGGCGGAAGTAGAAAAGCAGGTGTCGCTCGGGTTCCAGCCTGAAGGCCTTGAACCTCTCCGGGATCGCGCGTTCGCGGCGCGGAGTCAACGGTGACCGCTCTCCCGATCCCGCCGGCGGGACGAAAGGCACTCGTACTGGGCCTCGGCCGGTTTGGCGGTGGCACAGCCGCCGCACGGTTCCTCCATCGCCGCGGCGCGGCCATCCGGATTGCCGACCGCTCGTCGGGTCCAGACCTCGACCACAGCAGGCAATCTCTGCAGGACCTCGCCGGCGTGGACTGGCAACTCGGCCGCGAGGACGAAGACCTGCTGGCGGGCATTGACCTGCTGGTCGTCAACCCAGCGATTCCCGACCAACATCCGCTGCTAGCGGCGGCGCGGCGGCGGGGCATCGAGCTCACGCAGGAAGTGAGCCTGTTCCTTGCCCACTACCCCGGCCGCGTAGTCGCGGTTACTGGCACCAACGGCAAGTCCTCGACCTCGACCATGCTGCATGCCGCGTTGCTGCGCGCCGGCATCGACGCGCTGCTTGGCGGCAACATCGGTCATAGCCTGCTCGAAGACGAAGGGCGCTGGCATCGCGACCAGATCGCCGTGCTCGAGATCTCGAGCTTCCAACTCGACCGAGTCGATCCGCACCGCCACACGGTGTTTGGCGCGGTGCTCACGCGCATGGGCAAAGACCACGTCGATCGCCACGGCAGCCTCGAGTCGTACCACCGTGCCAAGTCGATACTGCCGGCGATCGCGACCGCATTCTGCGTGCACTGCGGTGACGACGCTGTCGCCAGTGCCTTCGCGACGCCGGCGCCACGATTCGCGTACGCCAACGCCGCGCTTGCCCATGCGACTGCTGGGATCCCCAATGGCGCTGGGATCGACCACGGCTGGCTCGCCGTGCGCCTTGACGACCGCGCGCCTGTCCGGCTCGTGCACAGCGAGGCGATGGCTGTGCTGGGTGATTTTCAGCGGGAGAACGCGCTTGCCGCGGGTCTCGCCGCAACGTTGCTGGGCGCGTCTGCACACGGCATCGGCCTGGCGCTCGCGAACATGGCGCCACTGCCGTTCCGACTACAGTTGCTGGCGGTGCTGGGCGGCGTGCGCATCTACGACAACGGCGTTTCGACGGAAATCGAGTCGACGCGGTCGGCGCTGCGCAATCTGACTGGCCCACTGCATTGGGTCGCAGGCGGCAAGAGCAAAGACGGCGACTACGGGCTCGTCGCGCGCGAAGCCGCGCCCTACATCGCCTCAGCGCACGTGTTCGGCACGGCGGCGGCACCCTTGTGCGAGCAGCTATCGGCCTTGGCCCGACCGGTCGAAACCACCGCTCACGAACGGCTGCCGGCGGCTCTCGACGCCGCCTTTGCCGCCTGCGAGCCAGGTTCGGCTCTGCTGTTCAGCCCCGGCTTTGCCTCGTTCGATCAGTACCCGAACTTCCGCGCTCGCGCGCTGGAGTTCCACGCCTGGGTCGCGGCCAAGAGACAACTGCAGCTGGCGGGGTTGCCGCTGCGCACCGCGGGGATGCCGCCGCGCCTTTCCGGCACCACGACGAGCGCGGCGCCGCGCGAGCACGACCGCGCCAGTGAAGGCTGAACCGCCTCCTGCCGGCGAGCAACTCTCCCACTTCTGGCTCGCGCGAGCGCCGCGACCTATGATCGCGCGGCCGATGCAGTTCTGCTCCATTTGCCAGAAGGCCCCCGCCACCATCGTCCTCATGGACCTGAACGGCGGGAGCGTTTCGTCGCAGCAGCATCTTTGCTCACCATGCGCCGAGAACCTCGGTGTGGTGCAACCCAAAGCCGGCCCCGTCAAAATGTCGCCCGAGTTGCTCGAGGACCTACTTGGCGCCGTCCAGAGCAAGACAGCGCGTGGTCGCCGCGACCCTGCGTGTCCAGGTTGCGGCCTCACCATGCAGCAGTTCAAGAACACGGGCCGACTCGGTTGCCCCCGCTGCTATGAGAGTTTCCGCGACGATCTGGTACCGCTGCTGCGGCGCGTCCACGAGTCGAGCCAGCACCGCGGTCGGTTGCCGGGCGGCACGCAGCCTGTCACCGGGGCCCCGGTCCAGGATCTCGTCGATCTGCGCAAGCGCCTCGACGACGCTGTTCGCGGCGAACACTACGAAGCCGCTGCACAACTCCGCGACGAACTGCGGCAGGCCGAGAAGGGCTCGGGGAGTTCCGAATCGTGAGCAAGAAGCGCCGCGGGGAACCGCCACCCGAGTTCCACACCGGGGAATGGCTGAAGGGCTCGGGCGCCGACGCCGAGATCGCCATCTGCACGCGGGTGCGTCTCGCCCGCAACCTCGACGGCTTCCATTTTGCTCCGGTACAGGAGCCCAATCAGGCGCGCGAGCTCACGGACTTCATCGTGCAGCGGCTCCAACAGCCAGGGCTCCCGGAGAACCTCGTCGTCGTCGAACTTCAGAACCTGGAAGAACTCGAACGCACGGTGTTGGTCGAACGGCACCTCATCAGCCGGGATCTTGCCAACAGCAAGAAAGCGCGCAGCGTCGCGATCAACCAAGACGAGAGCGTGGCCCTGATGGTCAACGAGGAGGACCACCTCCGCATGCAGGTCTTCCAGAGCGGCCTCTCCACCGAAGCGGCCTGGAAACGCGCTGAGGCCTTCGACGAAGCCCTGATGCAGCGGCTGCCGCTCGCCTGGAGCGAAGAATTCGGCTTTCTGACTTCGTGCCCGACAAACACCGGCACGGGCATGCGCCTATCGGTGATGCTGCACCTGCCTGGGCTGGTCTGGGCCGATGAGATCTTGAAGGCCACCAACACGGCGCAAAAGATCCATCTCGCGGTCCGCGGCCTCTATGGCGAGGGCAGCAAGGCGCTCGGTGACTTCTACCAAGTCAGCAACCAGGTCACGCTCGGCCGCACGGAGCAGCAACTGCAGTCCGATGTGCAGCTAGCCGTGTCGCGCATCGTCCAGTGGGAACGCGAGGTGCGCGATGCGCTGTTGCGCGGCAGTTCGCGGCCGCGCACGCTCGATCGGGTGCACCGCGCCCTGGGCACGCTGGAGCGCGCCCAGATCCTCAGCAGCGAGGAGGCACTCGGCTGCCTCTCCGCACTTCGCTTCGGAGTCCACCACGGCCTTGTCGATGGCTTCGACATTCCGTCCCTGAACAAGGCACTGCTGCTGTCGCAACCAGCACACCTGCAGCGTTTCACGCAAGAACGCCTCGATCCAGAGGAACGCGACCAGCGCCGCGCCAAGCTGTTGCGCGAAGTCCTCGGCTGTGAACCCTGAGGCCGGCGCGCGAAATCCGGCGTTTCCCGCGACGCCGCCAACCGGCTCTTGGCCCGGCTTCGAAGAAGTGGACAAAAATGCGGGTTTCTACGGCACCATGGCGCGGCTTAAGATCCGCGCTGTCCTACTGAAGACCCTCGTTCGACGGAGTCGAACTCACGGTCGCAGCAAGGATCCTGAACTTACGTAAATCCAACTGCGGCAGCCGCCGATCAAGGACTAGACAACGTCCCCGATTTCGCGAGCCCGGAGTCACACCAAGATGTTCGATCGCTTCACGGACCGCGCCAAGAAGGTCATGAGCTTCGCTCGCCAGGAGGCGATGAAGTTCAACCACGAGTACATTGGCACCGAGCACATCCTCCTCGGACTCGTGCAGGAAGGCAGCGGAGTCGCCGCCAACGTCCTGAAGAACATGAACATCGACCTCGAAAAGATCCGTCACGAGGTCGAGAAGATCGTCAAGACGGGCCCTTCCATGGTCACCATGGGGCAGCTGCCCTTCACGCCACGGGCGAAGAAGGTGCTGGAGCTGTCGATGGAAGAGGCCTCGCAGCTGAGCCACAACTACATCGG
>CAMBXM010000199.1 GCA_945871815.1 Singulisphaera sp. GP187
AACCCAAGGCCGCTTGCCAAAAGCAGGCCGGCGTCGCCCTCGGGGCCCAGATTGATCGCCGAGAACCCAGCTTGGTGCACCGCCGCCAAGTGCGCGGCCTCGCGCGCGCGTTCCGCTGGCACCCACAAGATGGTCTCGAACGGGACCGCGACCGGCGGCGCGGGCGCTGGATCCTGCGCCAACGACAACGACGTCGCGGCGAGCACCGAAAGCCACCGCAGCGCGGCATGCAACTGGCGGCTCATTCGATGCCGTAGTCGCGCAGCTTCTCCCACAGGACTTTGCGACTGATGCCGAGGACGGATGCAGCCTTGGTCCGATGGCCGCCCACTGCCTTGAGCACGACTTTCAGGTGCTCCCGCTCGGCGTTCACCATGATCTCGCGCAAGGACTGCAGCTGGGTCGGCGGTTCGAGCGCCGCGCGGCGGGTCTTGTCGACCGGGAGCAAGTGCTCGCGCTTCAACACGGTGGCGCCCCCGGCCATGGCAATCGCCTGGGCGACGTGGTTTTCGAGCTCGCGCACGTTGCCTGGCCAGCTGTAGCCCAGCATCGACTCGAGCACATCCGTCTTGATGGTGTAGTGCCGGCCAGCACCGAGCTTCTCGACGAAATGCTGCGCGAGGAGCGCCACGTCGCCGTCGCGCTCACGCAGCGGCGGCAAGCGCACCGGTACGACGTTGAGTCGATAGAAGAGGTCTTCGCGGAAGCGCTGCTGCCGGACCAGGTCCATCAGTGGCACTTTGGTCGCAGAGACGACGCGGATGTCGACCTTGATCAGCTGCTCACCGCCGACGCGCTCGAACTCGCGCTCTTGCAGCACCCGCAGCAGCTTGACCTGGACCGACAGCGGCATGTCGTCGATGTCGTCGAGGAAGATCGTGCCACCGGATGCGATCTCGAAGCGGCCGCGCCGCAACTTCTGCGCATCCGTGAATGCACCCTTCTCGTGGCCGAACAACTCGGTCTCCAGAAGGGTGTCAGGCAGCGCCCCGCAGGAAAGCGCTACGAACGGCTTGTCCTTGCGGTGAGACAACGTGTGGATTGCGCGGGCGATCCGCTCCTTGCCAGTACCCGACTCGCCCTCGATCAGGACGGAGGCATCGTTCTGCGCGACCGTGCGGACAGTCTTGATCACCGTGTCCATCGCGCGACTGTTGCCAATCACGCCGGGCAAGCTGCCCCGACCGCCATCGAGCTCCTGGCGCAGCAGCGCGTTCTCCTGGATCAACGCACGCACGCGACCGATGCGCGCGAGCCGATCGAGCACGTGCGCGTTGAGGAAAGGCTTCTGGATGTAGTCGTCGGCGCCAAGTCGCATCGCTTCCACCGCCTGTTCGACAGTGGCATAGCCCGTCATCATCAGCACTTCGGTGTCTGGGCGCGCGCGCTTTGCCGCCTGTAGGACCTGCAACCCGTCCTTGCTTGGCAGCCGAACGTCGGTGATCACGCAATCGAAGGCTTGCTGCTGCAGGATGTCGATCGCCTGCTGGCCATCGGCGGTGTGCTCGACCAAGTGGCCAGCCTCCTCGAGATCATCACGGAGGGTGACGGCGATCGAGATCTCGTCCTCGACTAGCAGCACGCGCATCGACGGTCGCTCGCCCATGGATCAGGAACCGGGCTCGCGCGTTGGGTCGTTGCCTAGCAGTTGGGTTTCGCCGAACGAGGCAATGCGATTGCCGCCGCGCTCGATCGCGAAGTCGAGCGCCGCCTCGGCTTGACCAACCAACGTATCGAAGAACATCGCCTCGCTCTGGCCGGTCGCCGACAAGCCGACGCTGACGGTCAGATCGAGTGCGCGACCATCGACGGACACCTCGTACTCGCGGAACAACGTGTGCAGGCGGTCGGCCACAACCCGCGTGGGCTCCAACGCGGTGTGGGGCAGAACCAACATGTAGCGGTCCTCGTTGATGAGGCCCATCAGGTCGGCACCGCGCGTCTTCTCGCGCACCATCTGGCTCAGGGTCTGGCGCAGGGTCTGACGCAGGTCCGCACCGTAGAGATCGATCAGCTGGGTGACCCGATCGACCTGGAGCAACATGCAGCCGAGCGGAAAGCCATGGCGCCGAGAGCGGGCGAACTCAGTCTTCATCAAGTGCAGGATCTGCGCCTGACTGAAGAGCGAACTGCTGACGAAGCCTTCGCCGCCGTCGCGCGCCGCCGGCCCCCGACCGCCCGAAGACCGACCCTTTCGAAAGCCTGGTGTAGTCATGAATTCGCAGCCGCTTCGACAGCGGTCGCCGGACCTTAACCGTGAAGGGCCGCAGAAAAAAAGTCGGGCCTCAGCCGGTCAGAACTGAGGCCCGTGAATGCGGGCGAGGCTACGCGATGGAGAGGGCGGTTAGGGAGGGGGATACTGGTCTCCACCACACAGCCTCAACCCTTCTTGTGTCTGCTAGATCGGCCACCGAAGCGAACCTCGGCTACCGACCTGGCCTTTTGGTCAGAAAGGCCAGTCTTTGACATAGAGCGTTTCGCAGGTCGCAGCTTGCGCTGCAACCCACCCGGCTCGCGCGCAGCGTCAACCAGGCTAGCCGGCGTCACGCGCAATCCAGGCTGGTGAGTATGCCTACACCGCAGGAGATTTCAACACTCTCCCATCAAATCTTTCCCCTACTTGGGGACAAGGTTCGGGAAGACGGAATAGCACCAGTCGAGGGCAGCGTAGATGGTCAGCTCCGGCCATTTGTGCTTCACCAGCAGAAGCAAGAGCAGAACGGTCGCGGTGAAGAGGGAGAGGAAAAGGGCCTGCGCCACGAGCTTGGCCACGACGGTCTTCGCCTTGAGCCCAAGAGGTTTCCCCGGGTTCTCCCGACCGCCGCGCAGCACCCAATCGCGCTGGGCCCGCAGGGCTCGCTGCGCCAGATCCTGCGCATCGCAAGGCTCGGCCAGCACCACTTGGTTCACCACCTGCCAAGGGTACTCGTTTGGGCTTGCGTGCACGGTCCGCTGTAGCGCCTCCATCGTGCGCTTGCTCACCGCGCCTGCAAGCAACCGCGCCGACACGGCCCCGATCCGTACCATCGCCTCATCGGCATCGGGCGGTGACTGAGCACCGGCGGCTGCAATCGGATCGTGTGGCGGTTGCGTTGTCATGTTCACGGCAATACCACAGCCTGGCGTACGTCGGAAAACCCCCGCACACCAAACCCCACGATGTTGTTCCGACTCCAACCCAAGCGCGACGAACGCGCGGCCCTGGCGATGCGCGATCTCGCGTCGGCGATCGATGCCGGTCTCCCCCCGCCCAGCTACGGCGGGGACCCGCACGATGGCGATCGGCAGTTGGTGCAACTGCTGCCTCGTCGCGGCGTGAAGCTCGACGCCATCGAGGAAACGGTCTTGGTCGCCTCGTGGCAGACAGGCCGATCGCCGGCCGCCTTGCTTCGACTTGCGGACCAGCGCGAACAGCAGGCGGAGTTCGCCCGGACGGTGATCGCCTCGCTTCGGTATCCGGCCCTGCTGCTATTTCTCGCAACCCTGGTCTCCTTGATCGCTGCCAAACTCGGGGCTCACTGGCTGCCATGGGTCGTGGGTGCGGTAGTGGCCACGATCGCGGCATTCACCCTGTGGCTCCGACATGCGATCGCCAACGGCAGCCCCCGCGCGCTGTCATTGCCGCTGATCGGTCCGCTGATCCGCGAACTCGGCGAGCTCCCCTACCTCGAAGTGCTCCATAGCCTCTATGCCTCGGGGGTGCCGCTGCTGCAAGCCAACCCGCGCGCGGTCAGCGCCAGCGGCGTGGGCGCCGTGCGCGACCGGCTGCAGCTCGCCGACGCGCTGCTACAGCAAGGCCGCGGGCTCCACGAGTCCCTCCTGCAAACGCTCGCAGTCGACGCCGAGACGCTGACCTTGCTAGCCTTGGGCGAGCACAGCGGAACGCTCGAGGAGGCGCTGCAGCGCGCGATCCAGCGCCGGCGCGACACCACCAAACGCAAGACCACGGCGCTTGCCAAAGCGATCGGAGCCGCCGCCTACGCCCTCGGCGTCCTCACCGCCGCAACCGCGATCCTGTCGTTCTATTCCGGCTACGCCAACGCGCTGCGCGGGCTCCGCTAGCCGCTCCTCGGTGACGAGTTCCGGTCGGGGTCTTCTGCGGATCACCCCGAGAGCGGGAGGTGCGGGCGAGGTGGCGTTCTGCATGCCGCCGTGCACGCAGAACGGCACAGTGCGCCCGACCGAGCCCGTGTCGGGCAAGCACACCACCACCCTTGAGCCCGCCGCACCGAGCCATCTCGAGCAACGGGGTCGCGGGCTTCCTCGGGCAACGCCCCGCGCGGGCTCACCGGTCAACGCGGTCGGGGATCGGCAAACGATGCGCCCACCGCGAGCCCCGCGATGGTGCTTTGCGCGACCGTGAAGTAGCTGCGACCACTTCGGTCCTTGCCCGCAAACACCAATGTCGCCGCCGCCGCGGCTGCGATCCTGTCTCGCACGGACAGAACGAGCTTCCCGTCGCCGACGAACGGGACATCCACGCCTTCGCGCCGCCCCACGAGGAGCACGCGACGGCCAACGAGCAACTCGCTGCGGCCCTCGAGGGCTTGCAGTAGGCGCTCCTCGTGGCCCGCAGCGTCGTCGAGGCCGATACCCAGCATCAACAGCGGCGGCACGGCGTCGTCCTTGCGGCCCAGCACGGTCACGAACTCCGGGACGATCTCCGGATGCACTTGCGTCCGGCGCCCGGAACTGTGGTCTTGGCCGTCGCGAAGGAACACCTGCTTCGCGCCGCGCGCAATCAGCGCCCGCAGCAGCGTCGCAAACGGTTCTGTTGCCGCCCCGGCACCTGCCCAAGCAACTTCGACGATCTGTCCCGCGATCGGGCCGTCGCGCTTCTCGATCAGCGGCAACTCGCGCTCGATCATGCGCACCGAGAGGGCCGCATCGCCGGTCGGCTGCGCCAGCAGTCCGAGGCCGCCCTTCTGGCGCAACGGCATCAGCAGCCCCGGATAGACCTGAACTGGGTTGGCACCACCAACCACGACAGAACCCACCGCGAGCTTCACCAACTCGTGAATCAACGCGTCCTGCAATGCTGATGGCAGAACCGTGACAGCAGCACCACCGAGGTCGGTGAGATTGGCAAGCTCGCGCACGATCGCCTGCTGCACCTGCGCATCGTCGCGACCGGCTGGCTCCATTCGGAGACACCAACCACTCTGGGCATCACCCGCGACGTTCAAGAGCAAGGGAAGGACCACGTCGCGGCGACTGCCGTCGGCCAACTCGAGACGACTTGGCTGCGCCTTCGTCAATTGCTCGACGAGCGCGCGAACCAGCGAACGCGAGGGAGGCACCTCGCCTTGGAAGGACAACCGCGCCGTCGCGTTGTGCAAGCTCGGCCCGTGTCGCCGCAACCAACGCTCGAATGCGCGCTGCAACTCTGCCGGCTTGCCGCTCTCGGTGTTGACGCAAACGACCTGGGTCGCGCCATCGGCTGAGGCCGACACAGCGGCCGGATGAAACACCTCGCGCTCGCCGGCAACCAGACTGGCGACGGCGGTGGCACCTTGGGCGACCAGCGGCTGCAGGCATGCCGATTCGATCGCTTCGTCCACGACCATTCCCAGAGGCCAAGCAACCAGGACCTTCTTGTTGGCAATGACCGGGGCGTAGTCGCGACACTCCGCCGTGAACACCGCCAACATCGCGGCTCGATCGCGGCCGTTCTGCACGACCTGGAGCACCGTCTCGGCGCCGCGGTCCTCCACGGTTAGCAGCGATGGCCACACCACCTCGACGCCGCTACCGCGCAGGATTTCGACCCGCTGCGGCGCCCCGGCAGTGCAATAGCGCAGCGTCGAACTGCGCACGCCTTCACTCGGCGCCAAGGCAAAGGACACCCGGACGACCTTGCCGCGCAGTTGGTCCCCGAGCGCCGACAGCTTCATCGCAAGCGACTCCTCGGTCTCGGCGTCGACAGCACTGGGCGTCACGTGCACGGTCGCAACGTCACCCTTCGCCTCGAGCTTGACGCGATCCTCGAGCTCGCGGTCGAACAGCACGCGCTGCCCCAGCGCCGCCCTCAGGGCACCGGCGTCGCGCGTCATCTGCGCGATCAGGTTGCGCAGATCCTGGCCGGGCTTCGCGCCGCCGCGGAACGTGAACTGCACCTTCTGGCCCTTCACTTCTTTGGTCAGCTGCACCAAGTCGCCCTGAAGAGCCATCGAGAGGTCGTCGCTCTCGAGCTCGCCGGTGTCGACCTCGACCGATGTGGTAAGTCCGTCGCGACGGACTGCGACGGTCGCGCGCGGCGCGTCGCGCTCGAACAGGACTTCATCGCCGTAGCCGCGGCGCACCACCACCTTTCGGGCCTTGGCCACGTCGAGGATCTGACCACAGCGCTCTTTGACGGCGCTGCCAATGATCGCGTCGCCAGCAAAACGCACCAGCACGCGATGGTGCCGCACGTTGGCCTTGCCATTCGCGAGGCTGTACTGGAGCGGCGCGGCCACGGCCTCCACCATCAGCTTCTTGTCGAGGTCCGGCACTTCGATCGCGATTGCGGTGTCGAAGCCGGCTTCGTCGCTGCTCGCGCATGCGACCTTGACGGGAAACACCGGCTCAGACTCGAGCGACTCGAGGGGTTCTAGCGAAGGCAACGCCTCCATCCCGTCGTCGATCGGCTCGAGCATCGGCAACTCATCACCGTTGGGCTCGTTCTTGGCCTTGGTCAGACGGGAAGGACGCTCGGGCTTGTTGGGACGACGGGTCATGAAGTGCAAGCGCGCCTCTGCGACGCGCCGAACCAGAGAGGGTCCCACAGAGAACAACGCAGCACCGCTGCAGGCAAGCCCGTCACCACGGCCGGCCGCATCTACCGGCTCCCGCCACGGGGTGACCGGCTTCCGCCACGGGGTGACCGGCCTCCGCCACGGGGTGAGCAGCCAACTGACGCGGAGCCAACGCCCAAAGTGGACGCGGCGAAAGGCGCGACCAAACAGCACACCGCCGACTCGAGCGATTGGCGGCGGTCCTCGCCAGCCGCTCTCGGGTGTCGCAGATGGCGCTTCCCAGAAGACCGCGCCCGGCGGAGTGGCTGCTAACGCACGTCACGCACCCACACGCATTCGACGAGGCCGGCCTTGTCCTCCAGCACCAGCGCGCGGCCGGCATTGCTGCCCTCGATCGAGAGCGTCGCACCACTACCACTCGAACCGTTCGGACCATGAACGACGGCCCAGTCGCGGCGAACG
>CAMBXM010000200.1 GCA_945871815.1 Singulisphaera sp. GP187
ACTTCTCCTGATGGAACGGACAAAGCGCCTGCAGCAGCCGGCCTCGCGGCTTCAGCGGCAGGTAGCCCTCCACCAAGGCGACCAGGTCAGTGGCCTCCTTGATCCGCAGCTTTGCTTCGTCGAATCGGTCCATCGGTCGCTAGGGGGAAGATCGGTGACCGCAAACACGGCGCTACGAAAGCGCCGGTAGCACCGTCACCAATCGAAGGGTATCCCATTCCGAGACCTCACGTCCCGAATCGATACTCAAACCACCCCTACTGCTCTGACGCCCAGGTTGGCCGGAGAAGCCCGAAGAGTCGTGGTGGCTCGCTCACTTGGAGCGGTGCGCAAACCGATTGACCTGTGGGCCCGGACCGATGGATGGAGTACCGGGGGACGCGAACGCAGCGGGAAGGCGCGAAGTTCTAGCCCCCATCCGGGCTCTGTCAAGGTCATGCGGGCCCGGCGGCGCGGACGGCGTGAAACAGCTCCACCATTTCGTCGGGGGCCAACGTTTCGGCCCGCCGCTGCAGGAACGACTCTGGCAGGTCTGGAAACCCACTCCCAATCGCCGCCGCCGCCTCAGTCACCGTGGTGCGCAGGACCTTCCGCCGCTTGCCAAAGAGCACGCGAACGAACTGCTGGAGGGCCCGCCGGTCGGCCGGCTGGAACCGGTCGGTGTCGGCGCGGCGCCGCAAGCGCACGATCGCGGAAGCTACCTTGGGTCGAGGCCGGAACACCTCCGCCCCCACGGTCCGCAGGCGTTCGACCGCATAGGCAGACTGCAGCAAGGCCGAGAGGCCACCGTAATCCTCACTCCCGGCCTTCGCCGCCAGGCGGTCGCCGAGTTCTCGCTGGACCAGGACGACGATCCGATCGGGAAGGCGCGGCAGGCAAAACAGCTCAGCCAGGAGAGGCCCGGAGGCGGCGTAGGGCAAGTTGCCGACGACTAGAAACTCCTCGCGATCGGTCAGAGCTTGGTCGAGGCGTGTCCGCACGACCTCGGGCAAGCTGCCGCCGGGGCCGCTGAGTGCGTCGGCAAGCACGATCTCGACGTTGCGAAAAGAGGCGAGGTCCTCGCTAGCCACGGCATGCAAACGCGAGTCGATTTCGACGCCGAGCACAAAGCCTGCGACCAGCGCCAGCTCGCGGGTGAGAAAGCCGAGCCCAACGCCGATCTCCAGCACGACATCGCGGTCGGAGCTCTCGGCAGCGCCTGCAATCACACGGTGCAGAGTGGGGTCGAGCAGGAAGTTCTGGCCACGCGTGCTACTGGGGCGGAAGCCAAGCGCGTCGAGGCGCTCGCGGTAGTTGGCGAAGGAATCGCGCGCCGAGTCGGTCACGGCAGGCGTTCCTGCCATCGCGAGCGTGCCCGCGCCGAGATGGCGCACGCGGGCAGCGCCCTCGCGAGCACCGAGCCATGGCCTGGCCGACCACAGAATCGCTCCCACTGCAGCAGGTCGCCATCCTCGAACCGCAGCAACTCATCACCGATCGCCTCGATCAACTCGCGTGGCGTCGTGCACAGGCGAAAGCCGAGCGTGTCCCCGAAGTCCGTCGGCGAGCGAAAATCGGAACCATCATCGCGCGCACTCGCGAAGTGCGCACCGGTGACTTCGCGCGGCGCCCGGTCGCCGGCAGCGACGACGAGGAACAACGACGGGAACACCAACGGCACTGGCGCCCACAGAGAGAGTCCTGGCGACTGCGCGACCGCATCGTACGCGAGAGTCATCGCCGGTACGGGTTCGCGGTGGTCGATGTAGAACCACGACACGGGCACGGACTCGGTCCACTCCGCGACGTTGCCGATCAGATCGTAGGGCCCCTGTTGCGCGCGCCCGGACTCGAAGGTCCCTACTGGCAGCGGCGCAAACACGCCTAGATCGCTGGTGTTGGCGCGCGAGGCATCCGGCCGCGATCCCCACGGATAGGCATCGCGACCATCCGTGGTACAGGCAAACCACCACTCATCTGCTCGCGGCAGCCGACAATGGCGCCAAGCCGCGAATGCTCGCGCGGTGCGCAAATCGACGCGGGTGGCTGGATGCGCCGCCAACTCGCCGCCGACGACGGACGAGTTGGCGCCAGTCGTTGGACCGCGCGAGTTCCGTGCGAACTCGGCGAAATCGCTGCGCGTCACCTCGAAGCGATCGAGAAAGAACGATCCGCCTTGCTCCGACCCGCGTTCGAACAGGACCAAATCACGCAGGGAGCCGAAGGGTCCGCGACGCTTCAGCGACTCCGGCGAACGATCGCCGCTGCATGACGACAGCACGACAACACCAAGCATCAGGACGAGTCCTGCGGCCTGGTGCTGCCCGTGACGAACCAGTCCGCGCCGCTCCCACCAGCCGTCGGCGCGCAGCGGCGCTTCCAGAGGAGTAGAGCGCGGCACCTTGGTTCACCTGTCGAGCATCAGAATCTCGACCCTGCGGTTCTGCTGGCGTGCGTCTTCGGTGCTGCCCGTGATAGTCGGGCGGTACTCGCCGTAGCCACCGACGCCGACCTGGTCGGCAGCGAAGCCGCTCTGGACCAAGAAGTCCGCGACTGCCAAGGCGCGCTCGGCCGAGAGGCGCAGGTTTGTGCCCCACCGACTGTTCTTGATCGGCGTGTCATCCGTGTGGCCATCGACGCGAACGCGCTTGCCCTCTTGCTTCAGGGTTGCGATCAGCTTGCCAAGCGTCTGCTTGCCTTGCTCGCTGATCTCGATGCGACCGGGAGCAAACAGCACCCCGCCAAGAACGCGGAACGCGAGGCCCTCGCTGGTGCGCACGAGCTCCACACCATCAACGGCACCCGTACCGCCACTCTGGTACTGGCTGAGCAGTTTGTCGAGCTTGTCCTTCTGCTCGCGAATCCAGTCGGCATCAGCGGCCTGCTTGCCGAGCCGATCGAGCTCGCCACGCAACCGCTCATTCTCAAGACTGATGGCATGCTGCGCCGCCGTGAGCGACGCGATCTCGGCTTTCAGTGCCTGGTTGGCGCCCAGCGCGCGCCGGTGCTCCTCCGGGCTGACGCAGGCGGCCATCGTGAACATCGCTGCAAGTGCCAAGGTGCTTCTCATCGTCAGCATGGTCCCCTCCGGGGCCGTGGTAATCGTTCTCATCCGCGTGCCACTCAGCAGCCGACCGGTGGCGGCGAGCGCAGGACGCAAACTAGCAACGACGCACGGCGATTGCCACAGCGAGGGCAGTAGCGACGGGCTCAACTAGGGACCTGTACATGCAAACGCGCGGACCAAGGGCCCGCGCGCCGCTCGAGTGCGAAGGTCGCAGCCGCGACCGCCGCGATCAGCCGTTCTTCTTTTCGGCGAAGACCGACGTGTGGCCGCTTCCGGCCGGATCCACTTCCTGCGCGATCGAACGCGTGAGGAAGAAGCCCCAGATCATGACCAAGCAGCCGAGGATCCCGACCGCGGTGACCCAGCCCGGCTCCTTCTCATTCGCCGCGCCGGCCATCGCAGGAACGCGGGCTGACGGGGAACGGGCAACGCGCTTCTGCGCACGCGGCTCGTCGTCGACATCCGCCGACTCGGCCAGCAGCGTGTCCTCGCTGGACAATTGCTCCGTCACCATGCCGGTGTCGTCTTCCAGCGAATCGGCAAACGTCAGCTCCTCTTCGCCCTTGCTCTTCGACAGCAGCGTCTCGACATCTGCACGACGGAACCTCATCGAGTCCGGGCCGTCGCGGAACGCGCGGATCTCGCCCTCGGAGACCAACTTGCGCAGCTCTTCGCTACGCAGCTTGAGGTCGCGCAGGGCCTTCTCAAAGGAAATGAAATCGTCTTTCTCGGACACGGCTGGGTTCCTTGGATTGGGAGGGGTCTACAGAGGGTACGTGTTGCCAGCCATCGGGTTGGGCCAGCAGCGAGATCTTCGAAGTCTACCGCCGATCGGCGCCGCGTCGAGCCCTACTTCTTTGGCCCGGTGCCGGTTTCAAGCCCGGTCGTCACGTCAGGGTCCCTGGCACCGCGGTTGTCGAACACAGCCCGCAGCTTGCGGTAGTCGTACTCGCTGCGGTCGTTGTAGCCCTCGAGCATCAGGTCGAGGTCGAGTTTGCGCGCACCGACGAGCACAAGGCGGCGCTGCTCGGCACTGCCGCCGCGCCCTTCGTAGACGGCCATTTGACGGTTGACCGTGTCGATCAGATAGAGCACCGAGGTGCCAACCCCGTAGCTACCCGTGACCGCCAAGAAACCGTTGTTGCTGGAGGCTTGGCCGCTGTCGTCTGGGTAGACGATCGGTGCGGTGGCGCTCGGCGGCGGCGTCACCGGCTCCACCGGCGGAGGGTTGGTGGGGCCGCGCCCCTGCGCGGAAAGCGTGGTGGGCCGCAGCAACTGCCCTACGAGAAAGCTGCCACCCATCAGGAGGCCAAGGACCAAAGTGTTCTGCCAGTGCTTCATGCGGGAACTACTTGCGGCATTGCCGCGGCGAGGCCTGCAGCATGCCCCACGCCGACGGCATGCTCAAGGCCCGGTGCCGGCCCACCTACCATCCTTCAGGGTTTCTGGGCGCGCGGCAGGTGCATCACGACCGTGAACCCGCGCCCGAGGCTGCTATCGACCACCATGGTGCCGCCGTGGTTTCGCACAATCGAGTAACTGATGAACATGCCGAGACCGCTGGCATCTGGTCGCTCCTTCCGCGTGAAGAACGGATCCATGACGCGGCCGAGGTCCGCCGGGTCCATGCCGGGACCGTCGTCGACGATGTCGAGCCTCACCATTTCCCCTTCCACGGCGCCGCGGACGGCGATCGTTCCTGCGCGACCCCGCTCCTCGAACGCATCGAGCGAGTTCAAGAACAGGTTCAACACGACCTGCTGAATCTCATGCGGGTCGCCGATCGCTTCCGGGAGCTCCAAGACGCCATCGACTCGCATCACGACGCCAAGCCGTTGCATTCGGTGGTCACACAGCGACCGCGCGCCTTCGATGCACCCGCGCAGAAAGAACGGTCGGGCAGCAACCTGCTTGGGCGAGAAGTCGAGCACCTTGCGCGCGGTCCGCGCCACGCGCTGCAGGCCGTCCTGCAACAACTGGAGGTACTGCACCTGCTTGTCGGTGAGCTTCTGATCGGCGAGCAATCGCACGACCGCGTTTTGCATTCCACCGATCGGATTGTTGATCTCGTGCGCAATTCCCGCGGCAAGTGTGCCGACGGTTGCAAGGCGAGAACTCTGCACCAGTGCCCGCTCCGTGCGCTTGGCCTCTTCGACCGCGCTGCGAACTGCAGCCTCGAGGTGCGCCGTGTTGTCCTGCACCTTGGCGGCCATCGCATTGAACGACTGCACGAGCGCAGCAAGTTCTGGCGCCCCCACAAACGTCGGCAGCCGGACTTCGTAGGAACCGGCGCCAACTCGTTCGGCAGCGACACCGATGCGTTGCAATGGTCGGCCAATGGTCCGCACGACGATCGGGTAGAGGACGAGGCCAAACAGCAGCGAGCTGCCGAGTGCGGTCGCGAGCAAGAACCACCACGGCACCGACGGCGACTCGATGTCGAGACGCGGCACGAACCAGAGGTAGCCGGCGACCCGTTCCTCCGTACGAACAGCTGCACAGTAGCCGCCGGCAACTTGCACGAGGCCATAGTGCGCGCGGGCTCGCTGCATTCCGTCCAGCACGTCGGCGAGTGCAAAGCGATCAGGATCGCGATGGACCGCCCCACGAGGGTTGAGGTAGACGAGGCCGGATAATGGCGGGCGCCCGGACGTGACCACCACGTCCTCGAAGTACTCGCGAATAAGCGGACTCTGAACCAGAGCCCGCGCTTGCGTATCGTCACCCAAGCGCTCCGCCGAGTAGACATCGAGGAGGTAGGGCACGAGCGCCGCCGCGAGGTTCTCGCCCTGCTGCCGTCGGATCCACTCCTGCTGCAGGGCGAACAGTGCGGTCTGCACGCCGCCGACGACGAGCAGGTTCAACAGCAGCACCACCGCGAGCAAGCGGACGGCCAGCGACATGCGACTCTACCGGCCTCGGTTCAGCGACTGCATCATCGTCAGCAGCGGCGTGAACAGTGCGAACACGATGAACCCAACGATCACCGCCATCACCACCAGCATCACCGGCTCGATGACCTTGAACGTCGTCTCGACCGTGCGATCGACCTCGATCTCGTAGCGGTCGGCGATCTTGACGAGCATCCGGTCGAGTTCGCCAGTCTGCTCGCCGACATCGACCATGTTGACGACGATGTCGTCGAACATGTGGCTCTCGCCCATAGGGATCGCAATGCCGGCGCCTTCACGGATCGAGTCGTGAATGCCCTGCACGGCATCCTGCATGTGCATGTTGGCGGACGACGCGTGCAGGATGTCGAGGGCCTCGAGGTGCGGCACGCCACTCTGGATCAGGGTGCCGAAAGTACGCGCGAACCTGGCCACCAGATTCTTGTGCACCAGGGGGCCGAACAGCGGCATGCGCAGCGAGAGCCGGTGCATGACGCGGCGATAGCCAGTGGCCTTGGTCATCAGCAGCTTGTGCAGGAACCAAGTGAGCACCACGGCCAACATGTAGACCCACCAGAAGACTTCGAGGTGCTCGCCAATGCCGATCACGACTTGGGTCGCCCACGGAAAACTCGCGACGCCGCCGCCAATGGACTGGAACACGCTCTTGAAGCGCGGAATCACGAAGGCGAAAACGAAGAGCAGCACGCCTGCCGCAATGACGAAGATCATCGCCGGATACGCCAGCGCGCCCTTCACCCGCGCCTTGATCGACTCACTCTTCTCGAGGAAGCTCGCGAGGCGGTTCAGGATCTCCTCCTGCACGCCGCCCGCTTCGCCAGCCCGCACCATGTTGGTGTAGAGCGCGTCGAACGTATTGCCGAACTTGGCCATCGATTCGGACAATGGCGTGCCGGCCTCGACGTCTTCGACCAGGCTCCTGCTGATCCGCTTCATCGGACCCTGCGGCAACTGTCCCTCGAGGATGCGCAGACAACGCGTCACCGGGATGCCGGCATTGAGCAACACCGCCAACTGGTTGGTGAACTCCGCCAACGAGCGAGCGCCGACGCGCACGCGCGGCGACAGCGAACGGCCCTCGCCATCCTTGATGGTCACGGCCGTCGTGGCTTTGGGAACGGGGAGCTTGCGCTGCAGCTTCTTGGGCATCGGCGGGCGAACCTGTCGGGTAGGGGCGCGCGGCGCCTCGCGCCGCGAACGATCATCGTTGCG
>CAMBXM010000201.1 GCA_945871815.1 Singulisphaera sp. GP187
CCGGCCTTCAGGTCCCACACCGGCGGGTTGGCCACCAGCAGTGCCTCTTGCTGCTTCATGGTCGGATGCTCCTCGCGGTTTTGGCCGAGGAAGTAGCGGCAGAACAGCGAGACCGCCGTCATGGCTTCGCCGCGCTCCGGGGGAAAGCGAACCGCGTGATCGCCGGGCCGTCGGGCGCTGCGTTCGCCAGCTTTGGTGTAGCCGGTGCGTCCTGCGGCATCCGTGCACGAGTCGAAATGCGCGAGCGCGGCCTTCAGGGCGTTCTCGTCGACCGGTACGCCAAAGCTCTTGGCGGAGCCGAGTGCAAGCACGCACCATCCCGTGACCGACGTGTCCGAATCCCCGTCCCGTGGCTGATAGCGCCAAGCACCGTAGGGATTGCGATGTGCGGCGAGGTGGCCGAGCGCGCGCTCGAGCGGCTTCCGCAGGATCGTCGACTCCGACAGACCGCAGGCTTCGGCCAGTGCATACGTCGCGATCGCGTGGTCGTAGACAGAGTCGTTCGCGACCGCTGAGCCAAGGCGCCCGCCGTCCTCCTGTTGCGCCAACAACCACTGCACGCCCTTCTTCACGGGTTCTCGATGGGGTCCGCTGCGGAGCGTGCTGCCGTCGCCGAGAAGTGCGAGCAGTGCGAGGCCCGTCACGCCGACATCGTGAACGCCGTTGCCGGGACCTGTGCATGGGTCGCCCGCGACATCGTGCTTCATGAACCCGTCGCAGTCCCAGTGACCGTCGTCATCCTGATGCGCGACGAGCCACTCGAGTGCGCGTTGGATCTGCGTGGAAGGGACACTGCCGCCACGCCGCCGCGCCCGCCGTCCTTCGCCCGGTCCGGGGCCTGCAGGATTGCCGCCAATGCCGACTGGAGTGTTGCTCGCGACGTGGTGCTCGAATGCACTCTGCCGTTCGCTGGTCCGGTTGTCGACGGCGAGTGTCGTGTCCGCTGCATCGTTCGTCGGGTCCGTCGCGTCGACCAACATCTCGACGGGATCCAGTACTTCGGTGGGGCTCGGCGGCTCGATCAGCGGGAGCACTTCGGGCGGCACTTCGAGCGGCAGCATCGCCGACTCCGGCGCAGCGAGAAAGGCGACGTAGTGCTCGTCTTCCGTCGGTGGTTCACTCGGCAGCAGAAGCCACAGAGCCAGCAGCGCCACTGCGTGCGCGAGCATCGATAGCGCGAACCAGGGCGTGCGTTCGAGTTGGATGGCGAGCAGCGAAGCGAAGTCGAGAGCATCATGCGCGATGGGCGTGGCGCCGCGATCGGTACGGAGTTGGGGCGAGACAGAGTTCACGAAGCACCTCCACGAAGAGCCGTCTGGCTCGAGAGGACAAGGAAGCGGAGGGCGCGCCGTTCCGAGGATGATGGCCGAGGGGCTCGGCTCAGGATGATGCCAAGGAGAACGAGGTGCGTGCCGCTGCGGTTCAGGCTCGGCTACGCCGGCGCTGCACTAGAACCTCACGCTCCTTGATCCGCCGAAGCCACGCGGCCGCAGTCGCGTTTCGCACGCCCCGTCGCGCTCGCGGGGCGCGGAAGGGCGTGTGTGCCTGGCTGCCTGCGGTCGCCGCGATCACGTTGCGCGAAACTCACCCCAGAGCCAACGCGCGCACAAACGTGGCGACTGGCCGCCCTGTTGCCTGTCCTTGGGCATCGTCCGCTGACCCGGCGATATCGACGTGCGTGTACGGCAATGGCGCCTTGCTGTCCGTGCCGTGCGCGGCGAGGCCGCTCGCAATGCAGAGGAACGCCATCGGGAACTGATGACCGCGCGGTGTGCCGGAGCTTGGCAGGCTGTTGCACTGCAGCACGTCCCAGGCCTTGCTCGACGGTGCGACGAAGTCCCAGTCCTCGCGGCGCAGGCGCGAGATCTCGAACGGGTCACCGCAGCGTTCGCCGTGTTCCTGCAGGGTGTCCGCTGCGCGCACGGCGCGGGCGGGGCCGTTGTCGAGAGCGATCGTGTAAGGGCCTACGGCGCGGACCGCGTGGCCCGTCAACGTCGCGACCGAGAACAGGTGCGGGGAGGTTGCCTTCTTGGCGCGCAGGCGCAGATGCGACAGCAGATCCGCGAGGACCATGCGGCCTTCGGCATCGGTGTTGCCGACACGGACGCGGGCGCCGCCGTGACTCAGGATGATCTCGTCGGCGACGTAGCTGTCGCTGCCGATGCTGTTGCGCACGACGCCGAGTTCGGCGATCAAGTGCACGCCTTCGACCTGAAGGCGGGCGGCGGCGAGGAACAGTCCTGCCACCGCCGCAGCGCCGCCCTTGTCACGACACATACCCGCCATATGACCGCCGACCTTCAGGTCGGCGCCGCCGGTGTCGTAGGTCAGGCCCTTGCCGGCGAACAGCAGCGTGCGCTTCTTCTTGCCGCCGCCGACGTACTCGAGGCGGACAACGCATGGTCGATGGCGCGCGACGGGCATCGATGCGCGCGCCACTGCCGACAGCAGTGGGTACTCCTTCTGCAACATGGCCGCTGTATGCACCACCGTGACCTTGACGCCGGTTCCGCGCAGGGCCTTCTGCACGTGATCGGCGAAGCGCTTGGGTGCCATGCGTTCGGGGTCGGTGCCGCACAGGTCTTTGCACAAGAAGACGCCCTCGTCGATTGCTTCCGTGGTTCTGGCGTCGTCTTTGGTGAACGAGCCGTCGAGGGCGGCGACGCCGATCTGCTTGATCGGCAGCAGTGGGAGCTCACCGAGCGCTTCGCGGGCCTCGAGAGGTTCCCATAGAGCGCCGACTGCGGCCTGCGCCGCGACCGACGCAGCCGCGACATAACGCGGGTCCTGCGGTGCGCCCTGGACCACCAGCAGTACCGATTTGGCGCCGGCCGACCGCGCGAGACGCATGCCGGATGCGGCGGCGTCGGCGTAGCGGCGAACGTCGTCATAGTCGCGCTGCAGCGGTCCCGTGGGCGCGCACACCAAGCGCGAGCCGGCGGCGCCCGGGGCGGGCCACAGCGCGATGCGGCTGTCGAAACTCGCATCGGCAGCGGCGGCAACGAGCACCGTCCGCTCGATTGCCTTGAGGCCCGAGTTCTTCACGTCGTGGCCGACAAGCAGGACGCAATCAAACGGGGAGCCCTCGGCAGCGGCCTTTTGGGCGTCGGCAACGGCAATGATTCGAGTCATGTTGAGCGATGGTGACGGCGCGGAGCGTTCGCGGCAAGCGTTCGCTCGCGCTGTCGCGCCGATCCGGATACGACAGCGTGGCGCGATGAAGATCACCGACCTCAGGCTCGTCCCGCTGCGTCTGAAGCAGGACGTGGGTTCGCTCGAGCCGGCCTGGGAGCCAGGCGGCAGCATGCACTTTGCGCGCGGCGGCGGATCGCTGCTGGAGATCCACACCGACGAGGGGCTGTTCGGCATCGGTCCAGCGGCCAAGGGACGCGTGTTGGAAGTGGCTCGGCCGCTGCTTCTCGGCGCCGACCCCGCCGACGTCGAGGGTCTGTTCGAGCGCATGCGCTATGCAATGCGCGACCAGCGCGGCGCTGCGGCTGTGGACATCGCGCTGTGGGACCTACGCGGCAAAGTGGCTCGGCAGCCTTTGCACCGACTGTGGGGCAGTGAGCGCGACCGCGTGCCGGTCTACGCCAGCCTGGTTCAGTTGTCGACACCGAGCGAACGGGCACTTCTCGCCGAA
The DNA here is from genome assembly GCA_945871815.1 of Singulisphaera sp. GP187. Taxonomy (GTDB): domain Bacteria; phylum Planctomycetota; class UBA1135; order UBA1135; family UBA2386; genus SXPK01. The sequence goes on from CAMBXM010000201.1 coordinate 3,644, forward strand.
GCGCTGGTGGAGCAGGGTTTCCGCGCACTCAAGTTGCGGTTGCACTTTGACACGATTCGTGGCGACATCGAGGCAGTTGCGCGCGTGCGCGCGGCAGTTGGACCGGACGTCACGATCCTGTGCGATGCCAACCAAGCGCAATCGCCGGGCGAGTGGCAGCCGGGCGTGCGCTGGGACTACGCGCGGGCTCTTCAGACGGCGCACGAGCTGCACGAGCTCGGTGTCGGTTGGCTCGAAGAACCGCTACCGCGCTATGCCTGGAACGAACTGGCGCGACTCTGCGACGAGACCGACCTCCCGATCGCCGGCGGCGAGAACTTGCGCTTGCAGGAGTTCGTTCCGCTGTTGGCCCAGCATGCCTACGACATCGTGCAACCCGATGCGATGGTCGTCGACGGGCTCACCGGCCTGAGGCGCGCCTTCGATCTGGCTCGACACCACGGGACCGGCATCGCGCCGCACCACGGTGGGCGCGGCATCGGCACGATCGCGCATCTGCACGCAGTCGCAGCGGCGCCCGATGTCCCGTTTGTCGAGGTGCTGCACGATCCTCCGGTCGGCGATTTTGCGCACGGCTTTGCCATGCTCCGCAATCCCCCCGTGCTCGATGGCAAGGGCAACTTGGTTCTGCCGACCAAGCCTGGTCTCGGGCTCGACGTCGATCCGGACTTCTATGACCGCACTGACCATGGCCCTGGACCATACTGACACATGACGGACGAACTGCAGTACCTGCGCCTTCCGCGCGGCGAGGTGTGCACGCAGGGCGCGCAGATCCTGCGCTTCCGCGGACCAGACGATCGCGACGTCTTGTTCGTCAGCAGCGCGAGCCGCTTCGAAGCGGGTAAACCCATCCGCGGCGGCATTCCGGTGATCTTCCCGTGGTTCGGCGAGGATCCGCAGGGGAAGGGCAAGGCCCACGGCGTCGTGCGGCGACGAGAGTGGAAGGTGGTCGAGTCCGCGACGGACCTGGCCGCGGGCCGCGTTTGTCTCGAGACCGAGGACGGCAGCAAGACGCGCAAGGAGTGGGACCACGGTTTCCGCCTGCGCCTGTCGGCCGAGATGGGCACCGAGTTGCGCATCGCTGCCTCGGTCGAGAACACCGGTACCACGACGTATCCGTTCGAGTTCTCGCTGCACACCTACATCGCGGTCGGCGACGTGACGCAGATCCGCATCCACGGGCTCGAAGGAGCGGCGTGCGTCGATCACCTGAAAGGCGCGCTGCGCACCGTGCAGCCGAACGAACCGGTTCGCATCACCGGTGAGTCGGAACGGTTCTTCCACGGCACCGACGCCACGGTCGTCGTCGACGATCCGGTGTTCGGGCGACGCATCGAACTCGCGAAGCGCGGGCTGCGGTCGACGCTGGTCTGGCATCCGGGGCAGGAGAAGGCGGCTTCGATGTCCGACCTCGCTGCTGCCGAGTGGGACAAGATGGTCTGCGTCGAGCAGGCGTTGGTTCGCGACGATGCGATCACGCTGGCACCCGGCGCTCGCCACGACATGCAGGTCGTCGTTCGAGTCCTGCCGCGGCAATGAGCACCTCAACGAGCACCCATTCATGAAGTATCGCAATCTCGGCAACTCCGGTCTCAAGGTCAGCTGCGCCGGCCTCGGGTCGTGGCTCACTCTCGGCAACACGCTGGAGCAGGACCTCAGTTCGACACTGGTCGGCAAGGCCTTCGAACTCGGCGTCAACCTGTTTGACACCGCCGACGTCTACAAGCGCGGCAAGAAGAAGGAGGTCGTGATCGGGGTCGCCGAGATCGCTCTCGGCGCGGCCATCAAAGAACTTCCTCGGCACTGTCTCGTGCTCGCGACGAAGTGCTTCTTCCCGCTGAGTGAGGACGTCAACGACAAGGGCTTGTCGCGCAAACACGTTCTAGAGGCCTGCGACGCTTCGCTGAAGCGACTCGGAGTCGACTACATCGACCTCTACCAGTGCCATCGATTCGACCCGGAGACGCCGTTGCTCGAGACCGCGCGGGCGATGGACCACCTGGTTCAGAAGGGCAAGGTGCTCTACTGGGGAACGTCGAGTTGGACGGCGCAGCAGATCGCCGATGTCGTGCATTTGTGCGAGCAGCACGGCCTCCATGCCCCGATCAGCAATCAGCCGGAGTACAACCTGTTCGATCGTTCGATCGAGCGCGAGATCGCGCCGAAGAGCGCGCAACTCGGACTCGGCCAGATCGTGTTCTCGCCGATGGCGCAGGGCGTGTTGTCCGGGAAGTACGTGCCAGGTCAGCCGCTGCCAGCGGACTCGCGCGCTGCCGACGATCGCGTCAACAAGCAGGTGAAGCCGTACATGACGCCGGAGCGCCTGGAGCTGGCACAGCGGTTCAAGACGTTGGCCGAAGAACACGGCATGTCGGCGTCGAACCTCGCCCTCGCGTTCTGCATGCAGAACCCGCACGTGGCCTCGGTGCTGGTCGGGGCGCGCACGAAGGACCAGTTGAAGGACAACCTCAAGGCGGTCGACCTCGTGGTCCCACCTGAACTCGCGGCGAAGCTCGACGCGATGTTCCCGGTCGGCTGATGGCAGTTCCGAGGTGGCCTTGCCGTTGGCGATGGTCCGCGGCGAGGCGCGACGGCGAGGTCGATCTCTAGAACGCATCGAAGCGGGCTGCGCTGGGCACCGCTTCTTCATGCACCCAATCGCCCTGCTGTCGTGGTTCGTCCTGCTCCTGTCGGTTTCTTGCACGGTCGCTCCGTGGCGCGAGACGCCGCTGCCGTGCTCTCGAGAGGCCCTCCTCGGTGCCCGCGATGCGAAGGTCCAGTTCGACGACGGGAAGTCGCTCGTGATTGCGGATCCTCATCTGGAACAGGTCGGTTCGGTGCAGGTGCTCGTGGGAGATGTCGACGGTTCGTCGTGGCAGGTGCCCCTGGTGGAAGTTCGCAGGCTGGCGACCCGGCGCACGGAGTTCTGGCCTGTAGTGGCGAACACCGTGGTGGTGACGGTGTGTGTGGCCACGGTGGTTGCGGTCTCGATCTGTGCAGGTCAGGTGCCCGACGTGTTTTCGGGCATCCGATTCGACGGGCCAGCAGAGCGCGGTGACATCGGCACAAGCCTTCCGCAGGACTCCGCCGAAAAGGGGAGGGCCGAAGGCGCGTGGATCCCCTAGGTTCGTAGCGCCCGCCAAGACGCGCCCATGGAAGTACGACCGTTCCACAAGTTGCTCTGTGCCAATCGCGGCGAGATCGCCATTCGCGTGTTCCGCGCATGTGCCGAACTCGGCATCCGCACGGTTGCCATCTTCAGCGAGGAGGATGCGACCAACCAGCATCGCTACAAAGCGGACGAGAGCTATCTCGTCGGCAAGGGCAAGCACCCAGTCAAGGCCTACCTCGACCAGGAGGCGATCCTCGAGATCGCGCGACGCGCGAGAGTCGATGCGATCCATCCAGGCTATGGGTTCTTGTCCGAGAACGCCGACTTCGCCGACGCCGTTCGCAAGGCCGGCATCGCGTTCATCGGACCGCGCGGCAGTGTGATCCGCGCCATC
>CAMBXM010000202.1 GCA_945871815.1 Singulisphaera sp. GP187
GCCGCGCGACACTGAGTCCGCGTAGGCGACAGTGCGCAGGTCCACGCCGACCGTCCAGGCGGTAGGACGAGACGGTATGAACACCGGCGCTCCGGTCGGCTTCTTGGCCGCCACTGCGCTCTGTCCGACGAGCACGAAGCTCGTGACCAATCGGTTCTGGTACGAGCAGAGCTGTGGTCGTCGGTCGCTGTTCGCGGCACCATCGGCACAGGCCTCGAGGACGCCATCGTCGATCGCGGTACGAACTGGCGACGCTGGCTGCAACTCGAAGCGCGCGCAGAGTTCGTGTTCGAGCTGCATCGGCTGCGGCTGGCGTCGCGACAGTGCACCGTCGAGGACGACATCGCCGGCAAACGCAAACGTCGCGCCGTCGGCGGAGCAGTGCTTGAGGAGCCCGAGAATCTCGGGCGCGAGTGCACGGACGCAGACAACGACGTCGCACGACCGCCGCGGCGGCGGCGAGCTCGGATCGAAATCGACCACGCTTGCCGCTCGTTGTCGCAGCCATTCGACAACGCGTGGCCTGACGTCGCCAACGCATACGACTGCACTGGTCGTGGCGACGGTGCCAGCTCGTTGCAGCGACAACACCAGGGAGACCTCTTCCCAGAAGATCCGATCGCGTGCCTGTGGGTCGCGGGCGCAGTGGATCGGCTCCAACTGGTCAGCCACTGCCAGCCACTGCGGGTCGTCGAAATCCGAGCTCGCACACAAGCCATGACCCACCAGCCCGTCGGCGCGTTGGTCGGGAACTCGAATCATCGGCCGCAGCAGCTTGGCGAAGCGCTGCGCGCTCGTTGCCGCACCGACTCGGCGAAGCCGTTCCTGCAAGGCGTCCGCGCCCGTCTCGCGGGCACACTCCAGGTTCCATGCAAGCCACGCATCAAAACACGGCGGCAGCGGTTCGCGGTCGGCCGCGAAACACACCACGGGATCGGCGGCAATGACGAGCTTCTCCAGCAGAGCAAACGCCGAGGCGAACTCGAACCGCCCGAGCGGCCGAGCGCTGCCTGAGCGGCGCTGCAGTTCAGCGCGAACGGCCGGCTCGCAGTAAATGCCGGCACGCTGGCGGACCCAACCACCGGCGTCGACGAAGCCCAACTCGCGCCACTTGCGCACCAAGTAGGCCTGGTTGGTGCGCGAGCCACCTTCGCGCAGGCCAAGGATGGCGACGCCGGTTGCATGCTCGTGGTGCACGATGCCGGCCGTCGGCACCGCGACGATCTGGACGCCGAGCTGTAGCGCCCGCACGCAGTAGTCATCGTCCTCGTGCCAGAACAGGCCGAGTTGCTCGTCGAACGGGCCGATTGCCTTCGCAGTGTCCACCCGGACCATGCACGCAAACCCGCCACTCAGCACATCGACCAAGCCCGTGGACCGCGGCGCCGGCAGCAGCAGGCGACGATCTTCGCACACTTCGATGCAATGTCCGACCTGCCCCAACAACCGAGCGTCGGGGTACTGCGTCATGGCATTGCGATACTGCTGCAGCCAGCCGCGATGGAACTCGAGATCGTTGTCACAGAAGACCAACCAATCGTCGGGGCGCAACTGCGGCACGGCGAAGTCCAGGAGATCGTTGCGACCTCCCGGCACGCCGCGATTCGTCGGGTTGCATTGCCAATGCAACCAACTCATCGGCTGCTCACACAACCACTGCTGCGTGCCATCTGTCGAGGCGTTGTCGACGACGAAGACCGAGAACGGCTCGTTCATCGTCTCGGCCAGCGTGCGCAAGCACCGCTTGGTCTCGGCGAGGTTGCCGTAGGTCAGGATTGCGAAGTTCCACTTCGTTGCCTGCACCGCCTTCTGGCTGCGCACGTTCATGACTCGTCCCGATGGAGGTAGAGCATCCACAACGTTCGGTCGCCGATCTGATCGATGCGCAGCGGTCGGATCTCGGCGTCGTAGTCGACGAATCGGAGTTGCCAACCCTGTGCTACGAGTTGCTGCAGCCACGGCGCCGCCTCGTGGTTGACCAGCAACTCCGCGAACACGTGCATGTCCGGATTGCGCGCGAGCAGACCTTGCATGCCGAGCCAGATGCGCGGCTCAAACCCCTCACAGTCGAGCTTGAGCACCTGCACGCCGCGTAGTTCCCCGAGCAGAGTGTCGAGCGTCTCCACGGGCACGTCGATCGTGCGATCGTTGGCCACTTCGATCAGTGTCGCGCCACCGAGATTGTCGTCGCCCTGCACAAACAGGTTGGCGCGCCCGGGGACATCCCCAACCGCGCTCTCGATCACGCGCAGTTGCGCCCAGTGATTGCGTTGCGCGGTCTGTCGCAGTCGTGCAGCCAACCCGGGATGGGGCTCGATCGCGATCACCTCGCCTGCACCGAGCGCAACGAACAACACCGCGAAGTAGCCGGCGTTGGCGCCGACGTCGACGCACACCGTGCCAGGCCGCATGCAGTCCGTCATGGCTCGCGTGATCCACCACTCCCAGAAGCCGACCGTCTTCATGGGATGGGCGACGGCCTGGTCGCGTGGATCGATGACCACGTCCAAGGTTTCCAACACCCGCGCGATGGCGTTGGCACCGTCGTCGAGATCCATCGGTCGTCGCCGCGCCGCAACGGCACAGCGAAGCTCGGAGCGGGCACGGGGGATCTGCAGCAGCGCGTAGGTTCGCATGACTTCCCGCCTGCTATCGGCCGCGAGTGCAGCGCGGCTCAAGCCATGGGACGGGGAGTTCCGATGCAAGGGACGCATGAGTTCCCTGCGAGCCCGCGTGACCTTCGCCATCGATCCTGCGGCAAGCGCTGCGCTGCAGTGCGCTCAGTCGGCCGCGAACGCGCTGGCGAACGTCGCAACCGTGCGCCTCGTAGCCGTCGATCGCCTCATCGGTCGCGACCTTCGCGAAGCCGACCGCTTCGTCAGCCTCGGGCGCCGCACGTTTGCCGCAGTTCCACACCTGCGCGAGCTCGCGAGCCAGTGTCGCGACAAGACGCTCGCGCTCCTGTTCGACGAGGATGCACAGCGCGCGCACCAGGACGACGAGCTCTCGCCCCTCCGCCGGTACTGCGGACGCATTGTCGTCGACGATCGCGAGGCAATGGCTCGACTGCGCCACCGCCTGCTCGCGCCCGTGCACGTCATCGCGCCCGACGATGCACGAGCACTGTGGTCGCTGCTGACACTTGCTCCGGGCGCCGACGATTCGGTCGAAACCAACCTGCAGCAAGCACAGCAGCACCTCGCGCGCGAGGATCAACTCGGGGCCTTTGCCGCGGCGGCGCGCGCGCTGCAACTCGCACCCGACCAACCTGGCATCGTCGCGGACGTCGCCCGCCTGCTCGCCGGTCTTGGCGAACGGCAACGCGCCGTGGCGCTGTGTCGGAGTTTCTTGGATCAGCGTCCCGATTCGACGCCGGTAGGTCTCGCCCTCGCCGAACTCAGCTGCGCTCGCTGATCGCTACTGCGGCAGCAGCCGGCGTAGCACTTCGGGCAGCAGGCGCGGCGCCTCGTAAAATGGTGCGTCCGGGGTCGCCGGCAACTCAGACGCCGCGGCCCAACGCGCCAACAGAGCCTCACTGCGAGCGCGGTCGCCGACGCGGCATGCGAGGGCGAAGGTGTCCAGCAACAGCTCCGGCTGCTCGCCCTGCTGGCGCAGGAGTTCTTCGTGCCAGGCCAGCGCCCCAACTGCACCAATGATCGGAGCTGGCACACCCGCAAGGTTCTCGGGCTCGGCATCGCCGGTCATCCCTGGCAGCGAGAACGACTCGCTCGACGGCAGGTAGGCGTTGACGATGTGCAGCACCCGCACGAATCCGCCATGGATCTGGCCGCTGGCCTGAATGCGCGTCTCGTGGCCAAACGCATGGTGCACTATGCGGATTGACCTGCCAGCCACTTCGCTGCCCGTGCCCTGCAGTGGATCGAGGGCGCGAACGCCGCGTTGCTCCAGCTTGCGCGCGAGCAGACGCGTGCACTCTGGTCGCAGACGGTAGGCGCACATCGTGTCGAACACCGGCAATACGGTCGTGCTCGTGGCGTCGACCAAGGGCGTCGTGGACTTGCCGAGAAAGCAGGTTCCGTCGGCCTCGACGACAAAGCGCTTGGTCGACAGGGTCTGCCCATGGCCGCTTCCACTCGCGGTCTCTTCAACCACCAGGCGAAAGTCTGGAGGCGGCCATTCACTGGGCACCTGCGACGCGCTGCTGCTGCACGAGCCGAGCACCGTGCAGAAACACATACTCACCAATGCGGAGTGCAGATGCGCCCTAATCAAGACCGGAGACCTCTGAAGTTCGGCCGTGTGTCGTTCAAGAAGCGGCCTATCCTACGCCGCCATGGTCGCTATCCACGAGAAGATCGTTGCCCAGCTCGAGCACCGCAAACTGAAAAAGCGCGACTTGGCACGCGCCCTGTCGGTGTCGCCACAGACGGCGACAGACATCTGCAAGGGCCGATCGGCGATCACGTTGCCGCATCTGCGGAACCTCGTTGCCTACTTTGGACTAAGGGCGGACTTCTGGCTCGACGACCAGAAGCTGCTGCCCGAGCCGAGCGATCGCACCGGCGCCGCGACTCTCCCCACGGCTACCTACCAATCTGGTCCCGACCATTCGGGCCAGCACCATGCGGAATCGCCCCACCCGCTCGACCAACCCCGCTTTCTCCAGCGCATCCGTAGCCTGGTCGGCGAGCACGCCAAGGACTTCACTGCCCGCAATCCGGATCTCACCGACGCGGAACGAAAGCTCTTGGGCCTCAGCGTCTCCGGCTCGGGCACCATTGGCCGCGTTGGTGGCTCCACGTCGTGAAGGGCGGCATGACAGAGGCATGACGGACTCGGCCTAGCGGACCGTTGTCCGCATGCGGCCGGGACGCTTCCATGGCGGCATGCGCGCTCTCGCCCCGAGTCTCCTGCTCTTGGTCGCTGCCTGTTCCTCCACAGCACCGACGCTCGACCCAACCATTCCTGGGACTGAGCTGGTCGTGAGCGCTGGCAAGCCCGTGGCCAACCTCGACGGCGAACCGCACCTTCGCAATGTGCGCCAACTGACCTTCGACGGCGAGAACGCCGAAGCCTACTGGGCCAACGACGGCCGCCGGCTGATCCTGCAACGGCGCAGCACGGAGATGCCGGCGGACCAGATCTTCGTGCTCGACCTCGCCTCGGGTGCGCTGCAGCAGATCAGCACCGGCGGTCGCACGACGTGCAGCTACTTCCTTCAGGGTGATCGCAAGGTCGTCTACGCCTCCACGCACCACCACAGCACCGAGCCGCCGCCTGTCGCCAAGCGCACCGGCCGTAGCTACGTCTGGAACATCCACCGCGAGTACGACTTGTTTGTGGCCAATGCCGACGGCAGCGACAAGAAGCAGTTGACCAACGAAGCCGGCTACGACGCTGAAGCTACCGTTTGCCCCGTTACCGGCACCTTGGTGTTCACCTCGGTGCGTGACGGCGACCTCGAGCTCTACACGATGGAAGCCGACGGCAGCAACTGCAGGCGCATCACCAATCGCCCGGGCTACGACGGCGGGGCGTTCTTTTCTCACGACGGTCGCAAGCTGGTGTTCCGCTCGGCGTTTCCGCGCACGCCCGAGGAGGCCAAGGAAGACGTCGAGTTCTTGGGCCAAGCGCTCGTGCGGCCGTCGCACATGGAGATCACCGTCTGCAACCGCGACGGCACCGGCTTCAAGCAGATCACCAACAACGGCTGCGCCAACTTCGCCCCGTACTACCTGCCTGACGACAAGCGCATCATCTACAGCAGCAACGCCGTCGGCATGAAGGTCGCGCAAGAGACCGGCGACCACCGCGCGGCGCGCAACTTCGACCTGTTTGTCGTCAACGAAGACGGCACGGGCGAAGAGCGCATCACCAACTGCCCGGAGTTCGACGGCTTCCCGGTGTTCTCGCCAAACGGCAACTACCTGGTCTTCGCGAGCAATCGCTACAGCAGCAAGGAAGGCGAGACGAACCTCTTCCTCGCTCAATGGGTCGACTGAACCGCAGCGGCCCTGGGTCGAACGCACCTTCTCGACCGCTTCTCGCAGATCTGCCGCGCACTTCACGACCATAGCCGACAGTGTCGGCATGGACCACGACACCGATGTGGCGGCGTGCGCCGCCTGTGATGTGACCGCGCAGCTGCAGCGCGAGCGGAATCGAACCCGCGCGGAATTGCGTGCCGTCGAACTTCAGTTCGATGACCTCTCCGCCGAGCCCACTGCCTTGCTGATGCGGCAACTCGGCGACACCCGCCGAGCCCTCGCGGCGATCGACCGCGTTCTTGGCGAAATGCTCAACTATGGAGGCACCCATGCTGCGAGCGCTTGATCCTTCGCACCTGCGAGAACAGGCCGCCGGCTCACCGGCACGGCTCCTCGAACTGCAACAACGCTGGCTTGCCGAAGCCCGGGCGATCGCGACGCTACTGCTCGATCTCGAGGCGGAACTGGAGACCTTGGTGCGCGACCTGGCCTTCCACAAGGTGGTCGGCGAAGCGCGGCCGGACCTCGAGCTCCGGATCGCCGAGCTGGCGGCGGAGTGCGAAGAACTGACGACCGAGTCGGCGCACGTGCAACTGGCGCTGGCGGGCATCCGGCTCGAACTCGACCGGTTGCCGCCGAGTCCGTTCCACCATCGAACGCCGGCGTAGTGACGCGACGAGGTCCACCGCGCAAGATCGCGGCATGGACCCCGCCTCGTTCGAACGCATGCGCCGTGAATACGGCGACGCCCCGCTGTCGCCGCACGACCTCGCTGCGGACCCGCTGGATCAACTTCGCACGTGGCTCGAAGAAGCGCGCGCTGCGGGCATCGCCGAGCCGAACGGGATGGCGTTGGCGACGACCGACGCAGACGGCGCCCCGCACTGCCGCATCGTCTTGTGCAAGCAGATCGACGCGCGCGGGCTGTCGTTCTTCACCAACTACGGCAGCGAGAAGGGCACGCAGCTGGCGGGCGATCCGCGCGCGGCGGCGACGTTCTGGTGGGGTGCGCCGAGGAACCGTCAGGTTCGGATCGAGGGGACGGTGGAGCGAGTCGGTGAGGCGGAGTCGGACGCGTACTTCGCGTCGCGGCCGCGACAGGCGCAGTTGGCGAGCGCGGCTTCGCCACAGAGTCGGGTGGTGAAGGATCGGGAGGAGCTGGAAGGGCTGGTGCGCGAGC
>CAMBXM010000203.1 GCA_945871815.1 Singulisphaera sp. GP187
CGTCCGTGCCGGCAGCAACACAAACGAAGTCGGCGCGACCGCCGCGACCCAGGCGCCCAAGCCCCGACCGTGACAGTGCGCGAGCGCCATGGACGGTGGCCATGGCGAACAGGGTGGACGGCGCCAGATCAGGCCAGAGGCGCGCGCCAGCCCGCAGCTCCTCATGCATCGACATCGAGCGGTTGCTGGCCCACGAGTCGGTTCCCAGTGCCACGGGGATGCCGCGGCCGAGCCAATCCTGGACCGGCGGCGGCGACCGGCCGAACCAGCGGATCGTCCCAGGGCAAACGACGATCGGCGAACCACTCGCGGCGATGCGGGCGGCGTCCCCGCGTTCGAGAACTTGGCAATGCACCAGCAAGGTGCGCGGCGACAGGACTCCAAGCTGCTCAAGATAACGGACCGCACCGACGCCTGGCGCACGCCACTCGACTGGCAGTCGGCCAAGGCGAACGAGCAGATCGCGCAACGGTCCCCGACCTGTCTGCAAGAGCTGCTGCTCCTCAGGCAACTCGGCAGCGTGAACCGAGAGCGCTCGACGGTGAAGCGCGGCGACACGAAACAAGTCCGCCGAGGCGGAGTACGGTGCATGCGGCGAGAGGCCAGGTGGACAAGCCGGGGCCCCTGTTTGCGAGCGCATTCGCACCAGAGACCTCGCTCCGCCTTCGTCGAGATGGAAGCCGGTCAGCTCCTGGTAGCAACGCCCCGCGACATTCAGGCGGTGCATCACCGCGGGACTGGAACCCGTGCTGTCGACCTCGCCAACAGCCGTGCACCCGCTCTGCAGCAACTCGAGCAACGACGCTTCGGTTCGCTGACGGATAGCCCTAGGCGACATCGTGGCTCTGGCCTTCATCACCTCGCCGATCCAGCCCACAAAGCTGCCGGTCGAAGGCTCACACACGGGGGGCAACTGCAGGTGCGCATGGGCGTTGACCAAGCCCGGCAGCACAGCCACATCGTGGACGCGAGAACCGCGGCGCGCTCGCCGCAAGGATGTGATGCGGCCGCGTTGGTCCCAGGAGACTTCGCCGGGGGACAACCAGGCGTCCTCGACAAAGATGTGGCGCGCGGCAAACGACGTCATGGCCAACGCAAGGGCGCAGCACCTAGGCGCGACGGCCGCGCCTAGCACTCATTGCCCAACGGCGATCCCCCAATGGCTATCCGACAGTAGCGACCAACCGGCGGCGATCGAACCGTTGGAATCCAAGCGCAGCCGTCGATCAGCCGCGCGTGACGACGGTCAAGCGCCGCACCACCGCATTGGGGAACAACGCAGTGTTGAAGAGAATCTGGAAGCGGAAGCCCGTCGGCAAATCGCTGTTGATGCCGATGCCAAGCGTGTCACCGATGAAGTCGCGCCACTGGCGAATCGTCGCCGGATCCGGCACGCCGATCGAGTTGACGCGAGCACCCTGGAACTTCACGCGCACCGGACCCAGCGGGTCGTTGGCGGCGCCGATCTGCCCGACTACCGTCGGATCGTCGGAGTAGAGACGATCGGTCACGCCATCCCCGTCCACGTCGACTTCCATCTCGTAGCGAATCCACTCCGGGGGAAACACGAATCCCGTGGAGCGCCAGATGGAACGGCTACCAGAAGCAGAATCTCGCTCGTGTCCCGGCAACGTCGCGAGATTGCGGCTCGGATCAAAGGTGGGCACGTTGCTCGCACTAACCACAGACACGGTGCCCAGGGCTTCGAGGCGATAGAACCCCGAGGCACCGTTGCCGCCGCGGTTGTCGATATCGAGCGACGTCGTACCGATGTTCGGGACGATGCCGTCCGTGAGACCGCCCACACCGCCGCTCGCGTTGACGACGCCTTGGATGACAATGTCACGGCTCGCCTGCAGCACTGCCGAACCACCGGAGCCGCCGCCACCGGGAACCGGGATGCCCCAGTGGGTGCCTGTCGACGCCGACACCGAATCCTGGGTCGGGGTAGCAGGATTGTCACCGTTGTAGACCGCGCCGCGGCCGCCGCGGACTTCCAGGGCGCCGGCTACACCGATGCTGATACCGCGACCGCTGCGAATGGCCAGCGCGCCGCCACCACCAGCACCACCGCCACCAGCCTTCCACCGGTCGGCGTTGAATTGCGTCACGCTGGGTGCAAGGCCGAGGAATGGATGGCTACCACCGCCACCACCGCCCGAGCCGCCGATCAGAAACTGCGCCAACGTGGAGGTCGTCGGAGTCGGCAGCGGCAACGGGTCGAAGGCACCACCGCCGACCACCGCCGCGGGCGGCAGGATCTGAACGACGTTGGGAACGACCGGCGAGTTGGTCGCCGAACCACCAGCAGCGAAGAAGCCACCACCGCTGCCACCGAGGCCGACGTTGGAGTTGAACACACCACCACTGCCGTACGTGCTAGGGGGCCCGGTCAGAGAGGAATCGAGGCCATGCGCTGGGTGGATTGGAGAACCGCGGCCACCCGACCCGATTGCTGCCGGGGCGTAGGCGTGTCCGGCAGGCAGGCCGAGGTCCAGGCCATTGCGACCGTTGTTCGCGGGCAATGCGCCGGCGCCAAAGCAGCGATCACCGCCCTGACCACCACGCCCACCACCAGGACCGCCCAAGGAGCCCAACTGACCTGGAACCGGGTTCAAAGGAACCGTCTGGTTGGTGTTGCGGCAGTTGAACGTGACTTGGTCCTGGCCATTGGCCTGGATGCGACCGTTGATCTCAACCTTGCCGCGGACATAGATGCGGACCGGATTGGTGCCGGAAAAGCGCACCGTCGTGCCGGCTGGCACCACGAAGTCGCTGAAGAAGAACTGGCTGTCCGTCACGACGGCGGGCAGGCCATCAAACGTCTGCGAGCCCGGAATCGTGAAGCCGGAACCAGCTGGGTCACCATCCAGGTTCCACTGATAGATGCCGGCGCCCACATCCACGCCGTTCAGTGGATTGAACGAACCATGACGGCCGTCACCGCCGAGCGGCGCCGGTCGGGCGCCGTTCGACCACGTGCCGCCGGAGACGTCCGGGTCCATGCGGGTCTCGTTCAGGAAGGGCTCCGTCAGCAGAGTGTCCGTCGATGCCGAGGCCGCCGTGATGAAGCGGAACGTGATCTCTTCGGCACCGCGGCCCGAAATGTCACGGACGTCGCTCGTCACCGTGATTTCGACGCATGCGACGCCGGGCAATGCCAGGGTGGGGCGCAGGCTGATTGTGGTGACCGGACGGCCGTTCACATTCTCCAACTGCACTACGGGCAAGCCCTCCAACTGGATCGCTTCGCTGTCCACGTTGCACTCGCGCACCAAGCTGCCAACGGGCAAGCGCGAGCGGCGCAGCACGTAGCGGATGGGTGTGCTCGCGCTGATCGGCTGCAGGAAGGCGGTGGAGTCGATGACTTCTGAGAAGCGAATGACGATCGTCGAGTCGATCGGCGCCGCCGTGAGATTGGCCGGGGCCACGAGCACCGCCCGCGGCGCCGCGGCGTCGGCGTCTTGGATCCCCTGAGTCGCAGTAACCGTGCACGAGAACGACTCGCGCAGCGTCGCTCCGGAGGAGGACTTCACTCCGAGCGCGCCGCCAACCAACGTGATGACGTAGGCTTGGTTGCGACGGAAGCCGAACGAACTGATCCCGTTCGACACCGAGATCAACGGGACAAAGGTCACCGTGCGACCGTCAACCAGGGTGGCACCATCCGGCGACTCCCCTGAGGCAGTTCGGATCGAGAAACTGCCGTTGTTGACCGACAGGCTATTGATCGACTGGTTGAAGGTGAACCGCAGCGGTTGGTTCTCCGCAATCTGCGTGATCGAGCACGCGGTGCTCGTGCAACCGAGATCACACGAGATCACGCAGAAGCTGTCGCCAGACGGGCAGCGGACGGTGGCACCGATGCCCGCGTCGCCCGTCGCCGACGAGCCGCCGGAGCAACCGGCAAAAAACATCGCAGACAACCCGCTGAGAACGAGGACCGATCGCTTGAACAGGCTCATGGGCAGAGTAGAGGGTGTTGGAACAGGCGTAGCGACGAGGCGATTGTCTGAGCAAGAAGTGTCTGAGCAAGAAGGCAGCGACATCACGACTGGTAGATGACCTTGACGCTGTCGATGACGACGTCCGAAATGGTCGCGCGATCGAGAATGAGCTGGAAGCGGAACGCGTTGCGCCCATCGACTGCGAGGCTGCCCGGGCCGAAACCGACGGACGGACGCCACGGGCGGTTGAGCAAATCGATCGGATCGACGAGGCCGGTCTGGAGGTCCATGCGGACGCCCTGCCACCAGACTTCGAGTGGGCCCGAACCGGGTCGAGCCGCGGCGCCAACGCTTGGATCGTCGCTGAAGACGACCGGCTGGCCGTTGATCCGGGCGCGAATCTCGTAGCGGACGAACTCCGGGCCGAAGGGCAACCCGGTCGAATAGAACACGGACTGGAACGCCACGCGCGTGTCGGTGTCTCGAAGCAAACCAACGCTGTCAGCCGTGGCAGAAGGCAGTGCATTCGGCAACTGGGACACGCTCGGCGTGCCGAGCACTTCAAGGCGTGCGACACCGGCGCCACCAGCACCACCTTCGCAGACAACGGCACCGCCGCCGGGAGCTGCAGTTGGAAGCGTGGCACGCGCAAGACGACCACCCTGGCCGCCGCGAACATCCACGGTGCCAAGGATGCTGGCACTACCGCTCGTTTGCAGCAGGATGCTGCCACCCGAACCGCCACCGCCCGGCGCCGCTTGGGCGACGGCCGTCTGGGTCGACGGCGAGTTCCCGCAACTTCCACCGGCGGCCGAGAGGCGGCCGGACGAGCCGAGTTCCAGAACACGACCGGCGCGCAGCGCCATCGTGCCGCCGCCACCGCCACCGCCACAGCCGGGGGCCCAGTTGCCCGTGCTGGCCAGCGCCAGAGTCTTGTTCATCAACACTGCGTGGCTGCCGCCACCGCCGCCGCCCGATCCACCGACCAGGTAGTGCAGCAGACTCTGGGCGCCTACCGGCACAGTGAGCACCGGGAACGCCACCCCGCCAACCGCATCTGGACCGAGGAAGTCGAGGCGCGTTTGTCCCAGGTTCACCGGATCGGCCTGGTTGGACACGGCACGGCCCGTTCCGCCGGCACTGACGAGGCCACCACCACCACCACCAGCCGTCGACTGCAGGACGTAGTCCGTTCGCGTTGCGAGCACCGGCGGGAAGACCAGGCTGGTCTTGAGGCCATCGAGTGGGAACGCGCGAGAACCGCGGCCGCCGGTGTTCCCAGTTAGGGCTTGGTACGCATGGCCCGTGGCCACGCGCACGTCGGCGCCGTTGCCACCCTGGTTTTGAGTTTGCGCCCCCAAGCCGATACAGCGACTTGCACCCAGACCACCAGCACCGCCGCCGATTCCGGCGCGGCCGCCTGGCTGACCCGGCAGCGAAGTTAGGTTGCTGCTCTCAAAGTATGGCAGCGATTCCCCGCTGACTTCGATCGCGCCCTGGATCTGCAAGCGGCCGCGCACCGCGATCTGCGGCGCCACCGTTCCGGTGAAGACCAAGCGGACATCCGCTGGGATCACCATCTCGGAGAAGAAGAACCTGCCGTCGATGATCGTGGTCGCAATGCCAGAAACCGTGTTGGAACCCGGAATCGTCGTGTTGTTCGCATTCAGCTCGAACACCCGAGTGCTGCCCTGGTTGGCCAACTGCGTCGCGAGGGACAGGCTGAACGGGCCATGCCGCCCGTCGCCGCCCACCTGAGAAAACGTAGCCACACCGCCCGCCCACGCACCAGCCGAAGCGTTGACATCCAAGTTCGCCTCGTTGTCGAACTCCTCGAGCACGAAACGCTCGGTCTGTGCGGCACTCTGGGTGCGGAACTCGAAGGTCTGCGGCTCAGCCGAACGGCCGGACAGGTCCTGCACCCGGTCGGTGACTGTGATCGTCACGCACGAGTTGGTCGGCAACGCGGACTGGGGCGTGAACGTCACCACCGCCGACGGGCCAGCCGGAATGAGATCAACCCGCACAGAACCCGCCAACGGCGAGGTCTCGGGGCTGCAGATGCGGGTGTCGCCCGATCGGATCGTCCGCGCAACCGAGAACACGACAGGGTTGTTGTTGCCCGTGGCGTTGTTGAACGGCGTCGCATCGATGAGCTCGTTGAAGCGCAGCTGGATCAACGAATCGAGCGGCACTTCGGTCAACGCGACGGGCGTCACCAACTCGGCACTGGGCGGCACACCGTTCAGATCGATGATCCCGCGCGTGACCCGCAGCGTGCACTGCACTTGGTTCAGCAGCGGATCTCCTGCCGTGGACCGCACGGTGTCCGCGCCGCCGCCGCCGTTGATGCGCATCGTGTAGGTCTCGCTCGCCTGGAAGCCGAAGAAGCTCTGCGAGCCAACGGTCAACACCTCGGGCACGAACTCAACGATGCTGCCGTTCACCAAAAAACGGCCGACGGGCGCGTCGCCCGTCGCGGTGCGGAACTGGATCGTCGCCGATGTGACCGTCGACGGATCCATCGGCTGACTGAAGCGCAGCACGATGTTCTCGTTCTGGGCGATGTCGGTGAGTTCGCAACTCGAACCGCGACACGCAAGGCTGCATGCCTCGAGGCAGACAAAGTCCGCTGCGGCATCGCCGCAGAGGCTGTTCACGCGAACAGAAGCAGGGCTGCCGCCAGAGCAACTAACCAAGCCGCCGAGAGCAGCGAGGAGGAATGCGCTGGCGATGGACCTTCCAGAGGCCAGGGTGCCGGGGAGTCGGGATTGCATCGAGTGCCTCGAAATCCGTATCGACAAGGGACTAGGGTTGCCGCGCAAAACCGTGGCCGGATGGGAGCCGTTCACGGTGGAGAGGGGTTGCGCATGCTAGCAGAAACAGTTCGCTCACGGCCAGTTCCAGAACTCTGGTAGGGCCGCAGGCGGTGCACCGTACGCCCGTTCGGGGCTGACTGGAAGAGTTGTCGTGCGTACGTGGCATGCCAATTCAGGGAAGGATACTGCGCGTTCGGGTGCGGGGTTGAGGAGCGACGGCCGGCGACCGCGGTCAAGTTCCATGCCGCTCGGAGCCAGGACCGCAAGCCGTTCGCCAGAAACGTCGCCCATGCGCCGGTGCGACTGCGAGT
>CAMBXM010000204.1 GCA_945871815.1 Singulisphaera sp. GP187
CGATCTGATGCGCGCGGTCGCGCTGACCAGCATTTTCGGCGAGCGCACGGTGCTGCAGGGCATCGACCTCGCGATCCGCCGCGGCGAAGTGTTCGTGGTGATGGGGCCGTCGGGCTGCGGCAAGACTACGTTGCTGCGGCATCTGTGCGGCCTGCTCGCACCATCGTTGGGTGCGGTGACGATCGACGGCCAGGATGTCTACCGAGCGTCACCAGACCAACTGCAGGCGCTGCGCCGCCGCACGGGACTGTCGTTCCAGGGTGGGGCTCTGCTCGGCAGTCTCACGGTCATCGAAAACGTGATGTTGCCGCTGCGTGAGAACACCGACTTGCCGGCGCGTGTCATCGAGGCGACGGCGCGCATGAAGCTCGAGATGGTCGGCCTGTTGCACGCAGCGCATCTGCTGCCCAGCTCGCTGTCGGGCGGCATGAAGAAGCGGGCGGCGATCGCGCGCGCCATCGCTCTCGATCCGGAGATCGTGTTCTTCGACGAGCCGTCGGCGGGCCTCGACCCGATCACCGCCGCAGAGGTCGACAACCTCATCTGCAAACTCAACAAGGTGTTCGGCATCACCATGGTCGTGGTGACGCATGACCTGCCGTCGGCGTACGAGATCGCCGATCGCATCGTCGTGCTGCTGGACGGCAAGGTCGCGGCGCTCGGCCCGCGCGACGACGTATGGAACAGTCCCGATCCGCGCATCCGCGACTTCATCGAGCGTCGCATGAGCGAGGCGTCGGGTCGTGGTATGGACGTGGCAACGTTGATGGAGATCTGACCGATGCACGGCGGCAGGCGTTTTCGTCTCGGCCTTCTGGCGCTCGTCGCCGGGGTTGCGTTCTTCGGCCTGCTGGCCTTCGTGCTGCAGGGCGCTCTCGGCAATGCTCGCGTCTCCTACTTCATAGTGTTCGAGGAGAACGTGAAGGGCATGGTGATCGGCAGCAAGGTCAACTTCCAAGGCGTGCCGATCGGCATGGTGCAGGACATCCGCTTCCAAGGCGGCAAGACGCTGGTCGAAGTGACTGTCGACCCACGGCGCGCCGACATCCAAGATGTGACCCTGGCGCGTCTTGATCGCTTGTTGGTCACCGGCCAGGTGACGGTCGAGCTCGAGGGCTGGGGCGAGGGTCGTTCCTTGGTGCCTGGTGAGTACATCCAGACCAAGACCGACCCGATCAACCAGTTGACGAAGACCTTGCCAGAGCTCGTGCCGCAGATCGGCAGCGTGCTCGAGCGCATCGACTCGATGCTCAACCAGTGCAACGCGTTCCTCGACGAGGACAACCGCGGCCATGTCGCAGCGATCCTGAAGAGCACGGATGCGACGTTGGCAGCCCTGCCGGCGGCTATCGAGCAGGGGCGGTCGCTGATGTCGCGCGCGGATGCGGTGCTGACCGAACTGGAGGCGACCTCGTTCGCGATCCGCACTGAGGTGACGGCCGTCGGCGGCGAGAGCCGGGCAATGATCGCGGCGGTGCGCGCGCCAC
This sequence comes from Singulisphaera sp. GP187, assembly GCA_945871815.1. Taxonomy (GTDB): domain Bacteria; phylum Planctomycetota; class UBA1135; order UBA1135; family UBA2386; genus SXPK01. Next base: position 1,488 of record CAMBXM010000204.1, read on the forward strand.
TGCAGTCGGCGATCGCCAACGCACGGGGCTCCCTCGACGAGTTGCGTGGTTTCATGCGGCAGTTGCGGCTTGCGCCCGACAGCCTGCTGTTCGGAGTCAACAGGCCGGCCGCACCGGCAGGGAGCGAGCGATGAGATATGCCCCGTTCGTGGTCATTGGGTCACTTGCAGCCTGCGGCAGCGTTGAGTTGCCGCGCGAGCAGTTCTGGCGACTCGATCTTCCGGCGACAGCTGCGAGCGATCTGCCGCAGCGCGGCGTCCTACGCGTCGGGGATCTGCAGTTGGGCAACTCGCTGTCAGGCGATTGCCTAGTAGTGGCCAGCGGCCCGTCGAAGCTCGAGACCTGCGATTACGACCATTGGGTGGCGCCGCTCGATCGGCTCGTCACCGACGCGTTCGTCCTCGGACTCTCGCGGACGCGGTTGTGGGCGTTGGTCAAGAGCTCCGGCGACGGCGGTGGCGAGGACTACACGCTGAACGGGCGCATCCTCGATTTCTCCGAACAGCGAGCTTCAGCGACCTCGCCGCGCAGCGCGCGTGCATCGTTCTCCTTCTGGATCGAGAACCGTTCCGGCCTCGTCTTCGCCGACGAGTTCCGCACTGTGGTCGCCATTCACGAATCCGGGCCAGAAGGTGCAGTGCGAGCATTGTCGCAAGCCGTGCAGCAAGTCGTCGACGAACTGTCGGGCCGCATGCGCACCGAGACGACGATGCAGTCGTCGGTGAATGCCGAACCGCCGGCGGGGCGGTAGCGACAATCGGCCGCGGTGGCCACAATGTCCGCCATGCTGCACGCGACGATCCGCTCGTTGACGGTCTGCTTCTGCCTCTGCGTCGGTGCGCGCGGGCAGGAGAGCGCGTCTGATCCACACGTGCACCTCGGCAAGCAGTTGCACGCTCCAGACAATGCGCCAAAGCGCGTGCAGTGGACGCTCTGTGTCGGCTACGGCGACGACAGGTTCGACTATCTCGATCAGGCCTCCTGGCTCTCGGATATCCAAGCTCGCTATGGCGACCGTGGACTTGCGGTGGTTGTTGGTGCGCGCCCTGACGTTGCCGCCAGGATCGCGGCATCGCATCCTGGCTTCGGCGTCGCTGAGGCGGAGCTTCAACTGCCGCCAGTAGCGGGTGCGGTTCTCTTCCAGTTGTACTCCGGCAACGCGGGTGACGCGGTGACGTGGACCGCACCGGACAACTGTACGGATCGCATCGAGGCGGCGTTGGCTCTTGATCTGGCGCGCACGGCGCCTTCCGAGGTCGACAGCCTCCTCGATTCGCTGATGTACCGCGTCGGCGATGGCGGGGACTTTGCGGAGGCCATCGCTCATTGCGTGAAGTCGTTGCCCCACAGTGGGCGCGCGCGGGCGCTTCAGGTCCTAGAGCAGTGGTGGTGCAAGGGTGACTACCACGAAGCGCAACGGCTGTTCGATGCGGCCATGACTGTGATCGGCAGCGACCCGATTGCACTGGTGCCCTTCGCCGACCTGACGCTGCGCGGCGATCACACGAACAGGTCGATGGCGAAGACCCTGGTGGTGGCTCTGGCTCCGGCGGCGGCGACCGCTCCACGCGGCGCCGTCACACAGCTCGTCTACCTGCGAGCTCTGCTGCTTGCCGGTCAGGACCGGCTCGCCGGGCGGGTGGCGGCCCAGTTGCCGCAGCTCCTCGGAGATTCGGGCATGCTCCAACTCTGGTTTGCGGAGACGCTGATGGAAGCGCGTTCCCCGCCGGCCTTCCGCGATCTCGCCGACCGGGCCCTTTCGCTGGCTGCGGCGTCGGCGGTGGAGCCGCGTCTCATCGCGATCGGGAAGCACAAGGTCTTGGTCCGCTGTGGCGCCGATGCAGAGGCGATCACAAAGCTGTTGAGCGACTACCGTGGGGATAGCTCGTACGCGGGGTCCTTGAACAACGACGCTTGGTACCTCGCGACCCAGGTCGACACGATGGGGCGATTCGATCCCTTCGCGCTGGCGCAGGTCGATGAGATGTGCAGGCTCGAGGGCTTGGCGATGGATCACGGCAACAAGGACACCGTGGCACTCGTGGTGTTCTGCAACGGCCAGTTCGAGCGCGCCGCCGAGTTGCAGACTGCGGCAAACGAGGGGAGTGGCAGCGATCCGCGCTATGCCGCGAGGCTGAAGCGCTACGAATCGGCGTTGGCATCGACGCGTGAGGCCGGGGTCCGCGCGGGCGAGAACAAGCGCTGAACCGAGCTTCGGCCGGCGGAGCGATCGTGCCGATCTCCGAGGCAGCATGCGCGCAGGCATTCGCGAAGTGGCGCTCCAGGCCGTTGCAGCAGTTGTGGCGATGGCGCTACCGGGGTCGGCGCAGGAGCCAGGATTGGCCCTGGTGTTCGGCAGCGACATCCCGGCGTCCTCCGTCGTCGGCTTCTACCGCGACCTTGCCGAGGCTGCGCTCGACGCGCCGTTGCTGCTCGACCTGAAGCACCGTCACGGCGATGCCGGGCTGCGCTGCGCGGTGGTGGTGACGCAGTTGCTGCCGGGGTCCGAGTCGAAGGCGCTGCTCGAACTGACGGTAGTCGCGGATGCACGCGCGGCGCTGGCAGCGGACTCGATCGGGACGGGCGAGCGGGGCAACCTTGCGTTCTTCCGTCGCGACAGGCTGGTGGCCGCGGTCGATCCGAGGCGAGGTTTGCTCGCCGAAGCGGCTGCACTGGTTGCCGGCAAGCTGGATGCGGCGGCAAGCGAACGCGACGATGAGGAGTGGCTGCTGCTACGGCGCGATCTCACGGACTTGCCCGGTGAACGTGCACTCGAGGCTTTGCAACGGTGCGTTGCTCGGCGCCCGGGCTGCGGTCTTGCGCGCGGAGCCCTGTTCGCCGTCCAGCAGCAGAAGCTGGCGGATCCCGCGGGATCTGTGGCGACGAGTGCGGCCGCGGTCGTCGCGCTTGCCAATGAGCCGCGGGCGCTGGCGGCCTTTGCGAGTCTGGCGCTGCGCAGCACCGGCCGCGACACGGAGTATGCCCAGACTCTCGTCAAGTCGCTGGCCGTTGCCGCCGCCGCGCACCCCGATGACCTCCACGTGCAACTGACGCGTCTGCGGGCGCTCGTGAAGGCCGGTGAAGGTCGCGACGTCGGGCGACTCGCGCACCAGTTGGCTCGTCGTGTCGAGCGCGTCCCGATGCTCGCACTCGAGTACGTCGAGATCCTGACCGGTGACGAACTGCCCGAGGTGCACAGGGAACTGGCGGCGCGCGCGCTGCGGAGTGCCGAGGATCGCGGTGCGGACCCCCGCACGCTGTCGGCCGTCCAGTTCCTGTACTGGCTGCGCTGCGAGGGATCCGCGCCGCGTGCGCGTGAGATCGGAGTCGATGCACTGGAGCGCGAACCGGGGCGCGTCAGTATCAACAACGAGGCCTGGCGATGGCTGACGGACCTCGACACGACGGGCCGGTTCGACGCGTTCGCCCTGGTGCTCGTATTGCGGATGCTCGAGCAGAAGCCGGCGCTCGAGTTCTTCGAGTGTGACACCGCGGCGATGGCCCTGTTTCGGGCCGGTCGCGTTCGCGAGGCGATCGAGTTGCAACAACTGGCCATCGCCCGAGGTGGCGACGGACCGATCTACCGCGAGCGCCTGGGCTGTTACCAGCGGGCGCTCCGGCCGGCGGCGCCACGCTGAGCGCGGCGCGCGCGGATCAGCGGCCGCCGAAAACGACGATGGGCGCGGCCCAGCGAGTCGAGTTCTGCAGCGACCACGAGGTTGAGTAGTAGCCGGCGGTCGTCGGCACGAACCAGGCCGCCGACATGGCGGTGCTCGGCAGGTAGGCCTGTGTGAACTGGGTGAAGCCGTTCGTTGGCAGGCTCACGGTGTTCGCGCCCTGGTGTATGCCGACCATGGCGACGACGAGTTCGTTGGCGTCAGCCGGCACACTCGGCGTTTGCACACCGGTTCCACCGGTCGGGCCCGAGCTGAGCATCGCTTCGAAGGCCAGCGGTACGGGCAGGTCCGACCACTGCGAGACCGAAGCGATCGCTCCGTTCGGGGCACTGCCGAGGGTGATCGTGATCGTACTGCTCGGGCTTGGGCCGACGATCCCGGCCCAGATCTCCGAGTTGACGATCGTCGGCGCTGAGGACATGCAGAGAGTCCATTGCGTCACCCCGCCACCGGAGATTCGCGAATTGCTGCTGCTGTTGCTCTCGTGGCAGACCACGAGCAGATCCCCGGGTGCGGGCTGTTGCCCCAACTGCAGAGTGAGGCTCGACACGTTCCACAGTGCGTCGCTGGTGTGTTGCACCAACATCGGCGTTTGTGGCGGCGGGGCCGGCATACGGAAAGCGACGAGCGCCGAGGAGTAGTCCTGGGCTCGCGTGAATGGCCAACGCATCGACACCAGCTCCGGGCTCGACGCAACGAACCAACCCGCGGCCATCAGCAAGTGGTCGTTCTTGCGGCCCTGCGGCAGCGGCTTCCAGCTGTGGATGGGTTCCGGCACGACTTCTGTGCCATCGGTCATCGCGCACATGGAGACGACGAGGTCGCCATCTTGGATCTGCAGTGGCGAGGTCGTGGCGGTTGGGTTCAGGTCGAGGCTGCTGCCCGTGCCTGAGGCGGCGGCGACGAGAGGCATGCCAACGAACCCGCGCCATTCGCTGACGCTGACGGACGCCAGTGCCGAGCTACTGGCCAACGTTACGTTCACCGCGCGACTGGGGCTGCCATTTACGACTCCCGCGAAGATCTGCACGTTGGTGGCGCCGGGGAGCGCTGCTTGGCAGAGAGTCCATTGCGACACACCGCCGCCGGAAACCGTGGCTGTTCCACTGGCCGTGGTGGTGTAGCAGACGACGAGCAGGCTGCCCGGAGTGGTGCGCTGGTTGAGCGTGACCGGGAGTTGGGATTGGGTTTTCGCCGTGTTGCCAGCCTGCTGGAGCAACGTGGGTGTTTGGGCCGAGAGTACGGCCGATGTGAACAGAGCGGCTGCTGCCGCCGCCACTACGTGGAGGTTCCTGAGTCTGGCGCGCATGGATCGGGTGAGGATCGGTGCCGTAGATAAAACGTGCAGTCAAGCTGCCGTCGGTGACCCCCAGGAGGACGGCCGCGCGCGACCAGGGGGTGGTGCCACCGAGTGCGGGAGGCTAGGCGTCCGGCGGGCTAGCTGCAATCACGCGAAGTGCGAATTGGATCCAACCTTCGGCTTGCGGGGTCAGGCGCGAAGACGCGTTCGCGCCGCCGCGATGTCGCGGGCGATCTGGGCGCTCAGTTCGGCAGCGTTGGCGAACTTGCGCTCGGCCCGAATCAGGGCGACAAACGCGACCTCTAGCTCGCGTCCGTAGAGGTCGCCGGCGAAGTCGAGGAGGTGCACTTCGAGCATCGCTGCTTTGGCCTCATCGCCAAAAGTCGGGCGCACACCCAAGTTGGCAATGCCGGGGAGGACCCCGCCGTCCACAATGACCTCGACCGCATAGACCCCGTGCGGCGGCAGCGCCGGGGTTTGCGGCCGAAGGTTGGCGGTGGGGAAGCCGAGGTCGCGACCGCGGCCGAAGCCGTGTTCGACGACGCCAAGGGTGCTGGGGTGGCGCCCG
>CAMBXM010000205.1 GCA_945871815.1 Singulisphaera sp. GP187
TGATGGCGGCGATCGACACTCGCCATCGCCTGACGACTTCGGGCAATAGCGAGGTCCTGTGCCTCTGGCTAGAACTGGCCATTGCGGCGGACTACGCGCCGGCGATGCCGCGGCTGGAGCAGTTCCTCGTCACGGTCGGGCGGCGGAAGTTCCTGAAGCCGCTTTATGAGGCGCTGCTGCGTACTGCGAACGGCAAAGAGCGCGCCCTCGCGATGTACCAGAAGGCGCGACCGCACTACCACGCGGTCGCCGTGCGCACCCTCGACGAGCTGCTCGGCTACGCCGCCCCGACGGGATCCGGCACCCAACGTTGAACTGGAGAGTGGCGAGAGCTTCCCTCGCCCCCTCAGCCCCGCTACCTTCCCCCACCTAACTCATGACTGCTCCGCTACTCGACAAGCAGGAAGTTGCCCTCATCGGCACTGGTTTCGTCCTCGGCGTGATCCTGATGGCCGCACTGGTCGTCCTCGGGCTTTCGCTCGGACTAACGCCGTCGATCGTGTTTGGCATTCCGTACCAGTAGGCGCTCCTTCCCGGGGCCCGTCCAGCGGGCCTTCGACTTCACTGCGAGCACCCTCGCGCAATTCCATGTCGAGCGATCGACTTGGGCCGCTTCCTTCCTATGCAGTACGGATTCGTCATCGACCAGCGCCGGTGCATCGGTTGCCATGCCTGCACGGTTGCGTGCAAGTCGGAGAACGATGTTCCGCTCGGCGACTTCCGCACCTGGGTGAAGTACGCGGAGGTCGGCACCTTTCCGCAAGTGAAGCGCCACTTCGCCGTACTGCGCTGCAACCAGTGCACCAGCGCGCCGTGCGTGACCATTTGCCCCGTCGACGCCCTGCACAAACGTGAGGATGGCATCGTCGACTTGTCCAAGGACGTATGCATCGGCTGCAAGGCTTGCATGCAGGCGTGCCCCTACGATGCGCTCTCGCTCAATGAGGAGACCGGCGGTGCGGAGAAGTGCCACTTTTGCGCGCACCGTGTAGAGCAAGGGCTCAAGCCCGCCTGCGAAATCGTCTGTCCGGTAGAGGCCATCATCTCGGGGGACTTCCACGACCCAAACAGCAGGATCAGCCAACTACGTCGCGACGTGCCTGGTGCCGCGGCCCGTCGCACCGAACAGGGTACCGGTCCCAACGTTTGGTACCTCGGTGCCCACGAGACGTTGCTCGAGCCCGGGACGGCCAAGGAAGAGAACACCTACCTGTGGAGCGATCGACGATCGCCGCCGCCGCCGATGCCGGCGAAAGACGCCCAGCGCTTCCAGCGGCAAGATGCCCGCGTTGTCCTCGACGTCGATCACAAGCTGCATTGGGGTGCCAAGGTATCGGCCTATCTCGTCACCAAGGGCATTGGTGCTGGCGCCTGCATGTGGGCCCCCTTCTTGCTGGCCATGAATGGCTCGGCGCTGGCGAAGGACTACGCCCCCGAGCTCATCGGCATCGTTTTCACGACCTTGACCACGATCTTGCTGGTCGCGGATCTCAAGCGACCCAAGCTGTTCTTGACGCTGCTGCTGCGACCCAACTGGAAGAGCTGGTTGGTCAAGGGCGCGATCGTATTGATCGCCTTCAGCACCATCACCGCAGCCATCGTTGGGGCGCGCTTGCTCGGTCTTGATGCGATCGCCAATGGCTTGCGCTGGACCAACGTGCTTCCGGCTTCGATGGCCGCTGCCTATACCGCCTTCCTATTCGCGCAGTGCGAAGGACGCGATCTGTGGCAGCGCACCAATGTGCTCCTGCCACACCTTTTGGTTCAGGCCCTTTGGGTAGGCGGCGCGGCGTTGCTGCCATTCATTCCCGACCGCGGCCTCGCGGTCGCTGTCGCCGTGCTCGCGATCGTTCACCATGCACTCGGGTTGTTCGAGCGCTTCAGCACGCACCACACCAGCAATGCACAGCAAGCCGCTGCGATGCTGGCCGAGGTGAAGGCCTGGCCTGGTTCGCGCCACTCGGCCCTCCACCTCGGCCTTGCAACGGGAACGGCATCGGCGCTGCTTTCCGCGTTCTTGGTAGTAAGCGGCGCCGCCCATCCGGCGGCGCTCGCCATGTGTGCGGTCCTGGCCTGGGCCGGCCTGTTCCTCTACGAGCAGGCCTACGTGCGCGCTGGTCAGTTGCCGCCGCTGAGCTGAGTAGCGAGCTGAGTGCCGTCGAGTCTTCGCGCTGGCCGTCTGGCAGCCTCGGGCCTCCGAGTGCTGTCAGCTCGCATCCACCTGCACCTGAAGGCTGGCGCAGAACTCGGCGAACTTCAACGCGCCGTCGATTGGTAGCCCCTTCTCACGAGCCTGCACCAGGGGCGTGTGCTTGCGCGCCTCCTGGATGGCCGCAAAGAGAGACGCCGGGGTGATCGAGTCAGGATGCAGGCACGTGACGAGTCCGAGTTCGGCCAACCGGCTCGCGCGAATCCACTGCTCCTGGCGATACAGAACGCGAGGAATCAAGATGGCGCGTCGCGCCAGCGACAGGATGTCCGTGCACGTGTTGTAGCCCGCAGTGGCAATGACCAACTCCGCCGACCGCATCATGGCTGCCGTCGAAGGCAGGAAGCTGCGGATGGTGACCGGCAGATCTTCGGCCTCTTCCCGCATTCGTTGCTCGAGTTCGGGTTCGACGAACGGGCCGGTCAGAATCTCGGAGTGGAAGTCGATGGCGTGCAGATTGGTCCGCAGCATCTGTAGGAACGGCAGGATCACTGTGTCACCGCCGCCATCGCCACCGCCGATGGTGACCATGATGGTCGGCTTCTGCCCGTGCACCGAGCCATCCTTCAGGCCGTCGTCTGGCGTGCAGACGTAGTTCAGGAATCGGGCGCGACTGGCCAAGGACGGCGGCAGTTCGTAGCGGGTCACCGGGTCGTAGAACTCGCGGTTGCCATAGACGACGACATGGTCGTAGTTCTGCTCGAGCGGCTCGTAGATCCCGCTGCGCTGCCAGTGCTCGATCACCGACTTGGGGTCATCGAGGATGTCGCGCATACCCAACACTCGTTGGCACCCGCGGTTCTCCTGCAGCCACTTCAAGGCCGGCAACAGTTCTCCGCGGCTGCCTGTCGGCGAATGATCCACCAGCAGCATGTTCGGCCGATAGTCACGGACCGTGTGCAGGATCAGATTGCTGCGCAGGCTGCGAATCGCGTCGCCACTGATCTGCAACGAGCGAGCTTCGTACTGCTCGGCCTCGACCTTGACGAGGGCTGGAAGCTTGACGTAGTCGGAGCCCTGGGGCATCCCATAGCGATGCACCATCGGTGACCCCGTGACCAACAGCACCGAGGCCTCTGGATGGCGGGCGCACACGGCCTTGATCAGGGCCATGCATCGGCGCAGGTGGCCAAGACCGAAGGTATCGTGCGAATAAACCAGTAAGCGCGTGCCCTTGCCGAAGGCCTTGGTCGCGCGGACCGGTTCGGCCGGGACCAGTGCTGCAGGCTGGCGCTGTCGCAACGTCAGGAGTACGCCGGTGCCATTCGTATCGGCGTCGTCGACCTGTTCCATCGACACATCGACGAGCCGGAGCCGCCCATCGAGATCTCGGATCTCGATCGTTGCCGGATCCGTCAGCGCGCCGGTCCGAACCCGCCCGAGGCATGGCATGAGAGGCGCGGCCGTAGCGCTGCCACCGAGAACGTCGGCGAGCAGCCGGCCATAGGTTCGATAGACCGGCCAACCGATGAGCTCGGCAGCGCTCTGGTTGGCAAACGTCACTCGATCGTCGCCGTCGACCACGAACACTGCACCCCCGATCCGTTCGAGCATCGATTGCAGGGATCGATTGCGGCGCTGCTCGGTGACAAGGCGGGCATGGCTCGCGAATGCCGTCGAGATGGCGGCGCGAACTTGGGCCTGCGTGAATGGCTTGACCAGATAGCCGGCGGCTCCGACCTGTTCCGTGCGCTCGACGGTGGCCTGGTCGGCATAGGCGGAAATGAAGATCACGGCGCAGGCATGTTCCTGCACGAGCTTGCTCGCCGTTTCGACGCCGTCCGTACCGGCGGCGAGATGAATGTCCATGAGGACCAACTCGGGCCGTTCGTTTGCAGCGAGCTCGAGGGCCTCGTCGCGATCGGCAGCAGTACCGACCACGATGTGACCAAGCTCCTCCACGATCCTGGTCAAGTGGAGTTGAACGACCATCTCGTCCTCGACGATCAAAATGCGACGAGGGTTCATACGGTCACCGCCGTAGCTGGAGCCCGACCGGCAAAGACAATTCGCACCGTCACGCCCCCATTGTTCTCCATCGTCACCTTGCCGTTGAGCTGGCGCGCAAGTTTGGCGACCAGACTCGTGCCTAGTGTTCGTCGGCTAGGTCCGCTGGCCGGCTTCAGCCCGTGGCCATTGTCGGTGACCTCGAGCACGCGCATGCCATCGGTTTGCTCCTTGAGACGCAGGGTCACCGTGCCCCGTTCGTCCTCCGCGAATGCGTACTTGAATGCGTTGGTCAGCAGTTCGTTCACGATCAACCCGCACGCCAGCGACTGGTCCAGATCGAGATGCAACTGATCGAGATCCAACACCAGTTCGATCAGGCTGGTCTTGCCGTACGACTGAACGAGATGTTGGGCCAGCACCTGCAGGTAACTGCGGGTGTCGATATGCGCCAGCTCCGTCGACTGGTAGAGCTGCTCATGGATCATTGCGATGGTGCGGATGCGGTTCTGGCTCTCCTCGAGACGACGAAGCACCTCGGGATCACCGGCGGTAGATTGCATTGCCAACAAGCTCGAAATCACCTGCATGTTGTTCTTCACTCGGTGATGCACTTCGCGGAGTAGCAGTTCCTTCTCGCCGAGGGATCCCCGCAACTGCAGTTCGATGGCCTTGAGCTGACTGAGATCCTGTGCCACCAGCACATACCCTTGGAGGACACCATCCGAGGTGCGCAAACCCGCAAACGAGAGCGACACCGGGATGTCCATGGCGTCGGCGCGCAGCATCGCGCGTTCCAGACTGCCTCCCGAACGAGCCGAGGCCGCAGCAAGTTGGTCGACCGTTTCGCCATCGACCATGCGGCAGAGCATGCGCAGCGGCTGTCCTACTTGCAGGTGCCGTCCCCGACCAAGAAGGCGCTCGGCGGCGGCGTTGGCTTGCGACACCGTGCCGCTCTGGTCGCAGAGAATGACCGCGGCGGCCATCGAATCGAACATGGTCTGCAAACTCGTGACCGACACAGTCGTCGTCGCGAGTTGACCGGCCATGCTGTTGAACGCTCGCGCCAGCACGCCGAGCTCATCCTTGCCTCCGACTTCGACTCGTGTATCCAGCCGACCCTGCCCAAGTGCTACCGCCGCGTTGTGGAGCCGCTGGATCGGGACGTGGATCGAGCGCCAGACCATGAGCCCGAGGACGCCGGCGACCAACACGGCGACCAGACTGGTGCCGAGTGCGACCCGCGTGGTCGTGCCCGTTCGGTCGAGCACGCCATGCAACTCGTCGCCTAGGTCTTCTTCCGCTCGGCTTAGATAGGCGTAGACATAGGGGATGAGTTCGAGGTCGAGGAAGGGCTCGACCTCCTCGCTGAGGAAGTCGAGGGCGAGATGATGACTGCCCGCGACCAAGTGCTCGTGCATCGATTTGACGAGATGCTGCAACTGCGGCACTCGCCCCAGCATGCCTTGGAGATGACCTCGGATGTCGTCCGAAGGCACCGCCGAGCTGCTTGCGGTCGGGCTACTGGCGTCGGTCAGGATCTGCTCGAACTTCGCCGCCTCCCGATCCATCTCGAGTGCAGCGGACGTACCCTCGGTCTGCTCACTGAAGGCTTGGCTGCTGACAGCCTTGTGGGCTTCGGCGCGGAACTTCTGCAAAGCACGCAGCATCCTCGTGCCGTGTTCAATTCGGCCGAAGGCGGTCTCCGGTCCGTTCTCCTGCACCGGTTGCAAGACGATCTGCAGGGTGTCGAGAAAGACCGTCTCGGGCGGTGTTCCGTCGAGGTCGCCGGGGACCACCATTCCCTTGACCTTGTCACTGGGCTTGACGTCTCGCAGTTCGATCTTGGTCGCCGTCCACTGATGCGTCGCTTCGTCGATCTTGCAAGAGACCTCGGCGCGATGGCCAGTAGCCAAACGGTTGAAGTCAAAAGGCGTTTCGGCGCCGGAGCGGTCAGGGTCTCCTTCCGTACGCGCGGTGACGAGCAGGCGAACGCCGTACATCGTCATGGTGCGCGCGGCAGGATCGATCGCCTGAATGCGACCGCGCAGTTTGGGCCGGAGTGTCTCCGGCATCTCGCTGACTTGGGTGGCGATGAAGGCACCAGCCGAGTTCCAGTAGCCCTCGAACTCGAGCCCCGATCGCGTCAGGTCGATGCCGCTGACATCGACACCATCACTCGGCTGCAGCCGCGTAACGCCTGCCCGCACCTGTTCGTTCACACCGTACGAGACGATGCCCACGAACAGGACCAAGCTCACCAGCACCGAGAAGGCGAGGGTGAGGCGGAATCGTAGACTCGATGCAATCACGAAGTAGGGCGGGGCAGGGGAGGCAGAAGCGGGACTGGTGCTGAAGCAAACACCGGAATCAGCCCTCTGTTGTCGGGGCAATCCGACCATTCGTCAACCACTGCTTCTCTGCCCGTCGGGCCTCGGGGATCCGCGTACGGGTGGCATCCATGCCACCGGTCTCAGCTGGCGGACAAGCTCGCATGCTGCGCCGTGGCGCCCACATCGGCCTTCCCGGTAAGGTCTACAGATTCATGGATCCGACCACGCTGCGAACGACTCCACTCGAGAACTTCCCGCCGCCGTCCGAGTGGGACGATTGGACCGAGTTCGACGCGCGTGCATGGCCAAAACGCGAGGAGCGTCACTACTCCCTGGTGCCCACCATCTGCTTCAACTGCGAAGCCGCGTGTGGTCTCGTTGCCTATGTCGATCAGAAGGACGGGCGCATCCAGAAGCTCGAGGGCAACCCGTATCACCCTGGGTCGCGCG
>CAMBXM010000206.1 GCA_945871815.1 Singulisphaera sp. GP187
CTGCCCAGGGACCACAACCCCGCACAAACACCACGGAAGGCTCCAGAATCGGCAGCGGCCGCGCCACGCATCCCTTGAAGGGCCACCAGAGCATTGCCCTGAGGGTCGAGATCGACCAGCACCACGCGGTCGCCGCGCAGAGCGAGACCGTGAGCGAGATGGATGGCTGTAGTAGTCTTGCCGACGCCACCCTTTTGGTTGGCCAACGCGATCGAGCGCATAGTCCCTTGACGTTCCAGCCGAGGTTCGCGAGCCTTCGTCCTTTAACTGCTCGCTCGCTGCCTGGGAAGCATCAAACCGCGCATGAGATCGCACAGGCTCCGCCATGCCAGACTAGAGGCCAAGGCCCTGCTCGTCGGGCCGGGACCAGTTCCCTGGCTTGTTTGCTCGATGCTGGTATCGGGAGCCTTCTTGCAGGAGCCCAGCATCTTCCGACAGCAGGACATGCCGCTGTCGTGGCCTTTTGTTTTCGCTATAGCGGATTTGCTATCGTTAATCATTGTATTGCAGACACTTCCGATCCACTATCACGGCGGGTTCGCGACCTTGGTCAGGGCACTTGGTAGCTGGTTCACCATTGTGCTCACCCTCCTGCCGCCGCTCCTTCTCGGGGTGCTACTCGACGTCTGCTTGGGTGCAAAGACACCCTGGCCCGCGGTCGCTTTATCGCCTCTGCGATCGGCGTTCTTTTGGCTGCCCCTTTGTCTGTTGGCTCAGGCGAGGTGGGTGGCCCAAGGTCAGGTTGCTTGGCGGTTTCTGTGGTTGGGTGCCGCGTTCCTCGTGCAGTCTGCCGTGCTTCCTGCTTCACTCCTTGCCCGAACCGCCAGCCTATCCACGTGGACGGCGGCACTCGTGGCCGCGGCTGCTGGGCTAGTCGCGATCGCGAAGGAACTACCACCCTCCGGTCGCAGCCGCTCGTCATGCGAATAGCCATTCTCGGCGACGTCCACGGCAACCTCGAAGCGCTCAGCGCAGTGGTGGGTGCTGCCCGCAACGACGGGGTCGATGAGTGGGTGCAGGTCGGTGATCTCGTGGGTTACGGCCCCGAGCCATCCGAGTGCATCGATGTCGTGCGCGATCTCGGCTGCGTGGTCTGCATGGGCAACCACGACGCCGCAGTGCTCGGGATGCTCGACACCGCGTACTTCAATAGCTACGCCCGGGCAGCGATCGAATGGACCCGGTTGCGGTTGCGCACTCGCGATTTCGACTACCTGCGTTCGCTGCAGTTGGTCGTGCAGAAGAAAGAGTACACCGTGGTTCACGGCACGCTGCACATGCCGGACTTGTTCGGCTACGTGGTGAGCCAAGTCGAAGCTCACCACTCGCTTCGTCTGCAATCGACCTTTCTATGCTTCGTCGGCCACTCACACGTGCCGGCGATCTACTTGCAAAGAAGCGAGCGCCAGATCGATTGGGTCAATCAGTCCGAGGTCGAACTCTCTGTCGCCGGTTGCCAGAAGGTCCTCGTGAACGTCGGCAGTGTTGGGCAGCCACGTGACGAGGACTCTCGAGCGGCCTACGCGATCTGCGACACCACAGCGCAGACTGTCGCGATCAAGCGCGTGCAGTACGACATCGCCTCGGTACAGCGAAAAATCCGAGCAGCTGGCCTCCCCGAGATGCTCGCGCATCGGTTGTCGCTCGGCGTTTGACGCCGCGCGAAAATGGGGTGCATCCGCGTAGACGGGCATCGCAAGCTAAGGAGACCATGCGCTTCGGGGCACCCGGATGGAGAACGCACGCAACCAGTAGTTCCTCGCACCACACCAAGCGTCACGAAGTAGCCACTCAACTCGCGATGTCGGCGGGGAGTAGGTAGTCACTGCCTACTACATCCGCGACCAACAGCCCAGCCGACGTCAACCGGAGCCATGTCCCGTCCCGCTCGATCCAACCGTTGGCGACGTGGGCGGCGAAGACCTTTCCCAGCAGCGACTCCACCGGACAGCCGACGCGACGTTCGATCGCGGCGACGTCAACTCCATCTCGCCGCCGAATCCCGAGCCAGAGTGCCTCACCGACCCGTTGCTTCGGCGTCAACGTCTCCGCAGTCGCGACGGGCGGCAGTCCGTCCAGCGCGGCCCGGCCCCATGCGTCAATCGGCTTGAGGTTGGTGTGTCGCACGCCGTTGCGATGGCCTGAGGCGCCTGGACCGACACCTACGTAGTCGCCTTGTAGCCAGTAGTGGTCGTTGTGGCGACACGGTCCGCCGCGACCGGCGAAGTTACTGATCTCGTAGGCGTGGTAGCCAGCTCCGGCGAGTAGCTCGCGCGTTCGCAAGAACATCGCACGATCGGCCTCCTCTTCAACCGGCACCACGCGCCCTAGGCGCAGATCGCGATGCAGTCGAGTGCCTGGCTCATAGGTCAAGCTGTAGCAGGACAAGTGGTCAGGCTGCATCTCGAGTGCGATCTCGAGATCGCCTTCCCATTGCGCGACGGTCTGCCCCGGCAGACCAAAGATGAGATCGATGCTCGCGTTCGCTGCACCAGCACGACGCAGTTCCAGAAACGCCTCCCGTGCGCGCTGCCCGGTATGCGCCCGATCCAAGAAGTGCAGCCGGCTCGGATCGAAGCTCTGGACGCCCATGCTGAATCTGCTGACCCCGTACCGCATCGCGATCGCAGCCTTCTCCTCGTCGATGCTCTCTGGGTTGGCCTCCATCGAGACCTCGACGCACCCACTGACGTCTACATGTCGACCAAGGATCTTGAGCAACTCCTCGAGCCGATGCGGCGCGAGATGGCTAGGCGTCCCGCCGCCGATGAAGATCGTGGTGGGGGACTCGGGCAGCGTCGTGGATGACAATTCTGCGTCGAGCGCGCGCAGGAACATGTCATGTACGCTGGTGTCCTCAACGACATACGAGGTGAAGTCGCAGTAGCCGCACTTCACCACACAGAACGGCACATGCACGTAAAGCGATGTAGCGGTCGAGTTGGCTGCGAATACCGCGACGGGAGGCTTGGGACGCACACGCGCCAGCCTACGCGACATCCAGGCAGAACGAAGGGCCAGGCTGAGAGCTCGCTCAGCGGAGCTCTCTCGGCCGCTCCTCGCCGAACTCGCGCGACATCGTGCGATAGAGCTTCTGCAGCGCCTGCTGCTCCATCTGGCGCACGCGTTCGCGCGTCAGACCGAACTTCTTGCCGATGGCTTTCAGAGTCATGGGCTCGCCGTTGCCAATGCCATAGCGCAGCTTGACGATGCGAGCCTCGCGTGGCTCGAGCATGTCGAGCAACTGGCGCAGACGCGCCAGCTCCATCGTCTGAAAAATCTCTTCCTCGGGCGGCTTGCCGTTCGGGTCCTCCAGCGAGTCGCCGGTGACGGACGAAGCATCTTCGCTCATCGAGTGCGTCGGCTGCGAGTTGGCCAGCACGGTGTCGCGAACGACGTTCCAGTTGCTCTCGGGGAGCTCAAGTTCCTCGGCAATCTCCGAAGACGTCGGCTGGCGGCCGAGTCGGTAGTTCAACTCCATCGCGGTCGCTTTCCACCGAGACACGATCTCGGACATGTACGACGGAACGCGCACCGTCTTGACCGTGTTGATCAAGGCTCGGCGGATGCCTTGCTTGATCCACCAAGTCGCGTAGGTCGAGAACCGGCAACCGGCCTTGGGGTCGAACTTCTCGACCGCCTTCATCAGACCGATGTTGCCCTCTTCGATTAGGTCCATGAACGCAAGGCCGCGGTTCATGTAGTTCTTGGCGATCGACACCACGAGCCGCAGGTTCGCGCGGATCATGTGCTCGCGAGCAGCGAGATCGCCCCGCTGAATCTTGGTCGCGAGTTCGATCTCTTGATCCGGCGTCAGCAACGGCACCTCGTTGATGCCGGCAAGGTACATATCCAGGCCGTGGTCGCGCATTCCCTGCATTCCCCTTGGTTATGCCGAAGTATCGGACATGGACCGTGGTTGTGCGGCGTCGATCTCCACGGCTTGTCCCGCCTCGGGATCGCTCGCTGCGCAGAGGGCGGACGGCGCGATCAGAACAGCGTGTAGAGGAACGGCAGCGCGCCGGTCGCAACCATACCGAGCAGCACGCCGACGAACGCGAGCACCACCAGGATTGGGGTCATCCACCAAGCCTTGTTCTCGCGCATGAACCCGAAGAACTCACCGACGAGTCCACGCTCCTTGTCATGGGAGGCAGACTTCAGGAACTGCTCCTTGTCTTCGTCTGGCGTTGCGTTGCTCATGGTGGTCGGAACTTTCCGATCGGTTGTTTCGGCGTCTCAGTATAGCTTGAAGTAGCTCGACGCCGGCCGTGGCTGACCTCGCACGTGCCAATACGACTGCACAGTCTTGTCGAGCTTTCGACCCAGTGCGTCGCGGCCGATCGCACGGAACGCCAGCCCCATCGGCGTGAACAGGCCATAGTAGATGGCGCCAATCAGCAGCGGCATCACAACGAAACCGATGGGGAAGGTCAGCAGGATCAGGACGCGGTAGACACCGAGCGTGAGCGTGCGCAAGCCTGCGAGGTGGGCCGCGAGCACGATCGGGCCAAGTGCGACGATCGACCAGACAACTTCCGAAGGAGCTCCGAATCGCGCCGCCAACCAGCCGAAGGCGCCAAAGCCAAGCGGAGCCACCCAGGCGAACTGAGCCAGCATGCGGCGGTCTGGCGAGAGTTGCAGCTTGATCATGGTCAGTCCAGTTGGAACGTGGCCAGGTACTTCTCGCGATCGACGGTTGGCATGTTCTTCTGCGCCGCGCGACAGACGACGAAGTTCTCGAGCACGAGCACATCCATCTCGGTGCCGACAAAGCACCGATGCGCGTCTTGCGGCGTGCACACAATCGGCTCACCGCGCACGTTGAAGCTCGTGTTGATCAGTACGGGACAGCCGGTGCGCTGCTTCCATCGGCGCATCAATCGCGCGAGCCGCGGATTGCGCTGATCGTCGACGGTCTGCAGTCGAGCCGAGAAGTCGACGTGCGTCACAGCCGGGATCACCGAGCGCAGCTGCTTGAGCTTGTCGAGCCCCTTGGCGCTGTCATCGACCTGCTTGCGCTTGTTGTCGCGAACGGGTGCCACGATCAGCATGTACGGACTCTCGTGCTGCGGCGCGATCTCGAAGTACTCGCTCGCATCCTCGCGCAACACGATCGGCGCGAAGGGACGGAATGACTCGCGGAACTTGATCTTCAGGTTCATCACGCTCTGCATCTTCGACGATCGCGCGTCGCCGATGATGCTGCGCGAGCCGAGCGCACGCGGACCGAACTCCATCGGTCCCTGGAACCAACCGATGACGTTCTCTTCTTCGATTAGCTGTGCGACACGATCGGCCAGTTGCTCCTCGCTCGTGCACTCTTCGTAGACGGCACCTTGCGAATCGAGGAACGCGCGGATCTCGGCCGGCTCGTAGCGTGGGCCGAGCAGGCTACCGCGCTGCGCGTCGATGACGCCCACCGTGCGCGAGTTGCCGAGCAGCTTGTGCCAGACGAAGAACGCAGCGCCCATTGCGCCACCGGCGTCGCCCGCTGCGGGTTGGATCCAGATCTTCTCGAACGGTCCTTCTCGCAGGATCACGCCGTTGCCGACGCAATTGAGCGCAACACCGCCGGCGAGGCAGAGGTTCTTCTTGCCCGAGATCGCGTGCGCATGCCGCGCCGTGCGCAACATCACGTCCTCGGTGACCTTCTGAATCGACGCGGCAAGATCCATGTGGCGCTGCTCTAGCTGCGTCTCCGGGCGCCGGGGTCCACTGCCGAACAGCGCGTGGAACTTCGGACTCGTCATCTGGAGTCCTACGCAGTAGTCGAAGTACGAAAGGTCGAGCCGATAGCTGCCATCGTCTCGCAGGTCGATCAAGTGATCGCGAATCAGCTTCTCGTAGATCGGCTCGCCGTAGGGAGCGAGACCCATCAACTTGTACTCGCCCGAGTTGACCTTGAAGCCGCAGTAGTAAGTGAAGGCCGAGTACAGCAAACCGAGCGAGTGCGGGAAGCGGATCTCGTGCGTGAGCCTGAGGCTGCTACCCTCGCCGACGCCGACCGACGTCGTCGCCCATTCGCCAACGCCGTCCATCGTGATCACGGCCGCGTCCTCGAACGGCGACGGATAGAACGCACTCGCTGCGTGGCTCTCGTGATGCTCGGGGAAGACGAACCTGTGCTTTGGTCGGCAGCCGAGCCGTTTTGCCAGTTCTCGCCGCATGTGCAGCTTGCTGCTGACCCATACGGGGAGTGCGTTCTTGAACGAGCGGATGCCGCGTGGCGCGTATGCGAGATACGTCTCGAGCAGGCGGTGGAACTTCAGGATCGGCTTGTCATAGAACGCGACGAAGTCGAGGTCCTTCGCAACGATGCCGGCCTGCTCCAGGCAATAGGCAACCGCGTTGCTCGGGAAGTCAGCGTCGTGCTTCTTGCGCGTGAACCGTTCTTCCTGAGCCGCAGCAACGATCACTCCGTCCCGCAACAGGCACGCCGCAGAGTCGTGATAGAAGGCGGAGATGCCGAGTACAAAAGTGGCCATGGCCGGTCCCGCAACATAGCACGGGCAAGCGAGTCGCCACTCCGGCCCGAGGTGGAATCGAAGATGCGATTCGTGAACGGCTACTGAGTCCACGCTCCCGTCGCGGCATCATGCGCAGCATGTTCCGCAGTCCGTGGATCCGCCGCGCGTGCGCGGTTTTGGTCGGTCTCGCGATCGCTGTGCTTGCTGCCGAGGCCGGTCTTCGCATCTTCGTCGGCCCGATCCGCCCGCGAGGCGCGCTGTACTTTCGCGACAGCAAGGGTGAGCGTGTCGCTGTCGAAGGGGCGCATGCGGAAGCCAAGAACCGCGGCCTCGTCGAGGAACTGCCACCGGAGCAGACACCGCGGCCACGCTCCCGATTTGCGCCAGGCGCACGATTCTTCATGTGCTACGAAGATGCACACCGGCTCGACGCCGATTGGCTCGACGCCGACGGCTGC
>CAMBXM010000207.1 GCA_945871815.1 Singulisphaera sp. GP187
GCTTCCGGGCGCCGCTGCAGCAGTTCTGCCCACGAATGCCTGAAGGCCAGGGCCCGCGCGCTGCCGATATGGCCGCATGGACCTTCCCGTCGATCGCCCCGTCGTCGCAACTCCGTCGCTGCCGCCGCGAGCGCGTCCGCGCTGGGTGACCGGGCTCGCCCTCGGCGCCGCAGCAACGTTGCTCGCGAGTGCCGCCTTCGTGGTGCCGAGCCTGCTCGGCGCGACGCTCAACGGCAACGAGGCCCGGGTGATCTCGCGCATGAAGAAGATCTGCAACGCGCAGTCGCAAATGCAGGCCAGCGTGCGCTGCGACCCCGACGGCAACGGGCAAGGTCGCTATGGCTTCTTCGCGGATCTGATCGCGATGGCCAGTGCCCCGAATGTGAGGGATCCGGATGGCCTCGTGTTCGAATCGCCGATCCTGCCGCGGGACCATCGCCGCGTGGTCGACGGACGCGTTCGTGCGCACGGGTACGTCTATGAACTGTTCTTGCCGGCGATCGGTGGGGGCTGGGTGAGCGACCGCGATCCGGCGGCCGCGAGCAAGATCGACGGCGAGCTCGCCGAGGTGCTGTGGACCTGCTACGCGTGGCCGGAGTCGCCGGGGTGGAGCGGCAAGCGGGTGTTCATGATCAATCAGAGCGGCGACCTGCTCTTCAGCCAGAACCTGGACGGGCGGTGTGGGGGAGATCGATCGCCGCAGCCGGGGTTGTCGGGGTTCGTGTCGCCGCAAGTCGGCAGTGCGGTGGCAGCGATGTGCGCGGACTGTCTGGGCGAGACGTGGTTCGTCATGGGGTGAATGGGCGCATGCGTGCGCGCGGCTACTCGAGCGTTGGCTCCGGGAACGAGCGCGTCGGGCCGTGCACTTGTCGTGCGAGGGAAGGTCCACGCCAGAGCTGATCGCGTGCTGGGCTCAGCGATCGACGTCGTGGGCGAGCAGCGCGGCGTTGCGAGTTGCAGTGCGTCGGCCGTCAGAACCGTCGCCATGACTCTGCCGGGTCGATGAGGAGCTCTTCTTCATCTCGGAACGGCCTCTGGCATGCAGTCACTGCGGCCGAGGTCTCGCGGAGGTCTGCCTCGTGACCTCGCTGCGCCGGCCCGGGGGGATTGACGAGTCTGCCAAGCCAAGTACTGTTCGCCGCAGACTCGGTAGCAGGGCAGCAAGAAGAAGCACAAGCCAGAGAGTCAGCGGTCGAGGTTCGATCTCCGCGAGGAGAGGCCTCGATCGTGACGGGAACGTGGGACTCTGCTCCGAGTCAAGGAACCATGAACCATGAACCATGAACCAGCTACCAGCCCTGCATAGAGGTTGGGCGGTTTCCGCCATGTTGTGCATCGCATCGCTGCAGGGCCTCGCGAGGGGAGGCTGTGCGCAGGGGCCTACGGTGCCGACGCAGTCTAAGTACTTGACGCATGACTGGACGGAGCCCGTCGGGATCGGTGGAGAGTCTCGCGACTTCCGCGAGTTCTGGGCGGATGTGAAGACATCGGGGGATGGCTTCGCCTACGCGGTGGGGACGATTGAGGTGGAGAGGACTAGCTCGCCGGCATTCTTTTCTACGGTGTCGGCCTCGGACACTGTGCCGCCTGGCTTCTCGCTCACCAACCTGACCCGACAGGTTGTCATGCTGCAGAAGACCTGCGCGGTAGACGTACCCGGGGTTGGGCCTGCCCAGACCATCGTCGCTCAGCGGTACTTCCACGGGGAGACTCTGAGCCTCGACCCGAACACCCGCGCCTCCAACGCACGCGGCATCTCCGTCTGGCCAGCGATGAACCCAGAAGACACCCGCGTCGTGATCTGCGGTGAGATCTACGACCAGAGCTCGCCCCAGAGCCAGGATTCAAGCGGCTTCGTGGCCGCTGCTGGCAACAACGCCACAGGCTTCATCGCCGTGTACGACGGGGACCTCAACCTGCTGTGGACTCACCACTTCTTCGGCGCGGCATCGACCGGCGTGAGTGCAGTGACCGGCGTGAGTGTTCGCGTCGTCGCTGACTCGCAGGATGTCATCACCTACTGCGGGATCTCGACCTTCGGCAGTCCGGTGTCAGGCAACACTTGGCTGACCCCCGTCCAACCCTTCTCAGCACCCACGTCAGCCTGCGGTGCTGGCTCGCGAGGCTGGGCCAACGGCAGCACGGACAACGGGGTCGGACAGTGGGATGGATTTGTGGGTCGCATCTCGCGTGACCACGCGAACACGACCGCGACCGCGATCGAGTTCCACTCGGTGGTCGGCGGTAGTCAGCAAGACGGCCTCTTTGGCCTTTCGGAGCTCGAAGAAGATCAATTTGCCGTTGTAGGCTCGAGTGTCGGGACGACGACATCCACTGGGCTGGCCTGCCCAGGAGTCTGCGTGCTCCCGACGGATCCTCTCTACTGCGTCGGAACCGTGATGGTGTTCGATGCCTCGGGCGTCGGGGGCGGTGGTGCCCTGATACTTCGAAGGGCAACCATGGTGGGGCAAGCGGGAGAACTGCACACGATCCTGCGCGACGTCCTCGCTCAGCCCAGGTCCAACGTCCCGAATGGAAGCAATCGAGTGGACGACACGATCATCGTGGTCGGCTCCACGGAGGACGGCGGTTTCATCGGGAATCCTGGAATCGTCCAGACACCGTTCGCAGGCCCGACCGACGGCGTCATCGGCGTGTTCGGATACTCGAGTGGGCCCTCCGGCCTGTTCCCGTACACCTTCGAGTACCAGGGCTACGCCGGAGCCAGTGGCTACACTGGCGTCAACGCGTGGAACGAGTTCATCGACCATGCGGTGGTGACGGGGTTCCGCGAGCAGTCGGGGCTTCCGGGTACTAACGACATCGAGGTGTCGAGCTACTACTTCTTCGCGGCCAGTGCGCTGTATCCGAACCCTCCGGCCGGTGGATTCGGCCTCTTCCAGCTCACCCAATGTCTGCTCTCTGGCAGCGACGACGATCGTCCGACTGCGATGGGAGTGCAAGAAGTGACACTGGGTGGGGCAAGTCCGCCGCTGCAGACCTTCACTATGGGCAACCACGCAGGTGGCGGTGTAGCACAGGACAGCACGGGCCGGGTGCAGGCAGTGGGAACAACCAGAAGCACCGACTTCCCGACACTCGGCACCGTGAGCATTCTGGCGCGACCGCGCTCGACAACCTTGCCGACGCCGGGGCTCCCGACCATCGAAGATGGTGTTCGCATGGTTCTCGACCTCCTTCCTGACAATGTCGGGAGGACCGATGGCACGGGAGCGGCCCCCAGCCTTGCGGGCTTGAGCTTCCCGCTTCCGGGCACGAACGGGGGTACCACGCCGCCCTGCGACATCGCGCCATTCGGGATCCAGATCGGCGTGACTCCTCCCAATCAGCGACGTCTGCTGATCGACTACGACGGCCCCCCGCCGGCAGGCGGAGTTACAGCCGGGATCGTGGTATCGCGAACGCCGCCGACGGCGGGGTTCACCTTCGCGGCCCTGCAGATCAGCTTCCCCGGGACCCCAGGTTCGTTCCTGCCATCGCTCATCAACAGCGCCGAGGTCTGGGTGCCTCTTCCGGCGGCCGTCTTCACTTACACCTCGATTCCGAACACTACGTTCCACGAGGTGCTGTTCCTGCCTAGTGGGCCAGCCCAGTTCACCCTGCAGATCGCATTCCTCCTGAGCACCCCGGTCACGGGAGGCAATCCTGAGTGGGGTGTGCTCTGTGGCGGGACGGAGTACGTCGTAGCCAGCCCGGCATTGTTCCTCGACTATTGAGATCCTCCTCAAGATCGCGCCTCTCGCGCGAGCGAGAGGCGCCATAGGTGGTTGGTATCCACCAAGACAAGGCATCATGAGCAAGCGAAACTCCCAAGACTTCCAAACCCTCCTCGTAAGCGGGCTCGCAGCGATTATCTTGGCCACATCCGGCTTGGTGGGCCAGTCTGCGGTGCGGAGTTGGGGTGGGCAATGGAGTGACACGGATGCCCGCGAGGGGGCTTTCATTCATGTCGACGCATCGACCTACAGTTCTGCTGTCGTTCGCGAAGACGGGCGTATCATAACTTATGGTGCAGTCACGGCATTCTGGGGGGAGAGCTTTTCCCTTCCAGCAGGCCTGCGCTATCAGAAGGTTGCAATGGGGCAGTATTTCACACTCGGCCTCTTGTCAGACGGAACGGTAGCGGCGGTTGGGCGACTCGACTTCGCCGGCACCCCCGTCGTGGTGCCTGCTTTACCCCCCGGGGTTCGTTACGTAGACATCGAGGTGAGTCTTGTGCATGCGCTGCTCCTTCGTTCCGATGGGGCCGTTGTAGGGTTTGGGCTGAACAATCATGGGCAGTTGACGTTCCCCACCATACCACCGGGAACACAGTCTATCGCCCTAGCCACAGGGTCTGGGCACTCGGCGCTCCTGCTCCGCGACGGATCAGTGTTGGCATTTGGCTCGAACTCTTACGGTCAGTGCAATGTGCCACCATTGCCTCCTGGTCTATCTTACGTTCAGATTTCTGCATACTCCGACACAACCGCCGCGGTACGCTCCGATGGTGCTTTGCTAGTTTGGGGGAGCAACTCCTTCGGGCAATGCAACGTCCCACCGGGTTCCTATGAGCGAGTTGCCGTAGGGGGGACACATACGGTCGCGTGGCGCACGGACGGTTCATTCATTGCGTGCGGCGACAACTACTTTGGCCAGCTCAATAGCCCCAGTGTCGGTGCAGGAGTAATGTGCAAACGCATCGCCTGTGGATCCCAACATACCATCGCTCTGATGTCCGACGGATCTGTCCTATCTTGGGGCAACGATGTGTGGCAACAGGTCTCAGTTCCAGTTCCTCCTCCCGACCCCATCACTGGTGCGAGGGCGCGATTCGTGTCTGCCGCCTCCGGCGGAATCTACAGCGCATGCATCCTCTCCGACGGAACCCTGCGCATTTGGGGAGACCCCTACCTTTCTTCGCTTCCATTGCCGTTCGTGAACCAGAACTTCAAGCGCATCGAGCTCGGTTACGGAATGGCTTCTGCTCTGCGTGGTGACGGAACTCTCGTCTCCTGGGGGGGGGCTGGATCGGGCAGTCGAACGGCGGTGCCTCCGTTGCCGCCGGGGATGACCTACATCGACTTCGACGACTGCACACACCACACCGTCGCCATTCGGTCCGATGGGAACGTGGTTCGGTACGGTAACTTCTACAATCCGATTCCTCCGCTTCCCCCTGGCCAACGGTATGTCGCTGCGGATGCCGAGCAGCTCGGCGTCATTCTCCTGCGGTCCGACGGGACGGTACACTGCGTAACGTGCGGTTCCGCCAGCACGAACATTCCGCCTGCTGGTCCAGGACTTCAGTACGTGAAGGTGGCTCTGGCGAACGGGTTCGCAGCGGCGATCCGTTCCGACGGGACGCTTGCGCTGTGGGGCGGCGTTACTGCGACGCCCTGGGTTGATTCCTCCGTCTGGCGTGCCCTGCCTCCGCTCCCACCGGGTGTAGTCTATGTGGAGATCAGCGGCGGCGACAGCCACATGGCGGCCCGTCGTTCTGACGGAGAGGTCGTCGTGGGAGGTCGGACCACGGCCTACTTGGAGCACATGGTGCCTCCGCTTCAGCCCGGGACGTCCTACGTGGAAGTGGACGGCGGAGACAGAGCCGTGGTAGGCCGCGTCGGCCCGACCAGCACCTACATCTCCTTCTACCCCGGCTGCGGCGGCAGCCGGCCTGCCGCTCGCCTAGTCCCGGCCGACACGCCCCGGATCGGCGCGACTATTGAAGTTCGCATCTTCGACCTACCCAACGACCTCGCCTTCGTTGCTCTCGGTTTCACCCGCACGGCCCCCGTTGCCCTGGACTTCGCCGGCATGCCCGGTTGCACAGCGCACATCACCGCCGACGCCATCGACTTCGCCATCGGCCAGACCGGCAATGCCACGGTTTCGGTGGCGATCCCGAACCGCCAATCCCTGGTGGGGCTGCACTTCTTCCATCAAGCACTTGTCCTCGACCCCGCTGCCGGCAATGTCGCAGGAGCGGTGGTTTCCGCCGCTGCTGAGGCGGTCATCGGACATTGGTAACCCGAGACGAGGGGCGCTTGACCGCCCGCAACCTCGGCGACCGATAGTATGGGTGGCATGGGTGCCATGCGTTGCCAGGCACAACATCGCCGCGAGCCCTGGACTGGCCATGGACCCCCGACTCCTTCCATCGCTCTGAAGCGACCCGTCGCACATCCTCAAATGTTCGCGAGGAGGCGGTGCCCGGTGTCGCACGCGAGCGATGGAGTGCGGACTCACTCAGGGCGGCGTATCTCGCGGACTGTCTGGGCGAGACGTGGTTCGTCATGGGGTGACGACGAGTCCGACCCCGTGACCACCGCGCGATCCCCCGCGCACCCCGCGATGGACCCATCCCGCCGCAGTCCGTAGCCTCCCCCGCGTGACCTTCCTCACCACGCGCTGGAGCCTCGTCTTCCGAGCCACCAGTGCGTCCGAGTCCGGTCGCGCAGCTCTCGCCGAGTTGTGCCAGTGCTACTGGCCCGCGGTCCACGCGTTCTACCGCCGCGCTGTGCGCGAGCCCGATGAGGCCCTCGACCTCACGCAAGGTCTGTTCGCGCGCATCCTCGAACGCAACGACTTCGCCGCCGTGACGCAGGAGCGCGGCCGCTTTCGCAACTGGCTCTGCGCGTGTGCCCGCCATCACCTCGCCGACGTGCGCGCCGCTGCTTCGACCCAGAAGCGCGGCGGTGCGGTGTCCACCCTCGCCATCGACGCCGCTGCCGAGGACGACCGCGAACGCCATGAGCCGATCGACCCACAGGCGACGCCCGAAGAAGCCTTCGCCCAGCGGTTCGTCGCGGCGTTGATCGACCGCGCCATCGCGCGCGT
>CAMBXM010000208.1 GCA_945871815.1 Singulisphaera sp. GP187
CGGAAGGGGCCGCGCGGTAGTGGCGAGTTCGAGCGAACGACCTGGGACGAAGTGCTCGATACGCTTGCGCTGCGCATCCGCAACGCAATCGTCGAGCAGCGCCTCACCGAAGTGATCTACCACGTGGGACGGCCAGGGCATGATGGCTACGTCGAACGGGTTCTGCAGGCCTGGGGCGTCGACGGGCACAACAGCCACACCAACGTCTGCAGCGCTGCAGCTCGTTTGGGCTACGTGCTGTGGAGTGGTCACGACCGCCCGTCACCGGACTACGAGAATGCCACGTTCACCTTGCTGATCTCCGCGCACTTGGAGACCGGCCACTACTTCAACCCGCACGCGCAGAGGATTATCGACGGCAAGATGAAGGGCGGAAAGTTGGCGGTTTGCGATATCCGCCTATCGAACACCGCGAGCATGGCCGATTTTTGGCTGGCGCCCCGGCCCGGCACGGAAGCCCTCATGCTGCTCGGCTTCGTCCACGTGCTCCTGCGCGACGGCTTGGCCGATTGGAAGTTCGTCGAGGACTGGGTCGATTGGCGCGGCTACCAGCGCGCCCGCGACCGCGAAGTGAGTTTCGACGCCTTCCAACGCGATCTCGCTGCCGACTACGCCTTCGCAACGCCGGCGCATGTAGCCATGGTCTGCGGTCTCGAGCCAACCACCATCGAAGAGGTTGGTCGCGAAATCGGTAAGGCCGGCGCCAAGTTCGCGAGCCATGTCTGGCGCAATAGCGCCGCCGGAAACGAGGGTGGCTGGGCCGTCGCACGCAACCTGCAGTTCGTGTCCGTGCTGGTCGGCGCAGTTGGTTCGCTGGGTGGTACCAACCCCGCAGGGGCCAACAAATTCGTGCCTTCGCCCTTCAGCAAGCCGAGCCCGCAGCAAGTCTGGAGTGAACTGCTCTATCCTCGCGAATGGCCGCTCGCCCACCACGAGCTCAGCTTCCTGTTGCCGCACCTGTTGAAGAGCGGTCGTGGCCGCGTCGACACCTACTTCACTCGGGTCTACAACCCGGTCTGGACCAATCCGGACGGCATCGTCTGGATCGAAGCGCTCATGGATGAGGCGCTGTTCGGCTGCCACGTCGTGCTGTCGCCGACTTGGAACGAGACGAGTCGCTATGCCGACTACGTGCTGCCGATGGGCCACGCGACGGAGCGCCACGACCTGATGAGCCAGGAGACCCACGCGGCCACCTGGATCGGCTTCCGGCAACCCGTGCACCGAGTCCTCGCCGAGCGCAAAGGCCAGACCGTCGAGTGGACATGGCAGGTCAACCCAGGCGAGGTCTGGGAAGAGGACGAGTTCTGGATCGCGCTGTCCTGGAAGATCGACCCCGATGGCTCGCTCGGAGTGCGTAAGCACTTTGAGTCGCCGTACCGCCCTGGCGAGCGCGTCACGATCACCGAGTACTACCGCTGGATCTTCGAGAACTCGGTGCCCGGCTTGCCCGAAGCTGCCGCCAAGGAAGGGCAAACGCCGCTCGAGTACATGCAGCGGCACGGCTGCTTCTTGGTCAAAGACCAGATCTACCGCACGCATGAAGCCGAGTGGAAGGAGGGCGGCCAGGTCGATGCCGAGGAAGGGCTCGTTCGGCGCGATGGCAAGCCGGTCGGCGTCATCGTCGACGGCACGGCCCGGGTCGGCTTTCCGACGCAGAGCAAGCGGCTGGAGATCCACTCGCAAACGATGGCGGACTGGGGTTGGCCTCAGTACTCGGCACCGTGCTACATCGAGAGTCACGTCGACGAGAAGCACCTCGACACCAACAAGGGCGAGATGGTCCTGGTCGGCACCTTCCGTCTACCGACGCTGATCCATACGCGATCGGCCAACAGCAAGTGGCTGAGTGAGTTGTCCAACACCAACCCCGTCTGGATCCATCCCAGCGACGCACAGCGCGTCGGAGTAGTCACCGGCGACCTCCTGAGAGTGACAACGGTCACGGGCTACTACGTCAATGCTGCGTGGGTTACCGAGGGCGTGCGTCCAGGCGTCGTGGCCTGCAGTCACCACCTTGGTCGGTGGAAGATCCAAGGGGATGCGCGCGCGCAGAACCGCTGGCAGATCCACGACGTCGACTTCCGCCAGGTGGAGAAGGGTCGCTACCTGGTGCGCCGCGTCAAAGACGTCGGGGCCTTCGAGAGCAGCGACGAGGACAGCGGCAAGGTGTGGTGGCACTCAGGTGGCGTGCACCAGAACTTCACCTTCCCGGTGCAGCCCGACCCAGTGAGCGGCATGCACTGCTGGCACCAAAAGGTCACGGTGACCGCGGCGGAGCCGGGCGATCGCTATGGCGACGTGTTCGTCGACACCAACAAGTCGATGGCGGTGTTCGAGGAGTGGATGCAGAAGGCGCGTCCAGCCGGAACCCACGGCCCGTCTGGGCTCAGGCGACCGCTGCACTTCAAGCGTGTCTGCCGGCCTGTAGACGGTGCGTTCCGCCTACCGTCTTCGTGAGTTGCCCTCGGAGTGAGTTCTCAAAGCACGCTGCCGCATCCGAGCGGTAGGCCGTGCCTTGGTACCGCAGCGAGCAAGCCGCGGACGCCGTCCCATCCACCAGGACCCGGCCGGCACCCGGCCGATCAGTCTTGCGTCTTCGCCGTGCTGGCAATGTGGAGCTCAGCAAGCTGCTCCACTGAGACCGACGACGGCGCCTCGGCCATCAGATCGAAGGCCGTTGACGTCTTCGGGAACGCGATCACGTCGCGAATCCCCTCGCGGCCAAGCGCCAGGGTGCAAAGGCGATCGACGCCCAGAGCGATGCCGCCGTGCGGCGGGCCGCCATAGCGGTAGGCGTCGAGCAAGAAGCCGAAGTTGGCCTTTTGCTGATCCTTGCTGATGCCCAGAAACTCGAACACGCGTGCCTGCAGTTCGGGACGATGAATGCGAATCGACCCGGAACCGAGCTCCCAACCGTTCATGACGAAGTCATAGGCCCGACTGCGAATCGATTCCGTGTCCTGCGCAAAGTCGCCGACGTTCCAGTCAACGGGCGCACTGAACGGATTGTGCGCGAACTGCCAGCGCCCCTTCTCGTCGTTCCATTCGAACATCGGGAAGTTGAGCACCCAGCAGCAACGGAACACCTTGGGGTCGCGAAGACCGAGGAGTGTTCCCACCTTGAGGCGCAGGTCCGAGAGTGCCTTGTGGACGACGCGCTTCTGGTCGGCAACGAACAGCAGCAGGTCGCCGGCTTTGGCACCCATGTGCGCGATCAGCGCAGCACCCTTGTCGCCTTCGTAGAACTTGGCGATCGAGCCTTCGACGCCGTTACTCGTGACCTTGGCCCACGCGAGGCCCTTGGCACCGAGGCCCGTGACGAACGCAGTCAGCTCGTCGATGCCCTTGCGCGAGAACTTCTCGGCGCCCCCCACGGCGCACATGCCCTTTACGATGCCACCGCTCGCGACCGCGCCCTGGAAGACCTTGAAGTCGCTGCTCTTGGCGTGCTCGGTGCAGTCGATGAGCGTCATGCCGAAGCGAAGGTCGGGCTTGTCGCAGCCGTACTTGTCCATCGCCTCCTGGTAGTCAAAGCGCGGGAACGGCTGCTGCAGGTCGATACCGAAGCCTTCCTTGAAGCCGCGGATGACCATCGCCTCGACGATGTCTAGCACGTCGTGCTCCTCGACAAAGGACATCTCGAGATCGATCTGCGTGAACTCGGGTTGGCGGTCGGAGCGCAGGTCTTCGTCGCGGAAGCAACGAGCAATCTGGTAGTAGCGATCGAGCCCGCCGACCATGCAGAGCTGCTTGAAGATCTGTGGGCTCTGCGGCAGCGCGAAGAACTTCCCCGGATGCACGCGACTTGGCACCAGGTAGTCACGCGCCCCTTCTGGCGTGCTCTTGGTCAGGATCGGAGTCTCGATGTCGATGAACCGATGCTCCTGCATGAAGTTGCGAATCGAGGTCACGAATTTCGCGCGCTTCATCAAGGCTTCCTGCAGCGGGCGGCGGCGCAGGTCGAGGTAGCGGTACTGCATGCGCAGCTCCTCGTTGGCCTCGGCCTTGTCGAGGATTTCGAAAGGCGGCGTCTCGGCTTCGCTCAGAACAGTCACAGACAACGCCAACAACTCGATCTCGCCGGTGCTTCGATTCTTGTTGGCCTTGTCCGCAGCGCGACGCCGAACTCGTCCGCCCACCGACACGACGTCTTCGGCGCCGAGGCGCTGCAAGGTCGCGAACAGGGTGCCGTCCGCACCTTGGGCTTCCTGGTCAGCAACGATCTGGGTGATGCCGTAGCGATCGCGCAGATCGAGGAACAACACTTGGCCGTGGTGCCGGTGATTCTCGATCCAGCCGTTGAGCACGACGTCTTGGCCGTCGTGGGCGGCGGTAAGTTCGCCGCAGGTGTGAGTACGCTGCCAGGGAGAGCGGTGTCGCGTCATGGATGCCAACGGAGGAGGGGCAGCTTTCGGGTCACTTCAGGTCGACGAGTTCGATCAGGAAGATCAAGGTCGCATTCGGTCCGATCTTGGGCGGCGAGCCCCGCGTGCCGTAGCCCAGTTCCGCGGGGATCTCGAACAAGAACGAGCTGCCGACCTTCATCAACTGCAGGCCCTCGGTCCAGCCGCGCACGACGCGGTTCAAGGCGAATTCGCTGGGCGCGCCGCGCGCATGCGCGCTGTCGAACATCGTGCCGTCTGTGAGCCAGCCCGTGTACAGGGCCGCCACGGTATCGGTGGTCTTCGGCAGAGCGCCGTCCCCATCGCGCAGGACTTCGTACTTGAGGCCACTCTGCGTGGTCACGGTCTTCTTGGGGTCGAGGGCGCGGAACGACGGCAGGCGGTGCACGCCAGTCAGCTCAAGGATCCAGACCGTCGGGCCTTGGATGCTGCCGACGACGCCTTCCGGCACTTCGACTCGCACCGTGTCCCCTTGCTTCATCACGTCGACCAGTTCTTTGAAGAATGGGAACGGCAGGGTTACTCGCGTGCCGGCGATGCGATGGTTCTGTTGTTGCTCGCTCGCTTGCAACAGCTTGCCATCGGTTTGGAACAGCGCGTAACGGAACGCCACGGCTTCGTTCTCGCCCGCGGCCGCTCCAGTGCCTTCCTTCAGCAGTTCCCATTTTGCCTTCGACGGCAGTTCCTTCTGCTTGTCGGGGTTGCCGGCGACAAACTCTGGCATCCGGACTACGCGCAGCAGTTCGACTTCGAACACCAGCGTGCTGTTAGGGGGGATCACGCCGTTGTCCTGTTCGCCATAGCCCAGCGCCGCTGGGATGATGAACTTGAACTTCGCGCCCGGCGTCATCAGCTGCATGCCCTCGGTCCAGCCCTTGATGACATTGTTGAGCGGGAAGCTGGAGGTCTGGCCGCGGTCGCCCGAGCCATCGAACTTGGTGCCGTCCGTCAGCCAGCCCGTGTAGTGCACCTCTACCAGGTCCGTGGGGCGCGGCTTCGGCTCATCGCGCCCGGCTTGGAGAACGCAGTACTGGAGACCAGACTCGGTGGTCTTGACGTCGGCACACTCGGGAATCTGGCCGAAGACAGTGGCGACGAGACAGAGACTCGCGCCCAGACGATGGATCAGGTTCATGGCGAAGGAAGAACTCTAGAAAGGCCGCGGCGCGCTGCCAGGATCGAGCCGCATATCCCTGCAGCTGGCGGGGCGTGTGCGTCGAGACTGCGAGTTCCGAGCACGAACGGTGCATGCTCGGACCTCAGGTTCGCGGCGACGTTGCCACGAACCCAGTGGTCAGGCATCGACATCGCCGTCCCAAACACTCACGAGGATCTCACGGCCGCCGCAAAACGACTCAGCGGTAGCTCGAATCCTGATCGGCACCGCGCCCGATCGCGTCGCGCATCAGCGCCTTGCGCAGCGCCACTTCCGCCATCAAGAACCCCTCGCTGCCGCGCTCGAGGTGCGCCAGCTTCTCGCGGGCCCTGGCTTCGGCGGCCTTGACTCGTTCGAGGTCGATTTCTGGCGCCAGTTCTCCGGCCTCGCAAACCAGCGTCAGCACGTTGTGCTGGACTTGGGCAAAGCCATCACTGGCGAACATCGACGTGGTCTTGCCATCGAGTTCGAGGATCTTCACTGCCCCTGCACCTGCGATGCCAGTGAGCAACGGCGCATGGTTCGGCAGGATGCCGTAGCCGCCGTCGAAACCGCGGAACGAGACCCCCGCGACCTTGCGATCGACGACGGTGCGGTCCGGGGTGACGACGCGCAGATGCAGTTCCTTGGCCATGAGCTTGGTCTCCGTACTAGTGGACAGGGATCACTTCTTGCCGCGTGCGACGGCTTCCTCGATCGAGCCGACGAGGTAGAAGGCGGACTCGGGCAGATCGTCGTGCTTGCCTTCGAGGATCTCGCGGAAGCTGCGGACTGTGTCTTCCCGCTTCACGAACTTGCCCGGGGTGCCGGTGAACTGTTCGGCGACGAAGAAGGGCTGTGACAGGAAGCGCTGGATGCGGCGCGCGCGGGCCACGACCTGCTTGTCCTCTTCACTTAGCTCTTCGATCCCGAGGATCGCGATGATGTCGCGTAGATCCTGGTAGCGCTGCAGGGTGCGCTGCACTTCGCGGGCAACGCGGTAGTGCTCCTCGCCCACGACCTGTGGCGACAGCATCTTCGACGTCGACTTCAGCGGATCGACGGCCGGGTAGATGC
Source organism: Singulisphaera sp. GP187 (assembly GCA_945871815.1). Lineage (GTDB taxonomy): Bacteria > Planctomycetota > UBA1135 > UBA1135 > UBA2386 > SXPK01. Next base: position 6,619 of record CAMBXM010000208.1, read on the forward strand.
CAAGCTCGGCAATCTGGCGTTCGAGGATGATCGTGCTGTCCAAGTGCGCAAAGGTCGCAACCGGCGCCGGATCGGTGATGTCGTCAGCGGGGACGTAGACGGCCTGCATCGACGTGACCGAACCCTTCTTGGTCGACGTGATGCGTTCTTGCAACGCACCCATTTCGGAGGCCATCGTCGGCTGGTAACCGACGGCGCTCGGCAGGCGACCCAGGAGTGCC
>CAMBXM010000209.1 GCA_945871815.1 Singulisphaera sp. GP187
GGGATCGCGCGTTTCGACCTGGTCGGCTTCGGTGGTCTCTCACCTTTCAGTTGCGAGGTCTCGGTCCCGGGACTCGCCGTGTCGCGCGCGATCACCAAGGAGGACCTCGGCGAGCCGGTCGAGGTCGTGCTCGATCCGATCGGCAGTTACGAGTTCACGGTGCTGGGGCCGCGCGTGGACGTGCAGTTCGAGGTCCTCTCGCTGCACGAACCGCAGAAGCGCGCCGAGGGTCGCCCGACCTGGCTCGCCGCCGACCGCGTCCGTATGGCCGTCGGTTGTGGTCGCGAGTTCCGCCTCGTCGGGACCGTGGGGTCCGACCGCCGCGTCATCGAACGGAGCATCGGTCCGACTTACGCGGGCCAGGTGGTGCCGGTCGAGTTCGACTTCCGCCGCTGCAACGTGCGCTGGAGGTTGCTTTCGCGAACCAGCGGCCCGCTGGTGCTCCTGTGCTTGACCGAGACCGTGTGCGTCCGTTGCGACGTGACCGTGCTCGGAGATGACGAGGCGTCGGCCGAGGTCCCGTGCCGCGACCGCGCCTGGCTCGTCCTCGTCGCCGGGGACGAGGTGTGGGAATCCGAGCCGATGCGCCTCATCGGCGATGTGCAACTCGGATCGATCGCGCTCGCGCCGCGCCCGCTGCACGGCGTGCTCGAAGTGCGCGCGAGCGACGGGTCGATCAGCCGCAACGATCAGTACGCCGAGTCATTCGTGTTCCCTTCCGGTGTGCGCCTCGCCAATCGCATGTCGACGTCCACCCTGGTGAGCACGCGCTTCCAAGGGAACGGCACCGAGTTCCGCGGGCTGCGCCTGCTCGACGCGATCGAGGTCCGTCCGCAGCTCCCAGGCTGCTACGCCGAGCCTCGTGTCGTGGCCTTGCGGGGCGGGGCCACGGAGCGCGTGCAGATGAGCAAGGGCGCGCAGGTCGAACTCGTCGGCGACGGTTCGCGGGACGCCTCGCGATCGTGGTGGCTCGAGAGTGTCGCGACCGGCGAGCGCTTCGCAGTGACTCCCGCAGTCCTCATTGGCGGCGCGGTTCGCGCCCATCGATTCGAGAACCTGCCGCCCGGCGACTACCGCATCGTCAGCGACACCGTCCTCCTGAGCCCCGATCGCGTGACCGTTCCCGCCGGGTCGGAGCAGCGCGTGCGCGTGGCGACGCAGCCGAAGTGACGCACGCAGGGATGACTTCGCAGAACCGCTCGCGGCCGACGGCAGCTAGGCTTCCCGCTCGACCACGCTTCCTCTCGCTCATGAACCAGAAGCTTTCCTTCGCTCTGCTCCTCGCCCTGTTCGCTGGTTGTCGCGGCATCGACGTGTCGGCGATGCACGATCCGAAAGTCGACTTCTCGACGATCCACACCTTCACGTGGCTCGCCCCGTTGTCGGACTCGGAGACGCTCGTGCGCGACCAGCAGGTGCTGAACGTCGTCGCCCGCGAACTGACCGCGCGGGGGCTGAAGAAGGTCGACTCCGGCGCCGACGTGCAGGTCGCCGTGCATCGCACGCTGGCGGGTTCGCTCAACACGAAGGGCGTCGGCTACGAGATCCGCGACGGGCGGCTCGGCACCTACGAGTTGCAGGAAGGCACGCTGGTGGTCGATCTCGTGTCGCCGTCGACGCGGCACAACGTCTGGCGCGGCACGGCGCACGGTGTGTTCCGCGCCGACATGCTGCCGGCGGAACGCGAAGCGCTGCTGACGGACGTCGTCAGAGACATGCTCGCTGACTTCCCGCCGTCGAAATGAAGCCGGGGGCGCGCGGCGCCGCCGCTGTGCCCGCTCAGCGTTCGACGATCAAGCTGCCGAGCACAGCGATCACGTCCGAAGGGCAACCCGGGACGTCGATGCGCATCGCGTCGAAGGCCCCGAGGTCCGGCGGCAGGTCGGCGACGAAGACGCCGCAGCCGAGCACGGCTTGCAGCTGCGATGCATCGACGAGGATCTCGGCGAGCACTTTGCCCGCGCGCAACGGCTGCAGGCGATAGACGAGGAAGTCGCCGCCCTGCAGTTGCAGGTGCACGCGTTTGCCAGGATAGGTCGCAGGGAAGCGCACCTCGATGCCGCCGCGCGGCACCAAGTGCACGTTGGGCTCGTCGAACCACTGGGCTCCAGTGGCGAGGTCGCTCTCGGGCTGGATGCGCTTCAGGCCGGCGGACAGCAGCATGATGGTCGGCGGCGTTCGATACTGCTCGGCGACGTAGGCCTGGAAGTCCTCGTCGAAGGCACCGGTCCACAGTTGCCAGAGCACCGACAGGCGCTTCTTGTCGAACAGCGGCACGTTCTGGTCGACGACCGTGCGCACGGCGTCGAAGCAGACCTTCAGTCGTGGGTGCAGGATTTGGTTCTCGCCGCTCGCCAGCGACTCGAGATAGCCCTCGGGCATGAACCGAATGAAGTGACCGATTCGCCAACTGTGCGGATCCCCGACCGGCAACCGCATCAGCAGCGGATCGAGCAGCCACGGGTCGACGACATGGACGAGATCGCCGCCGTCGTAGGCGTAGCGGCCGACGCGCCCGCGCATCACGAATACCCTCTTCTCGCGTCCCCGCAGCCGCAGTGCGGCCGACAGCGAGCCGGGGTTTGGCAGGTCGCGGGTCGGCGACATGAGTCCTTGCGCCGCGTAGTAGAAGCTGCGCTCGTCCGTGATGCCGTGGTACGCATCCGTCGGGGTCCTGTCGCTCGCGGGCGAACGGAGCCACGGCGGCAACCCGGGGAGCACGGCTAGCACCGCAGCAGCGGCGATGCTCGTCCCGATCCATCGCCACGAGGCGGTGCGAGCGGCGCGCGCGAGGATCGACACCGCGACGAAGAACGGGGCCACGAAGAATCGGCCGCCCATGAAATCGCCGCCGACTTTGACGATGAAGATGCAGTAGAGCGCTGCTCCGATCGCGACTGGCGCGCAGCGCAGTTCGCGTCGCAGAAGGCCGATGGCGATGCCGGCGGCGATCGTGATCAGGGTCAGCGGGTCGTGCATTGCGACCCACGCGACGTAACGCAGACCTTGCTGGGCTAGATCAAGCGCAGGGATGCCGACGCCGAACGCCTTGGCGTAGGCGACGATCGGCCACGGCGACCCGTAGTAGATGGCCGAGAACAGAAACCAGAGCAGCAGGGGCGCAAGTCCGACTGCTGTTTGTGCGACCAGCGAAAGAAACGGCTGGCTGCGCCAGCGCGCGAGCAGCACGGGTGCGCAGAGCCCAGCAAGGTCGAGGCGGGTCAACGTGATCGCCGCCGCGAGCAGCGCCAATCGACGTGAGCTCATGCGCTGGGCATCGGCACGGCACGTGGCATCGACGAGCACGGCGAGCAGCACGACGGCGAGGGGATTCTCCAGTCCGCAGACGGCGAAGTCGCCAAAGGCGCGCGATAGTCCGAGCACTACGGCGACGGCAACGGCGGCGCGGCCCGCCATGCGCATCAGGAGCGCAACGGCAACCAGCGCCAGGACCCACGAGATCGCAATGGTAGAGAAGTAGGGGTCCGTGCCGAGCGCGCGCACCATCACGAGCACGGCGGTCCACAACGGGTGGACGTTGACGCTGACGCGTTCGCCGACGTTCCACACCGGACCGTGTCCGCCGACGACATTCTCGACCACCCGCAGCGTGATGTAGGCGTCGTCGCCGAGCCAGGCCAGTCGCAGCAGGATCGCGGCGACTGCTGCGAGCGCGAGCGTCGCCGGAACGGAGGGGAGGTGTGGCCGGATGGGCATCGAAGGCGGCGGAGTCTAGCCGCCTGTTGGCGAACGATTCGTGGTTCGCCCTCGGCGCCGGCGCCGTTGTGCAACCGGCTGCTAAGGCGTCGACTGCTTCGGCACTACCCCGCCTCGTCCGGTTCGACGTCAAGCGGTGGTGGCACGAGGACGTTGGACAGCAGCAGCCCTGCGACCAGCGCACCGCCGACGAGCAGCATGCGGAATGCGAACTGCGAGCCCGCCGAGAAGTCCTGCTGCAGTGCCGTTGTCAACCCGCGAAAACCCAGAGAACCTGGAACCAACAGCAGCAACCCAGGCGTGCGCATGACCGCTGCCGGGCGGCGGCGCAGGCGGGCATAGAGATTGGCGGCGACCGATACCGAGAACGCACCAACGAAGGCCGCGAGTTCGCGCGCGAAGATCATCGACCCAACGGTCACGCCTGCGAACGCGATGCCGACGGCAAGCAGCACGGCCGGTAGCTGCGACCAGCGGGCACGCAGCAACACTGCGAACGCGGTTGCCGACACCAGGGCCGTCGGAAGCTGCCACCAGAGCGACAGAGGTTCTGGGTGCTCCGTGTCGACGATGCCAAAGATCATCGTGCCGACTCTCGCCCCGAGCCCGACACCGACGGCCATCGTCAGCATCGTCGCCAGGGCGCCGAGCAGGCGCGCGCTGCCCGACGACAGGTGGCGAACCGCAAGCTCGGCCAGCGCGGTCGTGAATGTCAGTCCGGGCAGCAGCGGCACGATGCCGGCGATGGTGACGATGCCCGGATCGGTGCCGAGAATGCCGGCGCCCGCTTGCGCAAACAGAGCCGCAGTCGCGGCCGCGGTCGGTTCGAACACGCGGCGGAAGCGGCGCGAGCGCGAGGACACCAAGGCCAGCGCGCCGACGGCCAGGCCAGCAACTGCCGAGGCAATCAGCTCGCGCGGACTGCCGCCGAGGAATACCGCTGCCCCGGTGCTCGACAGCACGTGCGCTGGCAGTTCGGTCCACGGGCCGTGAGTCGGCTTGGCGGCGAGAATGGCGGCTAGGCGCACGAGGCCGTCCGCGGCCGAGCACCCGCCCGTCACCACTTCGTCGCGTTGCCGGTAGAGCTCTGCCAGCTTGCCAAGGTCTTGCTCGCCGGGCGGCACGCGCTGCAGCGAGATCGAGGGTTCGGTGCCAGGGAGACCGATCTGCGCGAAGATCGCTGTCGGCGTCGCAAAGAAACTGCCGTCGAGGCCCAGAGCCCGGGCGCAAGCGACCATCGAGTCCTCGATGCGATAGGCCGGGCTACCGAGGGCGTGCAGGGCGCGCCCAAGCTCGATCACGAACCGACGAGCCTCCGCCTGTTGGTGGGACGGCGTCATGCGCGGCGCGCCGCAAGCCCGCGGCAGAGCATGGTGGCAACACGGAGCACGGCGCAGAGCGTGCGCTCAGGTGCGGGCGGCTGCAAGCGAAGGTCGCACCGCGAAGGTGCCGCGACCACGTTGCCAGAGAGAAGGCGGCGCTAGAGGGATGGGGGCGCCAGAGGGTCGTACGGCGGCGACTAGAAGATCGTTCAGGCGGCGCCGGTGACGAAGTTCCAGCCGAGGCCGGCGAGGAAAATCAGGAACCACGAAGCAAAAACCACACTGCCGGCAAACAGCATCAGCACCACGAGTGGCAGGACAGATCGACCGAAGGAAGCCATGTGGCGCGGGCGGCTTGCGCGGTATGGCCGGAGGGAGGGCGTGTCGTTGGCGGTCATGGCCAGGGAGATGGCAGCGGCGCGGTTGGGGGGAAGGGAGCGGGACGGGGGACGCGACGCCAACGGAACTAAGCAATCTCCTTGCCGCGCAAAGAAAGCTCGTGTGCAGATTTCGACAATCAGGATGAGAACCACCGCTTCTCGTGCGTGCGCGCAGGGAAACGGCCGGTGCAAGAGCCGTGGCCATTGCCGCAGAGTCCGAGGCTCACCGGGATTTCGTCGGCATGCCGACGCACAGTCGACGGTGTTTCGACGGCGCGCGTGGCGCGACGAAGCTGTCCAGCTTCCGGGCGGCAGTCATTGCCCGTTTCGGTCAATCGTCTCGGGCTTGCCGTCGCCGTCGACATCGGCCGGCTTCTGGACCGCGGGTGCTGGCGGATCGCCGGCCCATTCGACCGGCAAGCCACGGTCGTCGAAGCGCTGGGCCACGAGTCGCCCGTTCGGCAATGTGTTGACCAGCAAGCGCGAGCCGTCGGCATGCACGGCGAAGTGCACGCGGGCACCGTGTGTCGTCATGCCGAGAAACGGACCCGCGGTTCGCAGCAGTGTGCAGGACGGGCCGAAGCAGTAGACCGTGACGGCGCCATGGCCCTGCACATCGGTGCGCCACACCAACAGCTCGTCGCGCCCATCGCCATCGGTGTCGAAGGTGGCGAACTCGGTGCAGTCGGGCGGGGCCACGCCGCGCAGCACGGTCCGGGCGCCGTCGCCGCGAACCTGCAGGTCCGCAGGGCGATCGCTGCCGCCGCCGTAGAGCGAGTGCAGCCCATCGAGGTCAGGCTGGCCGAGGCGGGTGTTGCGTTCGGGGGCACTGTTCATGACCGCAGAGGGCGCCGCGCTGTGGCCGAGACCGAGGACATGGCCGAGTTCGTGCAGAGCCACGGCAAAGACCGAGGCGCTGCCGGCGCTGCCGTCCTCGGACCACGAGCGCGCGGCGTCGAAGTGCACGAACGTAGGCGTGCCGGTCGGCCCGGAGTGCGCCAGTGCCGCGGTCGCACCAAAGGGCTCGCAGGCGCCGTGATGACCGCGTCGGAAACCGAACGTCACCGACGGCGGCTCGGCGTCGTCCGCGACCGCGGCTGCGAGATGCACGACCCCGGTCTCGTTCCACGCCGCGATCGCGCGCAGGACCGCCGCTCGGAACGCACCTTCCGCCATTGGACTGCCGTCGGCGTCGATGCGGTAGCGCAGCGCCATCGGCTGCTGCCAGCGTCCGCGCACGGCGAAGTCTGGCAGCGCGAACGCGCGCGGCGAGTGGTCCTCACCGCACCCCGTGGCGAGAGCGAGCGCGAGGAGTGCGATGGCGCGCGCGATGTGCA
>CAMBXM010000210.1 GCA_945871815.1 Singulisphaera sp. GP187
TGCCCGATGACGATGGGTCCAGACCCCAGGATCAGGATCGACTTGAGGTCGTTGCGGCGTGGCATCGGGGGCGGGACTACACCGGAAGCCAGCGGTGGGCGCGAGCACAAAACCAGCCCACGCGTGGGGTGCTGGTGCGAGCCCCGGCACCACCGTTGCCGCGGGATTTTGGATCTCTCACAGGTGCCGAAGCGAGCCGGTCTTGTGGGGGACTGCTCGGGATTCAGCGGCGGTCGAGAACGGCCCCGAGTTGATCTGGGGAGAGGCCGCGTACGCAGCTGCTGCCGATGCCGGTCGGGACGACAAAGTGCACCACGCCGGCCTCGACCTTCTTGTCGCGCCGCATGAAGCCGAGGATCTCCGAAGTTGGCGGCAGCGGCGTGCGCAGATAGCCGTGCTGCGACAGCAGTCGGCGACAGCGGTCGAGGTCAGAGGCGGTCATCGCGTGCAACGACTCGGCGACGTCGAGGGCGAAGTGCAGGCCGCGAGCAACGCACAGACCGTGCGGCTCCCGGTAGCCCGAAACGGCTTCTAGCGCGTGCCCGAGCGTGTGGCCTAGGTTCAGCAGTCGGCGCGGCCCGTCTTCGCGCAGGTCGGAAGCGACGATGGTGGCCTTGGCAGCGAGCGCGCGGTGGATCGTGCGCTCCAGTGTCGCGGGATCGCGCGCCCGAACGTTCTCGCCATCTTGTTCGAGGATCTCGAACAGCGGTGCATCGATGCCGATCGCGACTTTGACTGCCTCGGCGAGTCCGCTCCGGTACTCGGGCTCGGGCAGTTCGTCGAGCAGCGATGGGTCCACGAACACGCGCGCTGGCGGATGCACGGCGCCTACGAGGTTCTTGCCTTCCGGCAGGTTGACTGCGGTCTTGCCGCCGACGGCGCTGTCGACCATCGCCATCATCGTCGTGGGCACCTGCCAGCACTCGATGCCGCGCAGCCACAGCGCTGCGCACAGCCCGCCGAGGTCGCCGACGGTGCCGCCGCCGATGGCGAGCAGCAGCCCGTTGCGGTCGATGCTGGCTCTGGCCATGGCTCGCAAGACGGTTTCTGCCTGCGCCAAGGTCTTGAGCGACTCGCCGGCCTGCACGCATGTGACGGTCCAGTGGGCGGCGAGGATCTCTGGGTGTCGAGCGGCAACGATCGAGTCGACCAGAGCGAATACCCTGCGGCCCTTCGTCTCGCTGGCGAGGGTCCGCATCACGCCCGAACCGATGCCAATATGCGTCGACGGTTCGTGCGGCGGCCGGCAGTGCAGTTCGATCACGAGAATCCGCTCACGGTTGCGTCGTAGCCGCGGCGAGCTTCTGGCGCCGCTTCCGCCGGCGGTCGATGAGCGCGTCTTCCTGTGCCAGTGAGCGTTGCCGTTCGCGACGGGTCCCCCAGTACACGAGCGCCATGATCGCGAGCGTCGCGGCGAGCGCGTAGGCACTGATTTCCTTCAGGCCTCTGCCGGTGTCGAACACGAACGGGTCCAACGCCGCAGCGACGAACAGGGGTGTCCACAGTTGTTGGCCCCGGCGGGTCTCGTACGAGTAGCGACGGAAGTAGTAGCTGCGTACTTCCAGCGAAGTCCCAAGCGGCTGGCGGATGGCTCCTGGTAGCCAGACCGGGATGGTCTTGCCGCCGAGGTCACGCACCTGCATCCAGGCCTCGGTCCACTCGGTGATGCCTGCGGGGTTGGGCTGCGCGGTGATGGTTCTGACTGCCGCCAGCGTCCCCAGCAAGCGGATCGCGGTGCCGCGGACCACCTCGTTGCGCTTCAGGTGATCCCAGACCTCTTGGGCGTTGAGTGCCGGCGCTCGTCGCCATTCTTCCTTCGGGCGCGGAGCTGCGTCACGGGCGAAGGCGGCGAGGTGCCAGAGCGCGCGCGACTGGTCTTGGTCGATCGTGCGCCACGACTCCTCGGTCGAGGTCAGGCGGTCGTCCTCGCGTTGTACGTCGATGACCATGTCGAGGGTCGAGGAGTCGAGCTGCGTGACAGGGCCCCAATCTTCGTAGTCCTCGCGGAGCTGCGCCCCGACCAGAAGTGGCGTCTTGCTCATCTCGACCGGGTAAGCGACATCGCGGAGCTTCAGCACGAAGCCCTCCGCGCGTGCGAAGCTGCCAATGCGCACTGCCGCTGCCGGTGCCTGCGAAAACGTGAACAGGATCGCCGAGCCATCCGCCAGTCGCAGCGTGGCCTCATAGATGCCGTACCCTGGAACCGGGTGGCCAAGTCGCGGACCATTGAGTTCCTCGACCTTGCCGCGATAGAAGACGTAGCGGCCACGCCATTCGTCGATGTGCGTCCGCAGGGCCTCGAGCGGCACCATCTGCGGCGGCATCCCGAGGGCGCGTGCTGCCTCTGGGCTGACGTTCAGCGAGTTGGCGAGCAGATGGCTCAGCGGTTCGCTTTCAATGAAGAGTCGCTGCTCGCGGGTCGCGTCCTTGGCCTGCTGCAACAGGGACGCGTCGATGTCGGGAACGGCGACGAGAGTCGGTTCGGGATCGGCGAGGTTGCCCTCGTCGATCGCGACCACGGGGTTCCAGAACACCGCGAGGTAGAGCATCGCCGCGGCGAGCATCGCCGCGGCACCAAGGCGCACGATGGCGCCGGTTGGCATCAACGGCAGCGGTTTCAGGTCAGGTGGCGGGGGCATCGTCACGCGAAGTCTAACGGTCGCACCCGCGATCAGGTTCTGATCCGGCGCCGCGTTCGTCGTCTCGTGGGCGCGTACTACTCGCCTTCGGGACGCTCGAACAGGCCACCAAGGTGGTAGTTGGCGATGTCGGACCGGTCGACGATGGTCGCGGCATTGACGCCAAGGACGATGGCGATCAACTCGGCGATCTCATCGCTCGTCGCGCCCTCGCGTTTGGCCTTCTTCAGGTGCCCTTCGAGGCAGCCCTTGCAGCCGCTCACCAGCGAGGCTGCGATCGCGATGAACTCCTTGGTCTTGAGGTCGAGCTTCGACTTGCCGTAGGTGGCTTTGTAGAAGTTCATGTAGAGCTGCTTGAGCTCCGGTGTGAGTAGCGCGTAGCTACGCATCGCGGAACTGGGCAGTCGGCCGTCGCCGAGGACGCCTTCGGCGGCCGGCTTCTTGGAAGTGTCGCTCATGTTCTGGTGAGGGTCTGCTACGGACAACGCGCGCAGGCTGGCAGTCGGGGGCGAGGATTATTGCAGACAGAGCCTCAGCCGCACCAGTGCGTCCCTGTCGGTCGCGCTCTCGACGCGTCGATACGCCTCGTCGAAGCGCAGCCAGACGTACTCGCCGACCATCGGGCCGAGTGTCAGGGGTTGTAGCGGTTCACCGGCGATCGAGGCCTGCCAGGCGAACGGCCACTCGACCAGTCCCACCTCGCCAAACAGTTCCTTTTGCGGCGTCGCCAAGTCGATCAGGTGCACCGGTCGGCGCAGCCCGGTCTCGGCCAGGACCTCGCGCAACACGGCGTCCTGGGTCTTTTCCCCCAGAGCAACGGGTCCGATCACCGGGCCGAGTGGCCACTCGGCGCGAGGCCGCTGCCGGAGAAGTAGGAACTGCGGACCTTGCTCGAGCAACTGGAAAACGAACACGCGGACGCGGTGTTCGAGGGTGAACATGGAGTGCCTCCGAGGTGACTAGCTGGGTTGATCGGCAGGGATGCCGTCCAGCGCAGGCCCCGAAGCAGATTTTTTTGGCGGCAGCCCCGATCCCGTGGTGGGGGTGGGCACCCGCCGGCCGCGCCTAGGATCAGTCCTTGTCGCCGCCCGCGGGCTTGGGTTCGCCCTTGGCATCGACCTCGGCGCTGTTCTTGCCCTTCAGTCCCTCGAGCCCCGCCTTCTTGGCGCCGGCATTGCGGAACATCGCGCCGATGGTCTCGAAGCTGTGCGGCAGAGTTTGGTCCTGGAAGCCTGCGCCCCAAGAATGCCCACCACCTTCGATCAGGCGCCACGTGTGTTCGATGCCGTTTTCGTCGAGGACCTTGTGCAGCGCCTCGTTGCCGGTGGCGAAGCCGTAGCGGTCCTCGGTGCCGGCATCGAAGTAGATGCGTAGTCCCTTCAACATCGCGGGTTTCAGCGTGTGCGCGATGCAGAGTGGGTTGGCCTGCTGCCACGGCTCCTTCTCGATCGGGTCTCCGAATACTTCCGTGAGGCCGAACTGTGCCGCCGCGGCCTTCATTCGATCCGACAGCTTCTCCGGGTCTTCTGGCAGGATCGCGGCGCTGTGCACGCCCACGGCGCCGAACAGATCCGGCTGCTGGAAGGCAATGCGCAGCGCCGCCATGCCGCCCATACTGACGCCGAGGATCGCACGATCCTCGCGTCGAGGGCTGAGCCGGTAGTCCTTCTCGAGGTGCGCGATCAGGTCCTTGGTGACCAAGTCTTCGTACTTCTTCGCTTTGCGATTCACGTACATCGATGTGCGGCCGCCGTCGGGGCACACGAACACGCAGGGTGGCAACTTGCCATCCTTGATCGCGGCGTCGAGCACCGGGGCGCCGCCGCGGGCGTGGAACCGCAAGTGGTCCTCGAACATGCCGTGCAGCCAGATGACGAGGGGGTACTTCGTATCCTTGTTCTTGTCGTCGCCGTAGTCCTTCGGCAGGTAGACGCCGTACTTCACGTCGTCCTCCACCGCATCGCTGGCGAAGGACTTCTCGGCGAACGTGAGCGACTCGAGTTTGACGCTGCTCGGATCCGCGTTGCGGCGACCACCCTGCCGCTGCGCAAGGGCGCTGGTTGCGATGGTGGACAGGGCGGCGAGCAGGGCGAGAGCGGTCGTGCAGTGCATGCGGTTCCTCGGGTAGGCCGCGCACGGTATCCACTTGGCAAGCGCGAGGGGAGTGGTGCGCGGCTGCATCTGCGGGCTAGGCTGTCGCGAACTGCGCCAGCACGGCGCCTGCCTGATCCTCTGATGCTGCACGACCCAGCCGCCGAACGACTGGCCCCGCTGCTGAGCCAGCTCGAAAACTACGAACGGTCGCGCCCGGACAAGCGCGTGTGGGATCTCGTCAACGCGAAGGCCCTGATCGCGCCGCTCGGCGCCGACCCGGGGCACGGCGCCGCGATCCAGGTTGGCGGCAGCAAGGGGAAAGGGACCGTGTGTGCGTTCCTCGGCGCGCTCGCGCAGCAGGCGGGTCTGCGCGCCGGTGCCTACCTCTCGCCGCACGTGACCACGATCCTCGAGCGGTTCCTGTTCGATGGGGCAACGCTGTCGACGGATGGGATCGAGGCGCAGTTGCGAGTCGTTCTGCAGCGCGCCGATCGGCTCTCGATCCGGGCGACGTTTTTTGAAGCGCTGACGGTCGCGGCCGTGCAGGCGTTCGCGGCAGCGCGGACCGACCTTGCGATCTACGAGGTGGGTCTCGGCGGTCGGTTTGACGCGACCACGGCGATCCCGCTGTCGGCATCCATCCTCACCGGCGTCGAACTCGAGCACATGAACGTGCTCGGCTCGACCGTCTCGGCGATCGCCGCCGAAAAGGCGTGGGTCGTGCGCGCGGGTGGCGTTGCGTTTACCGCGGCCCGCGGCGACGCCCTGGCTGTGATCGAGCGCCACGCTCGCGAAGTCGGAGCCACGCTCTATGTGCTGGGGACGGACCTGCACTTGGTGGATGCCTCTTGGTCTGGCACGGAGTACCGCGCCCGGCTCCTGTTGCCCTCTGGGCGCGAGCTGAAGGTGCGATTGCCCGACGCTCGCGGCTACGAGCCGCAGGCCTTGGCCCTGGCGGCCGGCGCCTTCGCAACCTTGTTTCCGCACCTCGAACTGCACCTCGATCAGGCGCCTCGGCCATGGGCATTGCCCTGTCGCTTCGAGGTCGCAGCGTCACCGGACGGCGCGGCGTTTGTGTTGGACGGCGCGCACACCGAGCAGTCGCTTGCGGCAGTTGCCGAGGAACTGCGGCGCCGATGGCCCGATCGCAAGGCGGTCGTGCTCTTCGGCTCTGCCGTGGACAAGCGTTGGCGCCAGGGCTTGAGCGCGCTGTTGCCGATCGCCGATAGCTTCGTCCTGACAGAGCTCACGGGCACTGTTGGCGAGGACCCCAAGGTCATCGCGGATTGGCTTGCGGCACAGGGCAGCGCGCAGACGGTGATCCGTTCGATCCCCGAGGCGCTGGACGCAGTGCTCAAGGCTCCCTGTCTGCGCGTGTGCTGCGGCTCGTTCTACCTCGCTGGCGAAGTCCGCGCGCTCCTCGCTGCGCGGACACGCCCATGAACGAAGACAACGCTCGATCGAACGCATCCTCGACGCCGGTGATGGTTGAGGACCTGTTTCTCACCGACTCGTTTCTGGTCAAAGGCCGGCTCTCGAAGAAGAACCGTCGGCTGTCCAATGTGCTCGAGGACTGGAGCCGGACCTTCTTGACGATCGAGGACGCGACGATGATCTCGCTGCGCAGCGGCGAGATCATCCGCACGCCGACCGTCCACGTGAACCAGAAGGAAGTCATCTGCGCGCACGAGTTGCTCGATCTCGCAGGGGATAACGCGCAGCGGATACTCGCACAGCCGAACAAGACCGTGCGCATCCGCGCGTTCTACAACGGCGCCGTGCAGTTCGAGTTGACCGGCAACGTGGAGCCGGGCGCTTACGAGCAGCACATGTCGAATCGAAAGTACTTCATCATGCAGACGCCGATCCTGCGTGGACTCGATCTCGCGCCGCGCGACCTCCAGATCTTGGGCACGCTCGGGTACGCGATCGTCCGGAAAGACAAGCTCGCCTACGTCTACGACTTCAGCTGAGGTCCGTTGCCCTGCCGGTGCCTGCTGCTGGC
>CAMBXM010000211.1 GCA_945871815.1 Singulisphaera sp. GP187
GTGCGGCAAATGAGCACATGCGGCTGGATGCCGATTTCACGCAGCTTGCCCACCGACTGCTGCGTCGGCTTGGTCTTCAGTTCGCCCGACGCGCGCAAGAACGGCAGCAACGTCAAGTGGATGAACATGCAATCGTGCAGGCCCTGCTCGAGCGCGAATTGGCGGATTGCTTCGAGGAACGGGAGGCTCTCGATGTCGCCGACCGTGCCGCCGATCTCGGTTATCGCAACGTCGGCGGCGGGCTCACCCGGGCTCGGCGCGGCGCCGGCCTTGATGGCCATCTTGATCTCGTCGGTGATGTGCGGGATCACCTGGACGGTGTGACCCAGGTAGTCGCCACGGCGCTCCTTCTGGATCACCGACTTGTAGATCTTGCCGGTGGTGTAGTTGCTGTCCTTGTTGATGCGGGCGTTGGTGAAGCGTTCGTAGTGGCCAAGGTCGAGGTCGGCCTCGGTCCCGTCGTCGGTCACGTAGACCTCGCCGTGCTGGAACGGCGACATCGTGCCCGGGTCAACATTGATGTAGGGGTCGAGCTTCTGCATCGACACCTTGAACCCATGGCGCTCGAGGATCCAGCCGATCGCCGCCGATGTGAGGCCTTTGCCGAGCGAGGAGACCACGCCGCCGGTCACGAAGATGTACTTGGTCATGATCTCTGTCCTCGCTGCTGCAGTCGCTGCAGGAATGCGTCGTAGTCCGGTCGTGCTTCGATGCCCCACGGCGCCGACGTGGCCATCAGTACGTGCATCTCGATGCCGTTCTCGAGGAAGCGCAGTTGTTCGAGGCTCTCGGCCTCAGCGAGGCCGCTACTCGGCAGCCCTGGCACCCGCAGCAGCGTCTCGCGCGTGAAACCATAAACACCGATGTGACGCAAGCGGCCGAACGTACCGTCCTTGACGAAGGGAATCGCTGCGCGGCTGAAGTAGAGCGCTCGCCCAGAGAGTCCGCGCACGACCTTGACCACGTTGGCGTCGTCGATCCGGGACTCTTCGAGCGGCACGGCCAGCGTGTTGCACGCAGCCTTGCCGGCGAGCAGTTGCTCGGTCAGGGCTTCGAGGTCGCGCGGCGCGACTTCGGGCCAGTCGCCCTGGATGTCAATCACCGCGTCGCAATCGAGGTCGCGCACGGCCTCGGCGCAACGCTCGCTGCCGGTGCGCGGTGACGGGCTCGTGCGGACGACGCCGAGGCCGTGCCGTCTCGCCGCGGCGTCGACCAAGTCGTCATCCGTGGCGACCAACACCCGGTCAAAGCAGCGCGCCGCGACGGCTTGATCGCAGGTGTGCAAAAACAGCTCCTTGCCACTCTCCTTGAGCAGCGCCTTGCCAGGTAGTCGCTGGCTGTTGACCCGCACTGGTACGATCGCGATCGCGCGAGCCCGTATCCCAGCGGTCACTTGTCCGTCCTCTCGACGGTGCCGCTGCGGCGGCGCTCAGCCTCGATCTTCTTCCGGTTCTCGGGCGAGAACGATTCCAGCGAGCCGGCGTGGTAGGCGACCTCGGAGTTGTAAATCGAGAGCACGTAAGCACGGCCTTCGTCGAAGGCCTTGACCCCCGGCTGTTCGTCCGGACCCCGCGTTGGATCGACGGCCGGGCGCGACCAGTAGAACGAACGCCCGGGCTGCTCCACGACGAGCACGCTCTTGGCACCGGGCGCCGCCGCACTGGTTGCTCGTTCGAACAGGCCCTTGCTCGCAAGCACGTCGAGGAGTTGCTGGAGATCCGCGTCGGTGACGACCTTCGCCAGCGTTGTGCCGCTCGTGTCGCCATACACTTCGGGTCGCGAACCGCTCGACAGGTTTTGCAGCGCGAAGGACCGGCCGGCTTGGTCGAGGATCACGATCCGGGTCCGGCGGCCGGCTTCGATTTCGAGGACGCGAGGGAGGTCCGGCGACGAATTCGCGCAGCCTGCCAGCAGCAGCATGAAGAACGTCGGTGCGAGGCGCGTGCGAGGACCCATCGACGTGGAGCGAGCGTAGCCAGCGCGCCAGGATCTACAAGGGACTGGAAAGCCCGTGCGGCGGTGCCTAAGGTCTGCCCCTTCGATGTGCGGCTGGCGGCTGCATGTCGGGCCTCGGCGCGCGTTCAAACGACGATCGCGCGAAGGACCGAGGCGTTTGAGTTTCGAGTTTGCTGCTGCGTTCGGCGGTCGGTCAGGATCGCGCGGCGCAGGGAGGGACCGATGAAGCAGAACGAGAAGATCCTGGTCTACGCAGTGACCGGTTTCCTGGCGGTGATCCTCGGGGTCGCCATCCTTTTCGACAAGGACACAGCGCGCCGGTTGCCGGACGTGCAAGGCGATTCGCTCCAAGGCCCAAGCCTGGAGGACCTGATGAATCGCCGCGCCACCGAACCCGGTAGTGGTGCCCTGATGGGTGCTGGTGCCGCGACGGACGCATCGAAGCCGACTGATGCTGCCGCCGGCGCCCCTCCGGTCGTGCCGGGTGCGGCGGACCAACCGTTGGCGGCAAACGTGCAACTTGCGCCGCCCGCGCCGGCCGCGGTGGTGACCGAGAAGCTCGGCCTCAGCCGCGAGGAGCATGGCTATCGCATCGTGCGCGCGACGCGTGGCGACACGCTCGGGTTGCTGGTGCAGAAGTGGTGTGGCGGGCTCGACCGTCTCGAAGAGGCCCGCGGCCTCAATGAAACACTGGAGACGCTTCAGGTCGGCCAGACCGTCGTGCTGCCCTGGGTGGAGGACGATCTGATCCTCGCCGCCTGGGAGAAGCGCACGGGCGCGTCCCTGCCGGCGCCGGTATTTGCTCCCGCACCGTCGGCGGTGGACGCTTCGAGCACTCCTGGGACCAAGAGCCCGGTGACCGCTGGCGCCTCGGCGCTCGAGGGTGTTCCGGTGACCGATGCCACCAAGACCGATGCCACCAAGTCCGCTGCCGACACGACTGCGATCCAGGGGGCGATGCGCAAGCACACGATCCAGGCCGGTGAGTCGCTGTGGAAGATCGCCGAGCGCGAAGTCGGCAAGAAGCAGGCGCCGGCGTTCCTCGACAAGGTCCGCACGCTGAATCCTGGCCTCGACGTCGACCGCCTCCGCGAAGGCCAAGTCATCTCGATTCCGACGAAGGGCTGAGCCAACGCTCGCATTCGACTCTGGCTCGCGTCCGTCTTCGGCCAGCGTCGGTGGCCTGTTGCCGCGGCTCGTCCTGTGGCACTGGCTCGGCGCCCGACTCGCGCTGCTATTCGCGTGCGGGCTAGCGCTGACGGAGCCTTCGGGTCTGGCGGGCTCGCCGTTCCACCCGGTCACGCTCGCGTGTGCGCATCTGTTCGTGCTCGGGTTCTTGGTGCCGTCGATGCTTGGCGCCTACCACGTGGTTGCGCGGAGCGCCCTGGCCATGCCTTTGCGGGCCGATTGGCGCGATGTGACGATTCTCGTCAGCGCGCTGGTTGTGGCGAGCGGCGTGGCCTCGCACATGGCGCTCGGCACCTACTCGGGGGTCGCTTGGTCTGGTGCACTCTTGCTGACGGCGCTGCTGTTGCGCGTGCCGTCCTGGTGGCTCGAACTCAAAGGGCTGCGGGCGCCGCTGCCGATGCGTGTCGGCATTGGCCTGTCGTGGCTGGCGCTGTTGTCCACCATTGGCCTCGGCATGGCACTCGCGATCGACCGCGGCGCGCCGTTCCTGCCTCTCGGTCACCAACAGGCGCTCTTCGGGCACCTGCATCTTGGCCTCGGTGGCTTCGCCTTGTGTCTGGCGGTCTCGCTCGATCGATGGTTGCTGCCGATGCTGCGGTCCTCGCCGGCGGTGCTCGATGCAGGGGTTGTCTGCGCCGTCGCGCTCGGGGCTTTCGGGCTCGCGGCGACGAGGACCTTCGGGCCCGAGCCAGGGTCCTTCGCTGGTTTCTGCCTCGGATTCGGCGTGTTGTTGTTCTTGTTCGGCCGACTGCTTTCGCTCGTACTGCGTTGGCTGGTGCCGGTCTCTCCAACCTTGGACCGGTTGGTCCAGCACGCCCTTCCTGGCGACAAGCCGGCGCGTCTGCTGCACCTCGTAGCCATGCTGAGCCTCGGCGGGACTCTGGCGATCGGCCTGCTGCTGTCGCAGGGCAAGAGCGACGCGCCCGCACTCCAACTCAGCTACGGCGTGCTGGCGATGCTGGGCTACTTTGGCTCGATGGTGTTCGGCTTCGGTGTGCGTCTGCCGCCGCGCGCGCCGTGGACGGACGGGGGGAGCGAACTGGGCTCACAGACACCTTCTGCCGGTGACGGCATGGCGCCGAACGAAGGCGCACCAGGGCAGCCCCGGCACACCACAGCAGTCCTGGTGTTGCCGTGGATCACGGCGATCGGGTGGTGCTGTGGCACGGCGCTGCTGTTGGTCGCGATCGCGACGGGGTCGGCACCGTTGGTGGCGGTGTCCTTCGTCGCGCTCGGGATCGCAGTCGTCGCCGATTCCGTCACGTTGCTCGCCGCGTGGCGCCGCGGCCCGGCCGCTACTTGAGCCCGTACTTGTCGAGCTTGACGTACAGGTTCGAACGCTGCAGGTCGATGCGTTCGGCGGTCCGCTTCACGTTGCCGCCGTTCTCGACCAGCTTGCGCCGGATGAACTCCTTCTCGGTTGCGCAGCGGAACTCCTCGAGCGTCGAGAACGCGAACCAGTCGGTGCCGCCGCCGGGCACCTGCCCTGGGACCTTCGGGCTGCTGGCCTCGAGATCCTTGACCGTGATCTCCTTGTCCTCGCTCAGAATCGAGGCGCCTTCGAGCACGTTGCGCACTTGCCGCACGTTGCCAGGCCAGCGCTGCTGCCGCAGCCAATCGACAGCCGGCCGCGATAGTCGGTGCTTCTGAATGCCGTTCTTGCGTGCCACCTGCATCAAGAAGTGGGGCGCGAGGTCATCGAGGTCTTCGAGCCGTTCGCGCAGTGGCGGCACGTGCACTCGCACGACGTGCAGCCGGTAATAGAGGTCCTCGCGGAAGGTCTTGTCCGCGACCATCACGGCGAGGTCTTGGTTGGTGGCCGCGAGTACGCGGACGTCGACCGGGATCTCACCCTTGCCGCCGACTCGCTGGACGACGCGCTCCTGCAGGGTGCGCAGCAACTTGCTCTGCATCGCCAGCGGCATGTCGCCGACCTCATCGAGAAACAGCGTGCCGCCGTGCCCCTGCTCGAAGCAACCGGCGCGCGTATGGGTGGCGCCGGTGAAGGCGCCCTTCTCGTGGCCGAACAACTCGCTTTCGACCAACTCGGCGGGGATCGCGGCGCAGTTGATGGCGACGAACGGGCCGCGGCTGCGCCGGCTCTGCAAGTGCAGGCGTCGGGCGACCATCTCCTTACCGGTCCCGTTTTCGCCGGTGATCAGCACGGCCACGTCGGTCCGCGCGACTTTGTCGATCGTGGAGCGGACCGCGGTCATGGCTTCGCTGCGGCCGAGCAGTTGCGAATCCTGCTCGAGGTCGGCCCGCAGCGCCTGGTTTTCCTGCTGCAAGGCTGCCGCGGACAGCGCGTTCTTGATCGAGACGACGACTCGGTCGCTGCCGAAGGGTTTCTGCAGGAAGTCGTAGGCGCCCTTCTTGACTGCCAACACGGCGGTGTCGATGTCGCCGTGGCCGGAGATCATCACCACGGGCAGGCCGGGTCGCAGTTCGTGCACTTTGCCGAGCACTTCGAGGCCGTCCATCTTCGGCATCTTGATGTCGAGCAGCACGGCGGCAACTTCCGGGTCGAGCGCTTGCCGCAGACCGTCCTCCCCGTCCTCCGCCTCGCGCGTGCGGAAGCCGTGGTAGCCAAGGGCAAATACCAGCTCCTCCCGGACTGCCCGTTGGTCGTCGACGATCAGGACGATGGGGGACGGCTGGGGCATGGCGAGAAATCTATGGGCCGCGGCCCAGCGATCCCAGCAAGCGGCTCCCGGGCGATGACTTCGAAGCGGTCGGCAGAATCCGGCGCGCAAGGGAACGGTGCCATCGGCAGGCCACACCGTCGGGGCGTCGGCCGACGGCCGAATCCGACAGCACTTCTGCCGCGGTGTATGCTCCTAAGTCGCCCAATGCTGGGGCGGCGTGCCCTTGACGGCTGCGGAGCCGAACTTAGCATGCCCTCACCCCTCTGAAGCCCAAGGGGCGGCAAGCAGTTCCGACGCGGGCTCGTCCTGGTATGCCCTCCAGGCCGCGCGTGACTACTTAGCCTTACTCCTCCCAGTCCGAGACCCCTCAAGCCTTCGTGCATCGCAAGGAGCCACAGTTCATGGCCAGCTCGTTGTCCAACTCTCTTCTGGCATCGGTTGTAGCACTCGTGGTCGCGGGTGGCCTTGCCGCCCAGGACTCAAAGTTCCAGGAAGGCGTCAAGCTGCTCCGCCTCGGCACTGTCGAGGATCGCGCGAAGGCGCTCGAGGCATTCCGAGAGGTCTTGAAGGAAGACCCCTCCAACGAGCAAGCGCTCGGCTACTACCAGTCGATCACTCAAGACGAGTGGTTCTTGCTGCTGAGCCAGCAGGACGAGATCCAGAAGATCGCGCAGTCGATCCTGGAACGCGCCAAACTCGAGCGCGTGCAACGCTCGCGCGACGAGGCCGCGATTGCGGAGCAGGTTCAGATCGCCTGCGCGGCCGACACTGGCTACGAAGATCGCCGCAATGCGACGATGAAGCTGGTGGCCAACCATGGTGAGTTCGCGGTGCCTGCGATCGGCGAGCGCCTGGGCAATCCGGATGACGCCGATGGCCAAGTCAACGGCATCGCCGCACTGGTCCAGCTCGGCCGCAGCGCCGTGCTG
>CAMBXM010000212.1 GCA_945871815.1 Singulisphaera sp. GP187
GTCGCCGGCCACTGCGATCGTCAGCGCCGGCGAACTGTCGTTGTCGAACTTGCTGACGACGGGCAGTTCCGCATCGCGCGGCAGGTTGCGAATGACCTGGGCGAGTCGATCGCGCACGTCCTGGGCAGCGACGTCGATGTCGCGTTCGAGCGCAAACGTCGCCAACACCAGCGACGACCCCGAGGAGGAGATCGACCGCAACTCGGTGATGCCCTCGACAGTGTTGACCGCCTCCTCCACGGGCTGGCTCACCGTGACCTCGACTTCCTCCGGCGATGCACCCGGCAGCAGCGTGCGGATGGTCACGGTCGGCAGATCGACGGCCGGGTAGCGATCGACCGGCAGCTTGGCAAAGCCGATGGCGCCGGCGACGACCATCAGCAAGATCAGCATCGACGCGAACACCGGGCGATCGATGCAAACCTGCGCGAGCTTCTGCACCGTCAATCCCTCACGCGCACAGGGGCCCCAGGAACGAGGCCGCGCGGATCGGTGACGAACGGTTGTTCCGCCCCCAAACCGCGACGAACTTCGACTAGGTCTCCTTGGCGCCGGCCTAGTTCGACCAACCGGTCCTTGACGGTGCCCGCGAGCACCACAAAGACGCGATCCACGCCGGCGAACGACGCGACTGCCGACTGCGGGATCGCGACCGCGCTTTGCGCCGTTGCGACCACGATCTCTGCGCGACAGAAGGCGCCCGGCCGCAGCAGCAGCGCCGCGTTCTCGACCTCAGCTTCGACCAATTGCGTGCGATCGACCAGATCGATGGACGGTCCGAGTCGCCGCACCAACCCCTGGTGCCGCACATCGCCGCCGCCGTCGACGCTGAACTCCACCCGCTGATCGGCCGCAACGCGAAAGGCCTGACGCTCGGGGACACGCAGGCGCAGGCGAAGAGGATCCGTCCGCAACAGGGTCAGCACCGAGTCGCCGACTCGCAAATAGCTGCCGGGCGAGCGCCGACGGACGGCAACACGGCCAGCAAACGGCGCCAGCAACTGCGAGTCCGTGGTGCGCTTCTGTGCCGTGGCAAGGTCGACGCGACGCGACGCGTACTCGGCGATCCAGGTTGCGACCTGGTCGCGCGCCGCCTGCAGTCGGCTCTGTGCCACGCCCACGGTGGCATTGGAGGTGTCGAGGTTTGCTTGCGAGCCGAGCTGCTGTTGCACGAGTTCGCGAACGCGTTCCCGCGCCAATTCAGCTTCGAGCAGGACTGCTTTGGCTTCGCGCACGGGCGCCGCCTCTTCGGGCTGCACGGCAGTGGCATCGTCCTGCGGCGGCAACGACAACCGGACCCGCGCAACGGTCAACGCGGCACGGGCGCGGGCCAGTTCGAGCTCGAAGTCTGCGGGCTCGAGCGCGGCCAACACGGCGCCTGCCTCGACCACATCGCCGACGTCGACCGCGAGCGTCCGCAACCGTCCTTCGACCTGGAAGCCCAGTTCGAGTTCCTCTTGCGCCGCCAGCACACCGGTCACGACGAGGCGATCTTCGAGTTGCAGAGTGGTCGGCGTCGCCAGAGTCACCACCTTGGGCTCCGCCGCGCCCGCGCCCGCCGTCGCCTTCGCTTCACTGCCGCGGCACCCGACGAGCACCGATGCGAACCAAAAGGCTGTGGCCGTCGGCCAGGTGACGAGCCACGCCGGTCGCGTCACGACGCGACCACCTTGAGCTCGCTGCCAAAGCCGTCGGCCATCTCTTGCGTGAACGCGAGATCCGGATGCCGCACGACGATCCAGCCGTCGCCAACGATCACCTTGCGCCAATCGCGGCGCGGTTCGCCGATCGGTGTCAGCTCGAGGTTGGCGACGTGCGGGCCGTAGCGCTGCAGCAGCGACTGCAGTCCGTCGTAGCGGCGGACCGTGCCGTCGCCGTCGGCGCGCTTGAAGATCATCGCGGCGTTGTACTTGCGGGTCACTTCCTGGCCGAGCGAGCCGTGCACGACCGCGTGAGCCCAGCCGCGGAACAGATCCATATCGCAGGCATAGTTCATGGCGTGCACGAGCCGGGCCCCGGCGGCGCGCGCGCCGATCTCGCCAAACACCGCTTCGCCATTCGGCTTCAAGAACCACTCCATGTGCGTGAAGCCGGTCGTGAACGACAGCGCCTTCAACACCTGCAGGCCGAGCGCGACGCCGGGCTTGGCCAGCGGCGTCGATAGGTCACGCAGAATGATGTTCTGCATCGAGATCCACGGGTTGTGCTGGAGCAACAGCGGCTTCGGTCGGTACCACGCGACGTTCTGGTAGAGCACGTTGCCGTGGGCGCAGATCGTGTCGAACGTCAGTTCTTCGCCTTCGATGTACTCCTCGACCGAGATCTCCTCGACGTGCCGCGTGGCCTGCAGAGCGCGTTCGAACTCGGCCTTGTCGTTGCAGCGGTGCGTGTCCTTGCTGCCAGCTCCCGCGATCGGCTTGACGATCGCCGGGTAGCCCGTTTGTTCGACGGCAGCAAAGGCCTCGGCCATGGTGCGCGCACGACCGTGACGCGGCACGCGCACGCCGGCGCGCTCCACCACCTGCTTCATCACTTCCTTGTCGCGAAACGGCACCGTCTGCGCGACCGTCATGCCCGGCAACGAGAACTGCTCGCGCATGCGCGCCGCCAGCAGCATTTGCGTCTCCCACAGCGACTCGACGCGGTCGATCGTGCGGCCGCGCAACCACGCGCGAACGGCGTCAATCGTGCCTTGCTCGTCGGCGAGACTACGGACCTGCAGATAGTCGGACAGGCCTTGCCGCGCCTCGCTGGGCAGCGCCTGCCGCGGTTGGTCGCCGACGCCGAAGACCTTGGCACCGACCTGCGCGAGTCCGCGCGTGAACAGTGGCATCTCGGCCGGGAACCCAGGGCTCAGGAACAGGACGTTCATGTGTTCTCCTCGCGCTTTGCTGCGTTGCCTTTGTTCAGCCCAACTGGACGCGCACGCGCTCCGCCAGTTGCTTCACGGCGCGCTCGACCACGATGGTGTCGGGATGGCGCACGATTACATAGCCTTCGCCTTCGTAGCTGTCGGCCTTCGGTTGCCCGGGCTTGGGCAGCTTCTGCTCGACGATCAAGTTGCCGAGCGCCTGCTGCAATGGCTCGAAGCCTGTGACGCCCTTGACCTCGCCGTTACCAACACCGCGCAAGTAGACGGCGCCAGCGGCATAGTTGCGCTGCGGCAGCGCGAACGAACCGAAGATCATCAACTGCGCAAAGGCGCGATACATGTCGGTGTCGTGGGCGTAGCTCATCAGGGTCATGAACTGCGCCCCCGGCGGTCGCGCCGCGACTTCGCCGATGGCGATCGAACCATCGCGCCGCAGAAACCACTCCATGTGCGCCATGCCGGTCCACATGCCGAGGGCGCGGAGAGCCTGTGGTCCGGTCGCTCGGATCGGTGCAAAACGCTCGGTGGCGATATCGCGCGGCAACACGACGCACCATTGCACTTCCGGGTCTTCGAGCACCTGCAGCGGCGTCGGGTGGTACTCGCCGATGCTGTGGAACGCGTGGCGCCCTTCGATGGTGATCGCGTCAAACGAGAACTCGCTGCCCTGCACGAACTCCTCGAGCAGCACGGCCCGCTCTGGGCCGACGCGAACGCCCTGCAAGAAACTCCGCAGCCCTGCTTCATCGACCAGGCGCTCCGTCGTCTTGGCGCCAGCCCCGAAAGGCGGCTTGCCAACCAGCGGGTAGCCCGAGGTGCGAGCAAAGGCAACGCCCTCCTCGACGCCGTGGCAGAGCAGGTAGCGCGCGCACGGCAGACCGTGCTCGGCGAGCACCGCCTTCATCTGGGCCTTGTCGCGAAAGTTGCTCGCCTCGCTGCGATCCATGCCGCGGATCCGCAGGGTCTCTCGCACCTCGGCGAGAGGTTCTTGGAGCTGCTCGAGGATCCCGAGCAACGCGTCCACCGAACCGAGCTGACGCCCGAGCTTTTGCACGGCAACTGTCAACTGCGCTGCCGAGAGGCCATCGTCGACGCGCAAGAAACCGGCCAGCAGGTGTCGGAGCTCCTCAGGCAGCTTGTCGACGGGGTCCTGCGACACCAACGCGAGCCGCACGTCCGGCAACATCGCGGCCGCGCGCACGAAGCGCAGCGAACTTTCCTTCGCGAAGGGCAGTACGAAGACGACGTTGGGCATCGGCGCAGCATAGCCAGAGCCTCGCCGCTGCCGAACGACCTCGTTGTGCGAATGCCGTCGGGCCCGCGCTTGCACCGCCCCGCCCCGCCTGTTGTCATCGCCATATGCGCCCGCTCGCTATCGCCATGGTCGGCTCCGAAGCCGCCCCCTTTGCCAAGACCGGCGGCCTCGCCGACGTCATCACCGGTCTCTCGCGCTATCTCGCGAGCCAAGGTCACGACGTGCGCGTGTTCTTGCCGTACTACAAGCGCATCGCCGAGAGCGGGCTCGAGCCACCGTTCGTCGAACACGGCAAGGACATCGAGGTTCGCTGCGGCGGGCGCACGATCCGGTTCTCGCTGCGCGCCGGCGAGCTACCGGGCAGCAAGGCGAAGCTCTACCTGGTCGACTGCCGCGAGCTCTACTGGCGCGATGGGCTCTACACGCAGGACGGCGACGAGGCGCTGCGGTTTGCGTTCTTGTCGCGCGCGGTGCTGGAGACGTGCCAACGGCTCGGCTGGGCGCCCGATGTACTTCACTGCAACGACTGGCACACGGCGCTGCTGCCGCTCTACCTGAAGACGGTCTACCAGTGGGACAAGCTGTTCGCGCGCACCAAGACGGTGCTGACGATCCACAACATCGGCTACCAGGGGATGTTTCCGGACTCGGTGCTCGACCAGATCGGACTCAACGACCACCGCGCGCACGTGCACCACGGCGACCTGAAGGACGGGCGCATCAGCTTCTTGAAGACGGGTGTGCTGCACGCGACCAAGCTGACGACGGTGTCGCGCACGTACGCGAAGGAGATCCAGACGGCCGAGTACGGGATGGGGATGGACGAGTTGCTGCGCACGCGCAGCCACGACCTGTCGGGGATCGTGAACGGCGTCGACTACGGCGACTGGGATCCGAAGGGTGACCCGCTGATCCCGCACCAGTACAGCCAGAAGGACATGTCGGGGAAGGCGCGCATGAAGGCGGCGCTCCTGGCGCGCATGGGACTGTCGTACGAGGCGAAGGCGCCGGTGTTCGGGGTGGTCTCGCGGCTCACATCGCAGAAGGGCTTCGACCTGTTCGCCGACTCGATCCCGATCTACCTACAGCGCGAGAACATGAGGCTGTGCGTGCTTGGGTCAGGCGACGCGCACCACGAGAAGTACTTCCAATGGCTGCGGGATACGTGGCCCACGAAGGTGGGGATCTACCGCGGGTATCACGACGAGCTGGCGCACTGGGTCGAGGCCGGCAGCGACGTGTTCTTGATGCCGAGCCGGTATGAACCGTGCGGGTTGAATCAGATGTACTCGCTGCGCTATGGCACGCCGCCGGTCGTGCGTAGGACGGGTGGATTGGCGGACACCGTGCAGATGTGGGACCCGAAGGCGGGCACGGGGACCGGGTTCACGTTCGACGAGTTCTCGAGCCACGCGCTGGCGGCGACGCTCAGTTGGGTGTTCAAGAACTGGGCGGACCAGAAGGGCTGGCAGAACCTGATCCAGAACGGGATGGCAATGGACTTCAGCTGGCAGAAGCAGGGGCCGGAGTACGAAGCGCTGTATCGCGGGTTGGCTGGGGTGTAAGGGGCCCGAAAGCCCCCTTTCCATCCACTTCCATGCGGTGAGCACCGGCTCCGCTCGGGCCTGCGGGCCCAAGCCTCCGAGCGGGCTCGGACTACTAGTTCACGGGACGAGAACTGGGGCGAGGAAGACGCGGAACCCGACACTGTTGTAGGCGCCAGAGGCATCGCCGCTGGCCCGATGCGCAGCGCGGCAGGCATTCGAATAGAGGCCGAAGCTACCGCCGCGTCGGACGCGTTCCGGGCCGCTCGACACAAGTGGATCGGACACAGCGGACGAAGGGTAGTTCGCCGACAAATCCCACGAGTCGAGGCACCACTCCCAAACGTTGCCGGCAACATCGTGGAGCCCCCACGGATTGGCAGGATAGCTGCCGACGTTCGCCGTGTGGCCGATGCTGCAGGAAGTGTTGGTGTGGTAGCTGAACCAGAAGTTCGCTTGCCCGCACGCCATCGCCTGGCCCCACCAGTACTCCGTCGTCGTCCCCGCGCGGTAGCAGTACTCCCACTCCGCCTCGGTCGGCAGGCGGTATTGGAAGCCAGCAGGCACCCGACCCGCAGCGGCCTCCGACGCCGTCAGCGCCTGGCAGTAGGCCATCGCCTGGGTCCATGTGACCTGCTCCACCGGCCGCTGCGGACCAGTGAAGTTCGACGGGTTGCTCCCCATCACCGCTTGGTACTCCGCCTGCGTCGCCTCGTACTTCCCGATCCAGAACGGCTGCGTGATCGTCACCGCGTGAACAGGCTGCGCGTTCGCCTGGTTGAACAAGGGCGCAGCGTTCCACGGCGTCACCGGCGAGCCCATCTGGAACGTCCCCGGCTGGATCCGGACCATGTTCAGCCCCTGCCCGATCACCCCCTGCCCGATCGTCAACTCGAGGTCGTTGTCCGCCCACGCGATGTCACTCGTCGCGAAGTCCACGTCGACGGTCTGCACGTCGAACGAGAAGCCCTGGAACACGAAGTCCGTCGGGATCGGCACCGAGACCCCGTGGCTCCCCGACCCGTCGAGC
>CAMBXM010000213.1 GCA_945871815.1 Singulisphaera sp. GP187
CCCGGGCTACACGGTGCAGCTCAACCTGCTGGTGCAGATGAACCCGATGTGGGTCGAGTTCAGCCCGAGCGCCACTGAGTGGCCACTCGTCAAGGAGCGCATGGATCAGGGCGAGGTCAAGGCGACGATCGTCTATGGCGGCGTCGAAACGCTGCAGGCGACGGGCGTCGTGACGTTCGCGTCCAACGTCGTCAACGCGCAGACCTCGACGATCACGCTGCGCGTGACGTTCGACAACCCAAGCGACGCGTTCAAGCCGGGTACGTTCTGCAACGTCAAGCTCGACCTCGGCGAGATCCCCGGCGTCGTGATGGTCCCGACGCGAGCGCTCGTCGCGCGCGAGACGGACTTCTACGTGTGGCGCGTCAAGCAGGACCAGACCGTCGAGAACCTGCGCGTCGTGGCCTCGATCCGCGAACCAGAGCGCGTTGGCATCGTCGAGGGCATCGCCGCTGGCGATCGCGTGGTGGTCGCCGGGACGCAGAAGTTGCGCGCCGGGTCCAAGGTCAAGGAAGAGCAGGCAGCAAAGTAAGGCACCACGATGTCGCGCTTCTTCATCCACCGACCGATCTTCGCGACGGTCATCGCGCTCATCATGCTGCTGGCTGGCGGCGCGACAATGTTCACGCTGCCGATCGCGCAGTTCCCGACCATCGTGCCGCCGACCGTGCAAGTCAGCGCGGTCTACAACGGCGCCGACGCCGAGACCGTGGCGCAGACAGTCACGAGCCCGCTCGAACAGCAGATCAACGGCGTGCAGGGCATGCTCTACATGTCGTCGAACTCGACGAGCAACGGGCAGTCCGTGATCACCTGCACGTTTGAGGTCGGCTACGACCTCAACATTGCCGCGGTCGACGTGCAGAACCGCGCGCAGCAGGCGTTCTCGCAGTTGCCGCAGGAAGTGCAGCAACTCGGCATCACGGTCACGAAGCAGTCGTCCAACCTGACGCTCGTGGCGGCGCTGCGTTCGCCCGAGGGCGCTTACGACTCGCGCTACCTCACCAACCTCGCGGACATCACCGTGGTGCCGGCGCTGAAGCGCCTGAAGGGCGTCGGCAGCGTGACGATCTTCGGCCTCGAGCAATACTCGATGCGCATTTGGCTCGATCCCGCGCGCCTCGCGGCGATGGGGCTCACGTCCGCCGACGTGGCGCGCGCGATCCAATCGCAAAACAAGCAGTCGGCCATCGGCTCCATCGGCGCCGAGCCGAGCGTTGACAAGCCCGCGTTCCTCGTGAGCCTCACGACCAAGGGGCGCCTGGTCAGCGAACAGGAGTTCAACGACATCGTGGTGCGCACCGGCGACGCCGGCGCTGTCGTGCGCGTGCGCGACGTCGGACGCGCCGAGATGGGGTCGTATCTCTACACCGGCACATCGCACTACAACGGCAAGGGCGCGGCGCTGATCGGCGTCTACCAGTTGCCCGACGCCAACGCGTTCGCCGTCGCGCAGGAAGTGCGTGCGGAGCTGGAGCGGCTTGCGCCAATGATGCCGCCGGGCATCGAGCGCGAAGTCGCATACGACTCCACGACGTTCGTCGACGCGTCGCTCCACGAGCTGATCAAGACGCTGATCGAAGCCGCGCTGCTCGTGCTCCTCGTCATCTTCGTGTTCTTGCAGGATTGGCGCGCGACGCTGATCCCGATGGTCGCGATCCCGGTGTCGATCGTCGGCACGTTCGCGGTCATGGCGGCGTTCGGCTTCTCGATCAACTCGCTCACGCTACTCGGCCTCGTGCTCGCGATCGGCCTCGTCGTCGACGACGCGATCATCGTCGTCGAGAACGTGCACCATCAGCTGGAGAACGGCGTCACCGACATGAAGGAGGCGGCAGAGAAGGCGATGAAGCAGGTCACGGGACCAATCGTCGCCACGAGCCTCGTGCTGCTCGCGGTGTTCATTCCCGCGGCGTTGATGCCCGGCATCACCGGCCAGCTCTACAACCAGTTCGCGCTGACCATCGCGTTCTCGATCGCGCTGAGCACGATCAACTCGCTGACGCTGTCGCCAGCACTCGCGGCGGTGTTCTTGAAGCCCGGGCACAGCGCGTCCACGTTCAAGCCATTCGTCCTCTTCAATCGGTTCTTCGATTGGTTGCGCGAGGTCTATGGCGCGATCGTCCACTGGTTTGGCGTGCGCTGGTACATCGTGCTCGGCTTCTTCGTCGCGTCGCTCGCAGCGATCGTGATGTTGCTCGCCAACACGCCGACCGCGTTCATCCCCAACGAGGACCAGGGCTACTACTTCATCGGCGTGCAATTGCCGCCGGGCACCGCGCTGCCGCATACGGTCGCAGTGAGCGAGAAGGCGCGGGCGATCGCGGCCGAGGACGAAGCGGTAGTCAACGTCGTGCAGATCGAGGGCTTCAACTTCCTCACTGGCACGCAGCAGACCAACTCCGCGTTCCTCATTGTGACGCTGAAGCCGTGGGAAGAACGCGATCCGCGCACCGAGAACGCGCGAGCGGTCATTCTGCGCGCGCTGCCGCGGTTGCGTGACATCCCCGAAGCCGACGTGTTCCCCGTGCCGCCGCCGCCAATCGCGGGCCTCGGCGCAGCAAGCGGCTTCCAGCTCCAGCTCGAGGACTCGCAAGGCGTCGGCTTTGGCGAGTTCGCCGATGTCGCGCGCGAGTTCGTCGCGGCCGCGTCGAAGAAGAAGGAGCTGTCTGGCATCAACTCGCCGTTCAGCGACTCAGTGCCGGTGGCGCGCCTGGACATCGACCGCACCAAGACGCAGATGCTCTCAGTGGCGTTGAGCGACGTCTACACGGCGCTTGGCCAGAACCTCGGCCAGTCCTTCGTCAACAACTTCGCGCTGTTCGGCAAGGTCTACAACGTGATGCTGCAAGCGGACGCGCTGCAGCGCATGGGCGTCGAGGACATCCTCAACATCCATGTGCGCAACGCCCAGGGCGGCATGGTGCCGCTGTCCGCGATCGCCAAGGTCTCGCTCGGCACCGCGACCGACAATGCGACGCACTTCAACCTGTTCAACACGATCCAGGTGAACGGCAGCCCGGCCGCTGGCTACAGCTCGGGCGACGCGATTCGCGCCATCGCCGAAGTAGCCGCCGAGTCGCTGCCGTCTGGCTTCACCTACGAGTGGACCGGCACGGCCTATCAGGAGATCGAGTCCGGCGGCTATGCCGGCCTCATCTTCGGTCTCGCGCTGATCGCCGTGTTCTTGCTGCTCGCCGCGCAATACGAGTCGTGGTCGCTGCCGTTCAACGTGTTGCTCGCCGTCGCGTTCGCCGTGCTGGGCGCGCTCGTGGCGCTCCAGATCACCGGCATCGCGCTCAACACCTACGCGCAGATCGGCCTCGTGATGCTCGTCGGCCTCGCGGCCAAGAACGCGATCATGATCACGGAGTTTGCCGCCGAGCGTTACTACTCTGGCGAGTCCGTGCGCGATGCGGCCGTCAACGCGTCGAAGCTGCGTCTGCGTCCAATCCTGATGACGAGCTTTGCGTTCATCCTCGGCATCCTGCCGCTCGTCGTAGCCCACGGCGCCGGCGCGATGAGCATGCGCTCGATCGGCACGGTCGTGCTCGGCGGCATGCTGGGCGCAGTCGTCGTCGACCAGATCGTCGTGCCAACGCTGTTCGTGATGATCATGGGCCTGCGCGAGAAGTTGTTTGGCAGGCCAAAGCGCGCGCACGCACAAGCTGGCGGCCACGACGGCCACGCCTGAGTTGCTGGGTTGCGCGGGCGGTCACTCGTCCGCGCAGAAGAGCAGTAGCGAGGCCTCGCTGTCGATTTCGCCAGCCGTGGCGGTGTCGTCATCGACAGCCAGCTTGCCGTGGCGCCGCAGCGCGCGGCGCACGCGACTGCCGATGGCGCACCTGCTGTGCGACGTCGCGATCGGTGACTTCGCCGTGCGGATCGAGGGTCCCCACGGCTGCTCCGTGCCCGAACGGTCGCGGTGTTCACGCGGATCTCTGCCCGGCCCAGTCGCCCGTTCCTTTGTGCAACCCGGCACCTAGGTAACACTGCATCTGGCGCAATCGGCATCAGCAGCCGCGACCTCTCGGGCAGGGTCGCTAGCGCAAGCGCTCCGAGGTGCATGCTCCAGACATCGTCCGTGGCCTGGAAGCCCTCGATCGAAGCCCCGACCACGAAGGCAGCCGCTGCCCGTCGATCGCGCGACCAAGCGGGGCACGCAAACGCCATCGCGGCCAGCAGCGCGGCGTTTCATCTCCAAGGGATCGGCCTATGCTGAATCGCCTCAAGACCCTGGGCATTGGCCCTTGTGTCGCAACCGGAAGCAACTGACATGGCAAAGAAGCAAGCAAGCGGCGGCGTCTATCGCGTGACGGAGATCATCGGCACCAGTTCAGTCTCGTGGGAAGACGCGGCACGCACCGCCATCGAGACGGCGGCAAAGTCGTTGCGCGACCTGCGCGTCGCGGAAGTTGGCCAACTCGACATGAAGATCGAGAACGGCAAGGTCGTCGCTTACCGGGCGCGCGTCACCCTGTCGTTCAAATACGAGGATTGAGCGGCAACGTGTGGCGGTCGGAGCGCGCGCCGACCACCCTCGCGGCGCAACTCGACGAGCGCATCAGCTACGCACTTCAATCTGCAGTGCGTCAGTGAGTGCTATGGGGTTGCCGTCCTTGAACACCGCGACCTGCGCATGCAACGTCGCGGCCTCGGGACGATTCAAGAGCACCGCCGCGGCGGTGAAGCGGCCGCGCGCACGGCCGTCGCCAAAGCGCTGCAGCGGCTGGATGGCTACCGGCGGGATCGGCAGCCACGCCGTGAGGCTGCCCTCAAGATCGGTCTTCACTGTCACGAAGTCGAGCGCGAGCACCACGTCCCCGGTGGCCGGCAATCCCTGCACTTCGCACTGCAACACGTGATCACTCCCTTCCAGCCATGTGATCTGCGCCTGCACCTGTCGCTTTGCTGGTAGCGCGACGACTGCGCTGCGCCGCCAAGCCGACGTTGCAGCAATGCGCATTACGAGATCCTGGGTGAACACCGCAGCGCCGAGCCGATTGAAGTGGCCTGGGTCGTACCAAAGTGTGCGATCAAACAGATCTGGGAACTGCTCGGGTCGATCGAGGTCCAGCACGGTCGCGCGCTTGGCGATTTCTGCGATCGAATCGCGGCCAGCAAAGCCCCCGTAGTAGCACGGCATCACCACATAGATCGGCTCGATGCCAGCCGCCCGCACACGTGCGTCCACCGCGTTGAACGCGGCCATCGGGAAGCCGCCCGAATCCTCTTCTACCTTCGATGCACTCCACTTGGTCGCCAGCATTTCCTTCGGGCGGTCGGGTTCCTCGGCGAAGATCTTGGCCTGCTCGCGCATGTCCGCGGCGGCAATGCTCTCGGTCGCGAGATAGCCACAATCTGCCACCGGGTAGGTCCCCGGTAGGGGTAGCCCATTGGCCCGAGCCAGCAGGGAATCCAACAACCGAACTCCTTGGCCGAGGCGGAAGCCGTTCGCCGCGGTGTGCATTGTCAGGAACAGCAACTGTTGTAGCTTCGACTCTGACCGTTCCTTGGCTGCCCACAGTCCTGCGAGGCGAGGCCACAGTTGGCGCGGCGCGTGCATCTCGATGTCCTGGTCGGTGAGCCAGTTGGTACCGCGCAGCATCTGACTGAACGTGTTCAGCTCGATGACCAACGTCTTGATGCCAGTCGGTCGAAGATCAAGCAGCCATTCGATGCACTCATCGCAATCGTGTCCGCGCAGTCCGCTCATCGCGAAGTTCAGCGATCGCGTACGAAAGCCGATCTCGGCCATCCGCTGGTCAAAGACCTTTGGCACGACGCCGAAGTTCATGCGGCTGCTTCCGATGAAGACCGTGTCCCACTGGTCGACGTCGTCGTGCAATTGCACAAATCGCGGTCTCGTCCAACTCCAGATCGGCACTTCGTCGAGATCGTGGAGCCACGCCGCCGTGCCCAGCAGTGCTAGCACGAACAAGACCGTGTGAGTCAATCGGTGGGCCAACATCGGTGGGATCAGAATTGGAAGTAAATGAAAGGCCGTGCGTGCAGCGGCATGAATGCAAGCGCCAGCTCCGCAATGACGCCGAACAGCAGCGTCACCAACCACGCCGGCAACACCCGTCGCGCCCACAGGTGCATGTCCATGCTAGTCAGCACGTGCAGCACCAAGAGCGGCGCCAACAAGGCCCCGCAACGCGCCAGCAAGCCCCAATGTGGCATGGGAGACCATATCACTACTTCTTGCTGCCCCGGCGACTCCCACCACAGCCAGGCCTTGGCCATCGTCCACGAAGCGCTGAAGTCCCCGGCGCGGAAGAAAATCCACGCCAGGAGCACCGTGTAGAGGGTCAGCAGCCGCGACACGAAGGGCAGCTTGCCTGCCCCCACGCAGCGCACCCACTCCTTGTGTGCCACCAGCGCAACGCCATGGATCGCGCCCCAAATCACGAAGTTCCACCCCGCCCCGTGCCACAGCCCGCCCAGCAGCATTGTCAGCAGCAGGTTGCGATGCGTGAACCAGCGGCCGCCGCGGTTGCCGCCGAGCGTGATGTACAGGTAGTCGCGCAACCAGGTGGACAGGCTGAGATGCCAGCGCCGCCAAAAGTCAGTGATGCTGGTCGCCAGATACGGAAAGCGGAAGTTGGGGCACAGCTCGTAGCCAAGCAATCGTGCGGACCCGATCGCCATGTCCGAGTAGCCCGAGAAGTCGCAGT
>CAMBXM010000214.1 GCA_945871815.1 Singulisphaera sp. GP187
TCTCGGCGAGCACGTGGGTTCTCCGGTTCGGACCAAAGCGGCGAAGTCGCCGCTTCGGCCAAGCACTCGGCAAGCCACGTGCCGCGACGAACGAATGGAACGAACGCAGCAGGCACTGCACTTGTGGCCGGACTCCTTCGCACATGCCCCCCGTTCCGTTGGGTATCGAGCCACCGTCGCAATGCAGTCCTGACAACGACAACGCAACTTCGTCCGTGCGCCTCACGGTGGCGTCCTTGTCGGGCACGCCGTATCTCTCTGGCCCATGCGCAACGCGATCCTCGCTGCCACTGCGTACCTGTTCGCTGCCTGCAACTCCTCGCCCGAGCGCGCGGGCAGCCTTGTGACCTTCGACCGCGACTTCGACGACGAAGCCCCACTGACCTTGCCGCAGCTCATGGAGTCGCTCGAGTCCATCGCCGGCCCGCGTGCCCATTGGCACGTGAAGGAAGGCGGCGCCGACGGCTCTGCGCGCCACGTTCACATCGATGCGCCGAAGTCCACAGGCGAGCAGTTCCACCTGCTGCTCACCGAGATTCCGATGTTCGACACGGACGTGCGACTCGGGGTCAAGGTTCGCGCCGAAGGCGGCAAAGAGGACCAGGGCGGCGGCCTCGTGTGGCGCGCTCGCGACGAACAAAACTACTACATCGCACGGTGGAACCCACTCGAGGACAACGTCCGCATCTACCGCGTGCAGGACGGGGTGCGCGCGCAACTCGACACTGCCAAGGTCAGCGTGCCGACCGATGCGTGGCACACACTCGAGATCGCGGCGCGCGGTCCGCACATGACCGTGATGTTCGACGGCCAATCGCTATTCACGATCGACGACGACACCTTCGCGACCGCCGGCCGCATCGGGTTCTGGACCAAGGCCGATGCCAGCACGTCGTTCGACCAACTAAAAGCCGGCGCGTTGGCGCGCTAGCCGACCGCTTGGCGAGCACCGGCGCGCGGTCTCGTTCTCGGACTTCGTGCACGTGCCCTTGACCGGCGCGCTGCGGTCCGTAAGCAAGACTCTCCCGCACCGTGGTCAGACGGCGCGGAATCACCAGGGAGGTCCGCTTTGCTTCCGTCCATCTCCGATCGCATCGCCCAAGAACTCAGCGCCCGGCCGCAGCAGGTTGCCGCCGCCGTTGCCTTGCTCGACGAGGGTTCGACCGTTCCGTTCATCGCCCGCTACCGCAAGGAAGCGACCGGCGGCCTCGACGACACGCAACTGCGCACGCTCGCCGAACGCTTGATCTACCTGCGCGAGCTCGAAGAGCGCCGCACCGCGATCCTCGCGAGCATCGAGGAACAAGGCAAGATGACAGAGGCGCTGAAGCGCTCGGTGAATGGCGCCGAGACCAAGCAGCAGCTCGAAGACCTCTACCTGCCCTACAAGCAGAAGCGGCGCACCAAGGCGACGATCGCGCGCGAAGCCGGGCTCGAACCGCTCGCGCAGCAGCTCCTCGCCGATCCGACGCACGATCCGAAAGTGCTCGCAGCGACCTTCGTGTCGACCGAGCGCGGTGTCGCCGACACGCAAGCGGCCCTCGACGGCGCGCGCTACATCCTGATGGAGAACTTCGCCGAAGACGCGCAGCTCGTCGGCGAAGCGCGACATTGGCTCAAGAACGACTCGTTCCTGACGAGCCGCGTGCGCAAGGACAAGGAACAAGATCCGGAGGCGCAGCGCTTCCGCGATTACTTCACGCACGACGAGCCGCTCGACCGCGTACCGGGTCACCGTGCGCTGGCGATGTTCCGCGCGCGCAAGGAGGGCTTCTTGGACCTCGGGCTCGGCCTCGGCGACCAACACGCCCCGGCGACCGAGGATCCGACCGGCCAAGGCCAGCTCCTGGTCATGCGTCGCTTCGGCATCCAGAACCAGAACCGCAAAGCCGACGCGTGGCTCGCGGACACGGCGCGCCTCTGCTGGTCGGTCAAGCTGGCGCTGCACCTCGAGAGCGAGATGTTCACCGCCGTGCGCGAACGCGCCGAGGAAGAGGCGATCGCGGTGTTCGCCAACAACATGCGCGACCTGCTGCTGGCGGCACCCGCAGGGCCGAAGGCCATCCTCGGCCTCGACCCAGGCATCCGCACCGGCTGCAAGGTCGCGGTCGTCGATCGAACGGGCAAGCTGCTGGCGACGACGACGATCTACCCGCACCCGCCGCGCGACGACTGGGACGGTTCGCTGAAGATCCTCGCGGTCCTGTGCGAGAAGCACGCCGTCGAACTGATCGCCATCGGCAACGGCACTGCCTCGCGCGAGACCGACAAGCTGGTGACGCAGCTGTTGAAGCTCGCCGGCGGCAAGGTGCAGAAGCTCGTCGTCAGCGAAGCCGGCGCGTCGGTCTACTCGGCCAGCGAACGCGCGGCGCAGGAGTTCCCGGAGCTCGACGTGACGCTGCGCGGCGCCGTGTCGATCGCTCGCCGCTTGCAGGACCCGCTCGCCGAACTGGTCAAGATCGACCCGAAGTCGATCGGCGTCGGTCAGTACCAACACGACGTCAACCAAACGCGCCTCGCGCGTGCCCTCGACGGCGTCGTCGAGGACTGCGTGAACGGCGTCGGCGTCGACCTCAACACCGCGAGCGAAGACCTGCTGGCCCGCGTCGCCGGTCTGTCGAGCACGCTCGCCAAGAACATCGTCGCGCACCGCAACGAGCACGGCGCCTTCGAGTCGCGCAAGGACCTGTTGAAGGTGACCCGCCTCGGGCCGAAGGCCTTCGAACAGTGCGCCGGCTTCCTGCGGATCCAAGGCGGCAAGAACCCGCTCGATCAGAGCGCGGTGCACCCCGAGGCCTATCCGCTCGTCGAACGCATCCTCGAAGCGAGCGGCCGCGCGATCCGCGACCTGATCGGCGACCGCGCTTTCTTGAAGTCGCTCGACCCGAAGAAGTTCGCCGACGAACGCTTCGGCGTGCCGACGGTGACCGACATCCTGCAGGAGCTCGAGAAGCCGGGGCGCGACCCGCGTCCGGAGTTCAAGACCGCGACCTTCCAGGAAGGCGTGCAGGAAGTGAAGGACCTGACTCCGGGCATGCAGCTCGAGGGCGTGGTGACGAACGTGACCAACTTCGGCGCCTTCGTCGACATCGGCGTGCACCAGGACGGATTGGTCCACATCAGCCAGCTGGCGGATCGCTTCGTCGAGGACCCGCGCGAGGTGGTGAAGGCCGGTCAGATCGTCACGGTCAAGGTGCTCGAGGTCGACATCCCACGGCAACGCATCGCGCTGACGATGAAGCTGCACGAACGGCCGGCTGGTGGACGCGGCGACAGCCACGCGGCCGCAGGGTCTGCCGGCGCGCGCAGCAGCGGCGGCTACAGCGGCGGCGGCAATCGCGATCCGCGCGGCAACCGCGACCCGCGGCCCGCACCAACTCCGCGCAAGCCCGAGCCCGAGGTCGTGAGCCCGCTCGCCGCGGCGCTCAGCAAGCTCAACCTGCGGCGCAACTGAGCGCCGCGGGTCCGCATTCGCACTCCGTCACCGCAGCCAGAAGTCGCGCCGCGCGGTCCAGACCTCAAGGCCGGTCGCCGGATCCAGCACGAGCCACTGCACGGCGAAGCGACGGCCGCCGGTCGTAGCGGGCAGCACCGGCAGATCGAAGGCGGCATAGCCGCGGTCGATGCCAGACACGCCGGTCGGCTTCGCGCTGACGAAGTCCATCGGCACGAGCAGCGAACAGCCGGGGAAGCCAAGGGCGTCAAGGCCGACGGGCAGAGGCAGGCCACCCGTCGTGGTGGCGACGCCGTCGCCGAGGATGCACCACGCGAGTGCGCCCGGCGGTGCGTTCGCGATCTGGAGTCGGGAGCCGGTCGGTGTGGCCCGGAAGCCGGGGATCATCGCGGTGCCTAGGTTCGTGCAGGCGGCGCCCGAGAGGTTGGAGCGGCGCGGTTCGCTGCGCCAGGCTTGGATCGTGCCAGCTCCTTGGCCACCATCCATGAACGTAAG
Organism: Singulisphaera sp. GP187; assembly: GCA_945871815.1. Taxonomy (GTDB): domain Bacteria; phylum Planctomycetota; class UBA1135; order UBA1135; family UBA2386; genus SXPK01. Next base: position 3,950 of record CAMBXM010000214.1, read on the forward strand.
TGCATGCACTGGATGAGGGCTCCCAGGTTGAACTCCGAGTTCTGCAACAAACCAGCCGTAGTTGCCTTGGAACGGGAATCGGCTCTGCTGCGCGTGGTGCAGAATCGACCCGTCCCGCGACGAGATCACCTGCACCACACCCCAGACATACTGTTCGGGTTGGCAGCCTGGGCAGGCGAACAGCACGTCGGGAATGCCATCGAGATCGGCGTCGAACTTGGCGCTGACCGGCGAACCGAGCTGGAAGTTCGGGTCCTGCCAAACGCGAATGACGGAGCCATCGGCCCCGGACCAGGCGACCGTCACCTGACGCAAAGAGAAAAAGCTCGCAGCACTGCTCGCGAGGTAATCCGAGACGCCGTCCAGATCGAGGTCACCCGCAAGAGCCACAGCGTCACCCAGCAGGTCGTAGGCCTGCAGTCCTGGGTGGAAGCGCAGCAGGGTGCCAGTTCGACCCGAGTACAGGAAGGCGCCGCCTTCGGCAAGCGCCCCGCCCACGGCCCCGACCAGGAAGTCCTCGCCACCGTCCCCGTCTCGGTCACCGACATTGGCGATGCTCTGGATCACCCAACCGTGGACCGATGCCGGGATGACATAGCGGAGCGCACCGACGTGGTCATAGGCATACAAGCTGGAATCGAAGGAGCGCGCCGTCGCAGCCAGGAGGTCACTCAGTCCGTCTCCATCGAGGTCGATGCGGGGCTCCTTGGCGAATCCAAAATCACCGGGTCCGGGCGGGAGAAGATTGAAGAGTTCGATCCCCCGCCGAGGCGAGTAGATGTGAATCACGAAGCTGGACGACCATGTGTACTCGTCGTAGCCGTCGCCGTCGAAGTCGCCTGCCCATTGAGGGTTGTCGATCCCCCAGAAGAGAATGTGCTGATGAAGCAAGGTGCCGTCGCGCCCCGATAGGATGCAGACGCTGATTTGTGTCAACGGGCTCCGGCCGGCACTCCGATAGGCAAGCAGATCCCTGTAGCCATCGAGGTTGTAATCTCCGAACGCGGAGCAGGCATTGTAGCCCGAGTAGGCGGCTGCCGGGACCTCCCAGAGCAGCTGTTGCCCCAGTAGAGACCCGGCCGCGCAGAATTGCGCAATCAACGACTTCGGCAACCTCATGGCGTTCGAGCTCCTCAGTTGACGATCTGGATCCACCCTGCCGGCGAAGGAACACCTCCCGCCGTCAGGACGAACACCATGTAGTAGACGCGCTGAGCAGACCTTCTGCGGGACATGGCGATACTCCTGGCATCGAGACCGCGCACTCCTTGCGCGTAGGTCGCAGCAGCCGAGCCTGATCGAAGTCCATCGAGCCCGTGCCGACAGAACCACTGTTCCGGGCTGGATCGGATCGGTCAACCTCTCCAGCGATTTCGCTCCCACACTCCGAACCGCGACCTTCCAAGAAGGTGGGCAGGAGGTGGAGGACCTGACTCCGGGCATGCAGCTCGAAGGCGTCGTCACCAACGTGACGAACTTCGGCGCCTTCGTCGACGTCGGTGTGCACCAGGACGGGTTGGTCCACATCAGCCAGCTGGCGGATCGCTTCGTTGAGGACCCGCGCGAAGTGGTGAAGGCCGGTCAGATCGTCACGGTCAAGGTGCTCAACGTCGTGAGTCCGCTGGCGTCAGCATCAGCAAGCTCAACCTGCGGCGCAACTGAGGCCGCGGCGGCGCTCCGACTCGTTCGGCGCTGACGGCAAGGTGTCCTTGGACGAAGGACAGGTTGGGGCGAATGTGTCCTCGCCACAGGGACACCTCCACTGGGACACCTCTGCTGGCCGCGCACCAGCGCGCTGACTCAGCCGCCGCCGCGTTGCTTCGGCGGCGTGCGGAACCCCTTCCGCGCCTGCTGCATCTGCCCCATCTCCGGCGGCGGTGTCTCGAAGCCGAGCGCATACCAGATCAAGCCGAACGACTTCATCGACATCTTCTTGCCGTTCTGCAAGCGCAGCAGGTTGTCCTTGCTGGTCTCGTCGGTCAGGTTCTTCTTGGTGAACGCCGCCAGGACGGCGATCGCTTCGTCCGCGCGGCCTTCTTTCGCCAACAGCCACGCGCGCACGTTGTGCAGCAGCGAGTGCTTCTTGCTGACCATGCCGGCGAGCTGCAGCGTCTGCAGCGCCACGGCCTTCTCGCCTTTGCCGTACTGCATCACCGCCAGCACGATCTGGCCGTCGGGCAGGCGGCGCGAGGACTTCTTGAGCAACTCGATCGCTTCGTCGCGCTTGCCCAACTGGTACGAAAGCATGCCCATTTGCGCATAGATCTGGCCTTCGAGCAGAGGCATCCACTTGCCGTGTGGCAGCAACTCACGAAGGCTCTGCATTGCCGCATCCGGCATGCGCGCTTCCATCTGCTGTTGCACTCGGACCATCATTGGTTGCAAGCGCTTCGTCAAGCGGCGCGCGAGCACCACGAAGGCGACGATCGTCAGCACCAAAGTGAAGAGGATTGCCCAGATCAGCTGCCAGGCGCCGAAGAAGTAGCCGCCGAAGCCGAAAGCGAGGCCGATGGCCGCGGACAAGAGGACGGAGTGCATGGGTTGGGTGCGCGTGCGGGGGCGAGCACGTTACCGCGGCGCCCGGTGCGGCGAAGTGAGCGCCTGCGGTTTCTGACCCGACGACGCCGGGCGGCGCGACGTCGCGCTTACGACAGCCTGGACACCGCCGGTTCCGCACCCACGTAGCGGCGAGCGAGGTCACTGCGCAGCAGCGTCGTCACTTCGTAGGC
>CAMBXM010000215.1 GCA_945871815.1 Singulisphaera sp. GP187
CGTAAGCACCCGGTAGACAGCACGTCCGCGGGCGGCGGCGGGCACGGCGGCGGCCGGGTGCTGCGGCGGGAGCGGTGCGCGCTGGCGGCCATCGCTGGCGCAGTCGGCGCCGCGGTGCGTCAGTTTGCTGTGACTGCGCCCGCTGTCACGGTCACGGTCTGGCGCGCTGCCTTCCACAGGCGCGGCGTGAGCGTCTCGGGCTTCTCGCCTTCAGCCAGTCGCTGCAGTACGTCCTTCAGGTATGCCCACGGCTCGACGTCCTGAAGCGCGCAGCTCCCAATGATGGAGTAGAGCACGGCGGCACGCTTGCCACCCTCGGCGCTGCCAGCGAAGAGCCAGTTCTTGCGTCCCACGGCGACGGGGCGCAGCGCGCGCTCGGCGGCATTGTTGTCGATCGAGAGGCGACCGTCGTCGAGGTAGCATATGAGCGCCGCCCACTGGTTGAGTGCGTAGCCGATGGCTTTGCCCATCGGGCTCTTGGGCAGAAAGACTGACTTCTGCGCGTTCAGCCAGGGCAGCATTTGCTCGAGGATCGGCTTGCTACGTTCCTGACGCAGAGCCTTGAGTTGGTCGGGAGCAAGCCCGAGTTCTTTGGCCTCGCGCTCGACGGCATAGAGCACGCGAATGGCGGCCACGGCATCGGTAGCGGCTTGCTTGGCCGTAGGAATCGACTCGAAGAATTTGCGGCGCGCGTGTGCCATGCACCCGACCTCGACGAGCCCGCCCTTGCCTTCGCGGAAGACGGCGTCGTAGCCCGAATAGGCGTCGGCTTGCAGATAGCCGCGGAAATCACCCAGCCAGTTGCGCGGCCCATCGCGTGTGCGACCAGCGGTGAAGTCGAACACCACTTCGCCTTGATCGCCGACATAGACCCACAGGAAGCTCTTCTTGCTGCCGCCCTGCTGGGTCTTGTCCTGCACCAGGATGCCGGTGTCGTCACTGTTGATGCAGCAGGATCGCAGGATCGACAGTCGGATCGCAGCCACCACCAGCATCAGCAGGTGCGCCGCATCCTTGATCCAGTCGCAGAGCGTGGACTCGGGGATGTCGACACCGAAGCGCGCAAAGATCTTGTTCTGGCGATAGAGCGGCAGGTGGTCCTTGTACTTGCTGACCACGACCTGGGCGATGAGGCTCGGCCCGGCGACGCCCTTGGCGATCGGCCGTGCCGGCATCGCTGGCACAGCGACGCCAGCTTCCTCGTGCGCCTTGCACGCGTACTTGATGCGGACGATCTCGCGCACCTGCAGCACCGCCGGCTGGTAGTCGAGCTCTTCGGTCACGGTCTCGCCAATCGGCTGCATCGGCAGCTTGCAGCAACCGCACATCCGCTCAGCCTCTGGCAGCTCGATCACGGTGCGCACGCGCGGCAGGTCGCTGCGTTGCCGACGAACACCGCGAGTGCGCGGCGGCTTCTGTTCGCCCTCGTGCTCTTCGTCGGGAGCTTCGCCGACATGCGGCGGGGCCGGCATTGGCGATGCTTCTTCGACTGCAAAGGCCAGCTTGCCCTGACCAGGTTGGTCGACGAAGCGCTCGCTGCGGCGGCCGTGGATCATGTGGCGGAACTGCGCGACGAGCAGCTTCAGCTGCTCATTGGTCTCGAGCAGCTTGGCCTTCTCCTGCCGCTCCTTCGCGAGATCTGTGGCGAGTTCACCGATGCGCGCTCGCAGCTGCACCGGGTCATCGCCAAGGACTTCGCTCGTCGCTGTCACATGCGTCTATACGCACGCAACACGGCACCGCGGTTTTCTCTTTCACGCAGTTCGCGAATACCAACGCCTCTTTTTTGCGTGCTGCAGATCGATGCCACTCAACATCACCGCGAGCTCGGCTGAGGTCATCTCGATCTGCGTGGTCGCGCACTCCGCCGGCACCGGCCACGCAAACGTGCCCTTCTCCAGCCGCTTGTGGAGCAGCCAATAGCCCGACTGCTCCCAGTAGAGGATCTTGATGCGGTCACGGCCACGGTTGCAGAAGACGAACAGGTGCCCGCTGATCGGATCCTGCGCGAGCTGATGCTGCACCAGTCCAGACAGACCATCGATGGACTTGCGCATGTCGGTCGCGCCGCGCGCCAAGTAGATCTTCACTGCGGTCGGGAGGCTCAGCATGGTTGGAGCGCCTCCAGCAATCGCCGCAGGTCGCCATCGTCGAAACCGGCAGGCACCCGGATCATCAGGTCGCCACGGAGATGCAGCTCGAAAGCCGCGGTCCGGGGCCTGGCGTCACCGCCGACTCGGCGGTCGTCACGCACCGCGATCGGCACCAGTGCCGGCGCGGTCGGCGGGGCCGACGTCGTTGTGGACTGGCGCGACAGCCGGCTCCGCCACCAGTAGAGGGTGCACAGCGACACTCCCCTGCACGCCGCGAAGGCCTTTGCCGTCTGCCCGCTCTGCTCCTGCTCCGACACCAGTCGTCTCCACTTCGCTTCGGTCGAGTTCTTCATGCACCCGATCGTGGCTGCCAGGAACTCGCCGACCAGATGGTGTCTACCGGGCGCTTACGCCTCAGTACGGGCTATCGAGCATGTCCCAGATGATCTGCTCCACATCGGGCGGCACCTTCCCGCACAACGCATCCACCTTCGGCCCTTCCCCCTGGATGTGCTTGGCGATCGCCGGCAAATCCTCGACCGTCACCTGGCTATAGAAAACCTTGTCGGGATACAGCGTGACGTTGATCCCTTGATCGCACGCGCCGAAGCACGGGTACCTCCGGATCTTGATGCGTTCCTGGTTCGGATCGAACGTCTTGATCAGGTCGCGCAGGCGATCGAAGACATCGCCGCTGCCCTTCTCGGTGCAGTCGCCGCCTTCGCAGACGTAGCAAAGTCGATTGGTCATGAGTGGCTATGGAGAGGCGTCATGGGCGCCGCGCGCGACAACGAGAGAGTGCGCGCGCGGCGAACGGGCTCGGGCCCGCGGCCGATCCGTGATCTGGGATCCGTGATCAGTGGAACTTCACGTATTCGAACTCGATCGGCTTGTCGTTCACGCCCTGCTGGGGCGGCGCGATGTAGTTGGCGAACTTGCCCGGCGTCGTCACCTTGACCATGCACGAGTTGACGTAGTCGCGGTCCTGCTGCGTCGGCAGCCACTTCGTGTGGTTGTGCGTCCACGTCGCTTCGTCGATCAGTTCACCCGCCGGGTTGAACTTGAAGCCCGAGTAGACACCCTGATAGCGGTGGAACTTGTGGTTCGGGAGGGCGATCCGCTCCGACACCCCAAGCTTCTCCAGCTCGCGGTTCCAGCGCTCGACGATGCGCTTGCAGTCGGCGATGTAGGCGTCGAGCAACACGGCGTTCATCGCGCGGCGAAGCGGGATGTCGCGCCTCTCGATCTTGCCGTCCTCGGTCGGCACTTCGAGCGAGTAGTTGGCATTGAGCGCCTTCGGATCCTTGTAGATGCCGTCGCTCTCGCGGTAGCGGCCCTTCAACCCGCTGGCGAACGACTCGGCGGCGTTGGTGCTGTCCTCGCCGCCGAACAGGTCCATCGAACCCGTGAACCAGAAGTGCACATATCTCTGGATGATGTCGAGCGGGAGCGCGCCGACGGTGCGCGGGTCTGTGCCCTGCGCCATCAGTTCGCCCGTGCGCTTGATGATGCGGCCGACGCCGTTCTCACCGGTCTGCAGGTGATAGGCCTCTTCGGCGAGCATGAACTGCGTCGTGCGCGCGAGCGGGTCGAAGCTCGACTCCGCCAACGAGGCCAGCTGGTACTTGCCGTCGCGGTCCATGAAGGCCGTGAAGCAGAAGAAGTCGAGCCAGTTGGTCACCGGGTAGTTGAACGCCTGCAGGATGCGCGGGTTGTCTTGATCGCCGCTGTGGCGCTCGAGCATCGCTTCGGCTTCGTCGCGACCGTCGGCGCCGAAGTAGGTCTGCAGCAGGTAGACCATCGCCCACAGGTGACGGCCTTCTTCGACGTTGACCTGGAACAACGAACGCAGGTCGTAGAGCGACGGGCAGCAGTGCCCGAGCAGGCGCTGTTGCTCGACCGACGCCGGCTCGGTGTCGCCCTGCGTCACGATCAAGCGGCGGAGGCGATTGCGGAACTCTCCAGGGACCTCGTTCCACACTTTGTCGCCGATGCTGTCCCCGAAGTGGATCTTGCGATCCGCGGGACCTTCGGCGAGGAAGATGCCCCAGCGGTAGTCCGGCATCTTCACGTAATCGAAGTGCGCCCAGCCGCCCTGGCCGACGCCGACGGCGGTGCGCAGGTAGATGTTGTGCTGGTTGAAATCGACGGGGCCGACAGTGGTCCACCAGTCGAGGAACTTGGGCTGCCACTTCTCCAAGGCCATCATCAGGCGCTTGTTGTCGCGCAGGCCGACGTTGTTCGGGATCTTGGCTTCGAGGTCGACGCTGCTCATCGGATCACGTCCTTCTCCAATCGAACTTGGCGCTCTCGGGCGCGCCGTAGCGGGTCAGTGCGCCTTCGTCGCCAGTGGCGTTCGGGCGCGTGAAGATCCAGTTTTGCCAAGCGCTCAAGCGGCCGAAGATCTTGCTGTCGCAGTTCTCGGCGCCGCCAAAGCGCAGTGAGGCTTCCATGCCGGTGAGGGCATCGGGCGACAGCGACACGCGTTCTTCGATCGCGATGCGCGTGTCGTCTTCCCAGTCCACCTGGTCGAGCAGGAAGGTGCAGAGGCCTTGTTCGTCGGCCTCGCTGCCAGCGAGCACGGGTTGTTCCGCGGCCAGGGTCGCGGCGTGCGCCGGGTCTTTGAGGAAGCGGTTCTGCAGGCGCGTGATGCCGTGCGTCATCGGCAGCGCGCCGTTGCTCAGCGGGCCGAACGCCATCTGCGCGCGGTCGTCGTCGAGCAGGTAGACGCGGTCGCAGCCGAGCGTCAGTTCCAAGAACACGCCGGCGCAGCAGGAGTCCTGGTCGACGAGGGCGAACATCGAGCGCGCGTTGAGATCCCAGCGCCGGCAGGTCCGCGCCATCTGCAACAGGATCTCGTTGACGAACCAGTTGGAGCGATTGGCGAGCAGGTCCTTCTCGACTTGCAGCAGCGCCGCGCGATCGCCGCGGGTCTTCAACACCAACAGGCCGATCTCTTCGTAGCCAAAGCGAAGCTGACAGATCGCGTCGTCGAGTTCGCGCATGCACTGCAGTGCCCAGGCCGAGGCGCCGGCGGCTTCGTAGTCGGCGCCGGTCTTCGGTTGTTGGCCCTTGGGGCCGTGCACCGTGATCGTGGCCGTGCGCTTACTGGCGTCGATCTCGACCTCGACGTGGTCGTAGGCGAAACCCCTGTCGTTCGCCTTGCCGTGGATCGCTGGCAGCGCGATGCCCTTCGTCCCCTTGTTCGGCAGCGACGCCGCGAGTTCTTTGGCGCGGGCGTTGACCTTGTCGGCAAACTGCGACTTCGGCCAGATTGCATCGACGAGGCCCCACGCGAGTGCGCGCTTGCCGCGCAGGCCCTCGGCCATCGTGCAGAACACGTCGGCGCGGTCGCGGCGTACTTTGCGCTTGTCGACGAGGCGCGTGAGGCCACCGGTACCCGGCAACACCGCGAGCAACGGCACCTCGGGCAGAGACACCGCCGAGTTGTTGTCATTGACGAGGTGGACCTCGTCACAGGCGAGCGCCAGTTCATAGCCACCGCCAGCGCACGCTGCATTGATGGCGCAGATCGACTTCAACCCCGAGTGGCGACTCGCGTCCTCGAGACTGAGGCGCGTTTCATTGGTGTACTTGCAGAAATTGACTTTGAAGGGATGGGTACTCTCGGCCAGCATCCAGATGTTGGCGCCGGCGCAGAAGGCGCGCTCATTGGCGCTGCCAACGACGACGACCTTTACTTCTGGGTGCTCGAAGCGAAGCCGCTGCACCACATCGCACAGCTCCATGTCGACGCCCAGGTCGTAGCTGTTCAGCTTCAGTTCATAGCCCGCGGCATACGGGAACTCGGCGTTCACGTTCATGCGCAGCATGGCGGTATCGCCGGAGAAGCTGAGCTGCCAATGCCGGTAGGTGTTGGGGTGCCGATTGAAGTCGATCATGGAAGGACAGCTGGGGAGGCGGTCGAGTCTGTGAGGCGAACATGCTGCCGCGGCCCAGTTCTACGCACAAGCAGCATATCGCACGAAGATCGCTAGCAGACGATGCAATATAATGCATGGGCTGGTTGGGAAGTCCGGTGGCGGGCGACAAGGGACGGCCCCGTGGCATCGCGGCGACAAGTCCCAAGAAATCTCTGCGCGCTCGGCACCAGTTCTGTCGCGATGGTCGGCAGCGAGCTGGTGGGCTCCTCATCCCACCGCACCGCTGGCCCGGTTCGCTCTCCCCTCTCGGCTTCCATGCAACCCACCTCAGCTTCGCGCGTGGCGCGAACCTGTACTTTGCTGCCCATTGGGCGCAGGTGCAGGCACGTACGGACCTGGCTCGCTCCAGGTCGGTGCCGCGGGCGGCGGGTGCTGTGTTCGGAGCGGGCTATGGGGATTGGCACTGGTGCGCCAAATGCCGGCGGCACTCCTTGGCAAGCGCAGTCCTCACCTGCGCCTGCGGCCGCGGCTCCAGATCAGAAACTCCCGCACCAAACGGGGCCCGGGGGGGCTTCGGGAGGCAAGGGGAAGAGGGAGAGTCGATCTCCTTGG
>CAMBXM010000216.1 GCA_945871815.1 Singulisphaera sp. GP187
GCCGAAGAGGCCGGGGTGTCAGCAGCCCTGAGCCAGGGGATCGCGACGCGCGCCGATGTGCTGGTCCTGCCGCACCACGGTCGGCCTAACGAGGGTGCACTGGCACTGCTGCGCGCCGTCTCACCGCGACTCTGTCTGGCCTCGAACCAACATGGCGACGGCGTCTCCGCGCTCGGCCGCCTCGCACTCGCGCAGGGCATTGAGACGTTGGCAACGGCCGTCGCAGGCGACCTCGTCGTGCAGGGTCGTGACCACCCCAACGCGACGGCGGTCGATACCACGCACCCATTGCCGCGATGACGCCGCCGCGAGCCCTAGAAGTTGTTTCCCAGTTGGCCTGCGAGCGAGGCCGCGCAACGACGTCCGATGGCAAGGAGCGGACTCGTCGTGGAATCCGCAGATCCCGCGGAGAGTCTGCGACGCAGCCGTCAACACGACGCGTCGGCCGCCGCCGCTGGCGCTTGGTGGAACCACTTCTAGAGACCTCTGGCGGGTGCAGTTGTCACGCCGAAGTTCTGCTCCATGGCAGCGGGCTCTGCGCTGCGTGGGCAAAGCGCTGCGCCAAAGCCGCGCGCCGGTCGACGCCCTGAAGAGCGGCAACGCAACACCCTGCGGGCAGACAAGGCGCGACGGCATCCAAACTCGGGAATCACCCCACCAACGCCGCGAGGCAGAGCAACGCCATCGCGGTGCCGTAGCAGCGGCCGAGTTCATGGCTGTCCACGAAGCAGCCGTCGAACTCCGGCAAGTCGAGGATCAGCTTCTTCTGCTGCGCGCGCCACAGCTCGCGCTGGGCCCCGGGCGCAAGCTGCATCGTCGCTTCGGCGCGGCCCAGCATGTCGAACCAGAAGAAGAAGCCGCCGTAGCCGTGGCGATCGGCATGATCGTCATACTTGCGCACGGCAGCGAGCAATCCGTGGTGCTCAAAGGCAGCGGCAAGAGCCTGTTGAACCGAGGCCTCGTCGCTCTTGCCCCACAGCATCAGCGCCAGCTCGCACAGAGGCATGCGGCCGGCGGCGGCGGCGACAGTCGCCCGCGGCGCGCGGCTGCCCGGGTCGCCGTAGGTGTAGGCACCTTGCTCCGTCCGACACTTCTGCAGCGCGGCGATACCGCGAGCGACGATGGTCGGCGCGATCTCCTCACCCGAGCGTTTGGCGAAGGCAAGACCCTGCAGTGCGGTCGCTACCGCGAAGGGGTTGCCGTACTCGTGGAACCACATGCCAGTTTCGGGCTGCAAGGAGCACAACGCCGCGACTGCGGGACCGAGAACCGCCCGCCCCTTTTCGCGGTCGGCGCTGCGCATCTCGACCCACCGCGACAGAAAGCGCGCCCGGTAGGCATTGGCCCAGAGGATCTCGTCGCGGTCCTCGAGTGCAAACCGGCTGTCGTCGCTGGCGGCCACGAGGAGCTGCTGCAGGCGACGCTCGATGCCGGCGCGCAGATCGGCGGGCAGGACCAGGGCAGCCGCATCGGCGCGCGCGCTCGCCTGCAGCAGAGCCTCGCCGCAAAGGAAGCTCACGGCGAGATGGACGTTGGCGAGGCTATCCGTGCCGCCGAAGTCGTAGATACTGTCGCGCAGTACCCCGTCGCTATCCGCCATGCTGAGTAGGAACTCGACCCCGCGAAGCCAGAGCTCGGCCTCGGTGTAGCTGCCGCGCGGCGCGCGAGACCCCTCGTCGAGATCGCGCAGCACGCGTTCTGGCAGAGGTCCAAAATCCTCGAACCCACGCGAGAACGGTCCGTGACCTTCGATCTCCATCGCGCACTTCGCCGCCCAGAGCGTGCTCGCGTGATCGTCGACGACGCTCCGCCATGATGCCACGGCGTCCACTTCGCGGTTCTGACGACGCAGCGCTGCACCGCGCAAGAACAGCGACTCGGCGACCAGGTCGGAGGCCGCATCGCGAACCAGCACTGCCGAAAGAGCCGCTTCACAGGCGGCGAAATCCCGGCGCCGATACGCCGCCCAAGCGTCCTGCAATGCCGGTGTGCACGGGAAGGAGCCAAGCGGCATCGCGAACCGGCGACGCAATGGCGCCTCGAACCACTGCGGGTGGAAGGTAGTCAGTGAGTGCAGTCGTTCGAGTTCCTTGCCGTCGCGGTCGAGCAGCAGGTAGCCCGGTTCGATGAACGCACCGCGAACAAGCTCGAACTGCTTCTGCAGCGCCCCGGACGGCGCCAGTCGCAGGCAGATGCAATGGTCGCGCAACAGCCCGATCGTCGATGGCCACGAGAACGGCCCTGCCAACATGTAGCGATCGATCTCCGGTTGGCGGTCCATCGGCGAGTCGGCGAGCGTTGGGACATACCAAAACACGGGCTTGTCGGCGGCCCTGGCGGCGGCGATTGCGGCCTCGAAGGAATCGAGCCATTCGATCGAGTTGCCCGCTCGCGCGGCCGCGGGCGACGGCTCGATACGCACTTTGCGCGTCGAGTTCTGCGCCGCCGCCTGACCGCTGTGGAGGAGCAACAACACCAGAATCGCAGCGCGTAGCATGCGGCGAGGATAGCGCTCGACCTCTGGTCCCACCGCGCCGAGAATCCGAAGACCTCGGCCGCGTCAAGTGCGGCTCAACCACTGCTCCCCTCCACGCCATGATCGCACGTTCTGCCTTGTTGTTCGTGATCGCCGTCGCGCTACTGCCTGACGAAGGTCAGTGGCTCCCCACACAAGTGCGGGACTGGGACTGGCAGGCGCTGCAACAGCGCGGGATGCAGATGACCAAGGACGAGTTCTGGCACCCTGAACGCGGCGGCGTGCTGTCGGCGACCGTGCAAATCAACGGCTGCACGGCGTCGTTCGTTTCTGCGGACGGTCTGATGGTGACCAACCACCACTGCGGATTCGATGCCGTGGCCACGTTGAGCACACCCGGACACAACTGGCTTCGCGACGGGTTCGCCGCCCCGGATCGCGCGGCCGAGTTGCCGGCCGACGGCATGGTCGCGTTTGTTCTGAAGCGGATCGAAAACGTCACGGCAACAGTTCACGCGGCGCAAGAGACCGCGAAGACCGACCTGGAACGATGGACTATCACGCAACAGACAACCGCGAAGCTCGTCGCTGAGGGGCAGCAGAAAGAACGCGACACCGTCTGCAGCGTCGCCAGCTTTCTGGAGGGCAAGGAGTACCATCTCTACTACCGGACGCGGATCACAGACGTGCGCCTGGTCTACGCGCCGCCACGCGCGATCGGCGAGTTCGGTGGCGAAGTCGACAACTGGGAGTGGCCGCGGCACACGGGCGACTTCTCCTTCTTCCGCGCCTACGTCGGCAAAGACGGAAACCCTGCGCCATTCGCCGCCGACAACGTCCCGTTCCGACCGCAACATGCGCTGAGGGTCGCCAAACAGGGTGCGCACGAAAAGGACCTGGCGATCGTGATGGGCTACCCGGGCAACACCCAGCGCTACAAGACCAGCCGTTCGGTTGCGACTCGGGAAGGCTACGTCTACCCAAAGCGCGACCAACTCCTTACCGCAACGATCGCTGTCCTCGAGGCCCAAGCCAAGACCAGCGACCAAGCAGAACTCGATCACGCCAGTCGTATCAAGTCGCTGGCCAACGTGCAGAAGAACGCCCGCGGGATGATCTTTGGCCTTCGCCGCAACGCAGTGGCAGATCGCAAGCGACGCGAAGAAGCCGATTTGCTGAAGTGGATCGCAGCGACACCGGAACGGTCGCAGCGGTGGGGCAACGTGCTCGCAGAGTTGCTGGCCATCGACGAAGACGAAGCGAAGAGCATCGACCGCGAGATCGCCGTTGGCTTTGCCACCAACCTCCTCGACGACGCGCCGCTGGTCGAGGCCCTCGTAGAAGCGTGTGCCGCGGCAACGGACCGCAAGGACCCATTGCCGGCACAACTGGTCGCCCAACTCGGTGTCGAGGAACTCGAGAAGGACCTCGAAACCGTCCAACTGCCGATCCTCGGGATCGTCCTGGACGAACTGCGGAGCCTGCCCGCAGACCGCCGACTCCAAGGCACGGCCTCGCTGCCGACGATGGCCGTTCAGCCCTCTGGCCTCGTCGTCGCGCGCGAACTGCTGGCGCAGTCCACCATGGGCACGGGCACCGGGCGCAAGCTGCTGTTCGCGGGTGCTCCAGACACGCTCACCGAGAGCCAGGACCCGCTCATCCAGTTGGCCCGAGGAATCGCGGCGGAGCGACGCGGGCTCCAGCGCGCGATGCGGGAACGCCAGGGCAAGATGCTGCTGGCAGGACGGCGGTGGATCGAGGCCCAGGAGGCATTCCGGGGCAAGGCGTTCTATCCCGACGCCAACAGCACGTTGCGTGTGTCCCTCGCCGAGGTGACTGGCTACGCGCCCCGAGACGGGGTCCGGTATCTGCCGCGCACGACGGTTGCAGGGCTTCTGGCCAAGGAGACCGGGGCGGAACCGTTCGCCAATCCAGCGGCACTGCTAACGGCGGCGGCGAAACGCAAGGAGAGCCGATTCTACGACGAGAGCCTTGGCGACGTGCCGGTGTGCTTCTTGACCAATGCCGACACCACCGGCGGCAATAGCGGCTCACCCGTCGTGAACGGCAAGGGCGAACTGATCGGGCTCAACTTTGATCGCGTGTTCGAAAACGTCGCCGGCGACTTCGGCTGGAATGCCGAGCGCTCGCGCAACGTGTGTTGCGACGTTCGCTACGTGCTCTGGGTCGTCGAGTCGGTACTTCCGGCGCCAGCCTTGCTCAAAGAACTGGGCTTCTGAGGACGGCTTTGTGAGTCGCCGCAAGCTGGTCCTAGCTTGCAGCGGAACCAGTCGTGACAGAACCGGCCATCCGCCCCCACGGCGACGCTCAGGAACCGACGGCTGGTGCGCGCGACTCTTCGTAGACCACCACTTCCTCGATCTCGCGGAAGCGGCCGGCGTAGTCCATGCCAAACCCGATGACGAACTCGTCGGGAATCTCGAATCCGGTGTAGTGCAGTGGCACCTCCACGACGCGGCGCGCCGGCTTGCTCAGCAACGTCGCAACGCGAACCTCGCGTGCCCCCTGCGCCAAGAAGCGTTCCATGAGGGCGGCGATGGTGCGACCGGTGTCGACGATGTCCTCGATGACGAGGACCGTTCGACCTGCCACGCTGAGTCTCCCCTCACCGCCAAGCTGCACGGCGCCGCTGCTCGTCGTACCTGAGCCGTACGACGAGGCGCGCAGCTCGTGCCACTCCATGCCCACCTGCAGATACTTCTGGAGGTGGCGGGCAAACATCCGCGCACCGTCGATCACGACGATGCCGAGCGGCGGCTCGTTGGGAAAGTCCGCTGCAATCGCCGCTGCGACTTCACGAATCCGACGCAGAACTGAGTCGTGTGGGATCAGGACACGGAAGGGGTGTTGGAGGCTCACAGGGCGGAGTGGCAATGGACGTTGGGGAAATCGGCTGGAGCTCCACCCTTGATGGCGTCGCCAACAAGGGGTGCAACAAGCTAGCGGTCGACTGCGTGCGTGGGGAGCCTTGCGGCCGCAACCTAACCCCGATCCACTATCCAGCGTCGCCCCACCGCCATGCTCGCCCACCACTACGGTCCGAAGGTCCACATCCTGGACGACACCTACCTTCTGTCGCTGCTGGCTAGGCTCGGTGCACCGGAAACTGGCACCGAAGCGGTACCGGCGCTCGTCACCACCGCCTACAAGCGACTACTGCAAGAGGTGTTGTCGCGAGAGTTTCCGACAGTACAGGCTCAGGTGGCAACGCGCATGACGGCCACCGAACCACGCGCGCACTACGATGGGCCGATCCTCTGCCGGACGACCAAGCTCATCGTGTGCGCCGTCATCCGCGCTGGCATCTTGCCAGCGCAGGTTTGCTACGACGCAGCCACCGCAGTCCTGCCACCGCGCAACGTTCGCCTGGACTTCTTGAACATGTCGCGCGTCGTCGACGCCGAGCATCGCGTAACCGGCGTCCGCCTCGACGGCTCCAAGATTGGCGGTCCCGTCCATGGGGCGGTGCTCCTGATCCCGGATCCGATGGGCGCAACGGGGGGGACCATTGCTCGTGCCGTCGAGGTCTATCGCGAAGCCCACGGCGGACCGCCCGCAAAGATCATTGCCATGCATCTGATGGCCACCCCGGAGGCACTGCTACGCGTGACTACGGTTTGCCCCGAGTTGGTGCTCTACACCGCCCGCCTCGATAGGGGGCTCTCGTCGACGGACGTGCTTGCCACCGCGCCAGGATTCCATTGGGACAAGGAGCGCGGCCTGAACGACGTGCAGTACGTGGTTCCAGGGGCAGGTGGCCTCGGCGAACTGCTCACCAACAGCTGGATCTGATGGTTCGAGCGCATAGCCCCGGGAAGCTGGCCGCGCCCTTCCCTCAAGTGGCTAGGTCATTCGGCTAGGTCGGCTCGCTGCGGCGATACCGAACTTGCAGAACAGAGCGCGGGGACAATCTGGCCCGGACCTGGGCCAGCATGCCGACGCTCGAAAACGGGTGCCCAAAAAACCAGTGGGCAGAAAAGAACAAAGGCCGCTTCCCTCGACGAGAGAAGCGGCCTTCGTAAGTAATGACCCGGCGCTAACCTACTTTCGCGCGTAGCACTATCATTGGCCCA
>CAMBXM010000217.1 GCA_945871815.1 Singulisphaera sp. GP187
GGGGAGTTGCGCCTCTGCCCGTTGGCCGTGACTTCTCGTGCGCCAAGAAGCACGACTCGTGCTGGGTCGTGCCGCGAACCCTGCCTCAGATCGGCTGAGGCGCGGAGGTGTGCGCCTCGGCCGGGTCGAGATCAAGGAGTGCGAACGAAGTCGAATCCATGGATTCGACGCAGGTAGCACGACGCGGAGATCGGCCTGGGTGGCAGGCTCGCAGGCCCCATGCGTTCTTCAACGGGCTGTTAAGCGCCTCGACGCCATCCGCACCAGGATCTTGGACCACAAACCCGCACACGCCTCGAGGAAGGCTCGCATAGCCTGTCACCACCTCGGCTTCCCGACCCCAATCAGCTTGCGCCGCTCACGCCAAGGCTGTGCCCCCAATAGTGACGAGATACCGCTTGCCGACATCAAGCAGGCCGCGGATCCACCTATATCGCGCGCCGCCCGTTGCGCACACATGCGCGAAACTGCATTCTACGACCTCGGCTCTGCGTCGTTGCAATTGCTTACCCTTCTCGCGACTTGTGCGTCGGCGATTCTCGTGGACAGCCTCCTGCCATCCCTCTGGCGGTCGCAACCAAGGAATGCATCTCCTCGGTGCAGACCGCCACCACTAGCATCCCCCGCGCCTTGAGAATGGTCCGGGAGCCCTTTGGATGTCCCACCCCGCTCAGGCTGTATCGCCACGCCTTTCGCACCCATACTTGGCGCAACCACTGCTGCAGTTGAGTCACCACGTGGAGTCCACACCCATACCGCACGACCCGTTGGAGCCAGATCTGATCGAGCGTGTGCTCCAAGGACTCGGCCTGCGGGAGCGGCCGGAGGCGGATCTGGAGGGACTGCGCAGTTTCTACGCGCAGTGGTGCCTGCGCGTCCCCTTCGACAACGTCCGCAAACTGCTTCACCTGCGCAGCGGCGACAGTCGCCCGCTGGCGGGCGATGACGCGAGCGAGTTCTTCGAGGCCTGGCTCGCACATGGCACCGGTGGCACGTGTTGGCCAGCCAACGGCGCGCTGCACAGCCTGCTCTGCGAACTGGGCTTCGATGCCGAGCGCGGCGTAGGCACAATGATGGCCTCGGCAAATCCGCCACCAGGGCACGCCACCGTGATTGTCAATCTCGACGGGCGCCGCCACATGGTGGATGCCTCGATCCTCCACGGCGAACCGTTGCTCCTCGAAAAGGCGCCCACTGCGGTGCCCCACCCCGCGTGGGGCGTAACCTGCAGCCAGCGCGATGGGCTGTGGCATGTCTTTTGGCATCCGCTGCACCGACCCGCAGGCTTCGACTGCCGCATCGAGTATCTGGGAGCCTCACGCAATGACTTCCGCAATCGCCATGAAATGACCCGTCCGTGGAGCCCCTTCAACTACTCCGTGACACTGCGACTCAATCGCGGCGACCGGGTAGTTGGCATCGCGCTCGGAAAGCGGGTGGAGATACGCGCGGACGGCAGCATCGAGCAAACACCAATCACCCGAGAAGAGCAGTTGCGCCTGTTGATTGACGACTTCGGAATCAGCGAGGAACTGGTGATGGCGCTGCCGCCCGACGCCCCTGTTCCACCGCCGCCCCCGCGTTAGGCGGATGATACGGGAGCACCGACCCTGACCCTGCCGCCACGAAATGCCAGGTGACTAGAAATGGCTCTCCCGGCGACACAGCCGGCGGCGCGCGACGTGAGAGGCTGGCGCATCTGTTACGCCATGCAGCGCGGCTGGCAATGGCGGAGTCGAACGTCCGACGTGTGCTTCGTGGCTTAGCAGCCCGTTGAAGAACGCATGCTGCCTGCGAGCGCGGCAGCCGCTCTTCAACGGGCTGTTAGTCCGCAGCTCGCCGGTTCACAGCGTGCCCAACGTCAACTGCAGCGAGTTCGTCGCCGTGACCTCGGTGAAGTTCAGCGCCGCGTCGGACTGCAGCGACACGACCTGGTGCTGCACGACGAGGCCGATGAGCACTGGGTTGTTCGGCACGACGAGTTGCACCGTCACCGAGCCCGCGGTGGCGAGCACCACTTCGAGCAGGTCGGGCTGCGCGTGCAGCGTGCAGCCGGCGACCGCGGCCGGGAACAGCGAGAGCAGAGGCACGCTCGTCGGGGCGAAGCCGGTCACCCCGACCCCGAATGCGAGCGCCGGCAAACCGGTGGCGACGCCACGGAACGTACCGCCGAGCCACGGTAGGTCGGTCGGCGTGAGCACGAGCGGGCCAGCACTTCCGGTGCAGCCAGCGCCAGCGATCGCCGAGGTCGCCGGGCACGGCGCGTCGAGGCGCGCAATGCCGGCGCTGGCTACGCCAGTGACGCCATCGATGTTGCCGGCGACGAGGATGTCGCCGTCCTCGGCGAGGACGAGGTCGGTCACGCCATCGGCGATCCCATAGGTCTTGCGCACCGTTCCGTCCGGCGCGATGCGCGCGAGGCCACCGGTGGGGAAGAACTTCGACACCATCAGGTCGCCGTTTGGCAGGGGGAGCACCGAGCTTGCACTCGATGCGACCACGAGTTGCCAAGAGCTCCCACCCCAGCGCCGGACACCGTTGCTCGCGGCGACCAACGTCCCACTGGCTTCGGTCGCGAGCGACGTCACCGGCGCCGGCGCCGACATCGCCGTCCAAGCGGTGCCGTCCCAGCGCGCCGCATACAGCGCGGTGTTGGTCAATGTGCCCGCGAGCGTGAAGTCACCGCCAGCGACGATGTCGCCGTTGGGCATGCGCAGCAGCGCTCGCACGATGTTGTTGACGCCGCCGCCGAGAGGTTGCCAGCTACCGGCCGTCCATCGCGCGAGGTAGGGAATGTTGGCGCCGCCGATCGACGTGAAGTTGCCGCCAGCGAGCAGTTCTCCGTTGGGCAGCGGCAGCAGCGCGAGGACCGTGCCATTGCCGGACGTTGCCAGTGAGGACCAGCTCACGCCGTTCCAGCGGGCGATGCGCACGTTGGCGGGCAGCCCGGGTGCCGTGAAGGAGCCGGCGACGACGAGGTCGCCGTTCGCCATGCGCGCGACCTCGTCGACGCGGCCGGTCAGGCTGCCGAGAGGGCTCCAACTGCCGGGGTTCCCCTGCCACAGGCCCGTGCTGCTGCCGACGATCGTGTCGCTGCCGGCTGCACGCGCCGCGTAGACCTGGCCGAGGGGCGTCGTCGGCGCCGGCGGCGTCAACGGCACCCAGCTGCCAGCCTGCAGTCGCTGCGCCGCCGGGCTGCTGGCTGTCCTTGTCATCAGGTGCCAGGCGGCGTTGTGGTAGGTCACGGTGGTCGAGTTGGTCACCGGGCTACCGAGCTGCACCCAGCTCGCGCCGCTCTGCTGCCACAGGCCGTTGAACTCGACAGCGACGACTTCGGTGGTGCTCAGCCCGGTCGAGCGCACCGCGAGATCCTTGACGCCCACGCTGGCGGTGAAGCCGAGCCCAGTCCATTGATTGGCCGACGGGCTAAATCGCACGACCGGCCCGGCGACGGTGCCATTGATGCCCGTCCACTGCGAGAAGCTGCCACCGACGTAGAGGGAGCTGTTGAAGATGCTGACGCCGCTGCGCACCGCCATGGCTTCGATCGGGCGGTCGCACGTCGCGACGACCGTCCACGCGGCGCCGTTCCAGGTCGCGAGTTGTCCACTCAAGGACGTGGACGCGCGGCAGGCCGCGTAGAGTACGTTCTGGAACGAGATCAGCTGCAAGGGGGAAACGGGCGGGCCGCTGCCGGCGCCAACCCACGCCGTGCCCGTCCACTGCGCCACGGACGGGATCGTCGCGCCGCCGACCTGGGTGCAGTTGGTGGCGACGAAGAGGTTGCCCTGGTGCACGGCGAGCGTCGCGTAGGAGCCGAAGCCGGGGAATGTGCGGAACGTGCCGAGCTCCTGCCAGATGGTGCCATTCCAGCTCGTGACCGTGGTGGTGATGCCGTCGGTGAACGACGCCACGAGGTTGCCGTTCCATGCGACGACCGATTGGATATCGCCGAGCGGTGGCGAGCCGAGGCGGAGCCACTGGGTGCCGTTCCACGCGGCGATGCTGCCATCCAAAACCTGGCCTGCCGTGATGCTGCCGACCACGACCAGCAGCGGGGCCGCCGGTCCGGCGCCGTCGGGATCCCAGGTCGTGGAGTCGTCGATCGAGCCGCTCAAGCTGCCGATCGGCTCGCCCTGCAACCATTGTGGTTCACATTGCGCGAACGCGGCGAGGCACGGCAGCAGTGCGGCAACGAGGGACCTGAGCAGGCGAGGCGCAGTCATTCACCCAGGGTAGCATCGGATTCCGCCGGGGTCCACCCACCCAGGCTGACAGGGCGCCGCCGCAGGCGCGACCGCCTTGGTGATTGCGGATCGCGCGGCGAACTTTGCGCCGGACCGAAGCCAACCGAACTACAGACTCGGCAGCCTCGGCCGAGGCGGTTGAACTCTCACCCTCACCGGGCTCACGGACGTCACCGACAATGTGCGCGGCGAACTGCTCGCGTGGCGTTTGCCGATCGTCGGCGCCAATCGTGGCCGCCCGGTCGATCAGTTGCCGATCGTCACGCGGAGCCCATTGCTGGCGACGAAGCCAAGAGCGTTGACAGAGGCGGCGGCATCCCAGACCTGCATGTACATCACCCCGCCGAGGAGCACCGCGTCTTGCGGCACGAGGGGAGAGGCAAACGCCGCGGTGCCGACCAGGGGCATCGAGATCGTGCCGAACATCAGGTCGTGCAACTGGAAACAGCCGGGCATCCCGAACGGATCGAGCGCGCGCGGCAGCGGGATGCCTTGGTAGACGAGGTCGGATGCACCGACGACGCACGCGGCGAGCACGGTGTTGGGCGCGAGCGAGGTGGCGAGCAGCGGCAGCGCTTCGCCGATGCGCGGCGTGGCGGTCGCGGCCAATACCGGGCCGCACCCGATCCCATAGGGCACTGCACTGCCGGGGAGCGAGGTGGTGTCGACGACGATGTTCAAGTTGTCCATCGCCCACGATTCGTCAGACAACGGCTGGATGCCGGGGCCTTCGATCACGAACTCGAATGTCGCAGTCGCAGCCGTGTGGCCAAGGTTCGAGAAGCGCGGATCGCCGCCGAGCCAATAGGCACTGTCGGTGAAGAAGCTGCCCGGGCCGCTGAATCCGAGGTCCTGATATCGCGCGAGTTCCACCCCGGGCGGCGGGATGTAGGTCTGGATCTGGCTCGTCACGGCGTTCGCAAACGACTCGCGGAAGATGGTCGTGCCATCGAGCGTGATCTTGAAGAAGTCACCACTCGGGAACGTGCCTTGCCCGTCCAGCGAGTCGATCGCCGCAAACAGGAAGTCGAGGCGGATCGAGTTGTGCGCCGGCAGGTTGGTCAACTGCAGCGTGACGGTGTTGCCGGTCTCGCTGCGCAAGAACGTGCCCCCGAACTGGCTGGCGGCGGGGCCCAGCGCCGCAAATCCCTGCACGCCGGTCAGGGTCGCCGTGCCGGGAGCAATCGCTGCCGGCATTGCCGCATTGAAATCGGAGGAAAAGACCGTGGTCTGCGCCAGAGCCGGGGCGCTGACAACGAGGATGGATACGAGGGACAATCGCATGGGTTGCCTAAGAGGTGAGTCCTGAGGCCGCTACCCTAGCAAATGTCGCGCAAATGGGAAGATCGCTCCAATCGGGCAATCGTACTGCCCCCACAGTGACCTCGGCATAAGTGCCGAGTGCGACGCGAGGCGCCGCTCCCGCGATGGGGAGCAGCGCATGCGTTCTTCCACGAGCTGCCAGGCCCTGCCCCGCAATCGCCTGATGCGGGGCGGCGCGCGTCAGTTGCCGCTGCCTGCCTGCGCAGCCGGCATGCCCGGATCGCTGCCGAGCACGTGGACCGAGTTGTGCAACTCGCCGCGCACCGAGCCGCCATCCGCAGCATCGACGTTCCACGTCACCTTCATCTGCATGACGGGGCGCATGCCCGTGACCTGCAAGAACACGGTGCGCTTGTCTGCGGACAGCGACACGCCAGAGATCGGCAACGGGTCGCGGTTCTGCTTGCCCATCTCGACCTTGCGATCCGGATTGAGGATCGAGATCTCCGGCGAGCCGTAGCTCGGCGAATAGAGGTAGTCCCAGATCTCGAGGCCGTAGTTCTCCTTGTCGCCGGCGACCTCTGCGTCGAGCGGCTCGGAGAAGGTCAGGTAGACGCCCTTGTCACACGTGCGCAGCGCAGTGACGGTGCGCAGCGGCTTCTGCGTGTAACGCACGCGATGGAATCCGCCGATGCGCGCAGCGCTCGTCTGCCAGCCTTGGAAGCCGGCGACATAGAGCTGGCCGTCGATCGGGTGGAAGCGCGCGCGCATCAACGACGACGAGAAGCTCAGCGGAAAGCGAACGACGCCGCCTTGCACCGAGTCCGCGCGATCCTCTTTGCACACGAGATAGAGACCGCACGTGCCATAGCTGAGGTGCAAGCGGGGTAGGACTTCCAAAGAGGCTCCCGGACCATCCGCGAGCCGCGCGGGATGGTTGTCGTGGCGACCCGCTCCCAGAAGTGGCCTCCTTCGCTCGCTCCCGCCGCCCGCAGTCGACGTGAGATTCGGTCCCCAGCCGCCCAAGGAACACACCGCCGCCGGCCGAGCTGC
>CAMBXM010000218.1 GCA_945871815.1 Singulisphaera sp. GP187
CCCCTTCAACTGCGTCGCCACCGGCGGCGGTTTGATCGCCACGGGCTTCGTCAGCCACAGCACTGCGATGCTCCGCAGCTCGGGCGCCGAACTCGAAGTGAACATCGCCGTCTGCCGGCCGACCGGCAACTCCGGCAGCAACTGGTCGAGCGAGTCCTGATGCATGCCGTCGAGCAGTTGTTCGGCATCGTCGATGACCACGATCTCGACGCCGTGGAGTTTCAGTTCGCGCTGCTTCCACAGATCCAAGAACTGGCGCGGCGTGGCGACCAGGATCTCGATCCCGCCCTTCAATGCCGACACCGTGCGATTCCAGCTCGAACCGTCCTCCGCCGCGGTGTGGCGCACCGGCACGTAGCGACCGAGGTGGCTGATGTCGACCGCGACCGATTCGGCCCGCGCCGGCGAATGCACGAGCACGAGCGCGCGCGGCGCATTGGGCTCGGCGCTCACCGGGGGGCGCGCCATTTTGTGCAGCACTGCCAGCGACCACGCGACCGTCTTGCCAGCACCGTCCGGGGCCAGGGCGATCAGGTCGCGACCTTGGAGGAGCGTCGGAACGGCGAGCGACTGCAGCGGCGTCGGTCCCGGGAAGGTGTCCGGGAGCGCCTTGATGAGGTTGTCGAGCAGGCCGAGTTGAGCGAAGGTTGGCACGGTCGGGTACGTGCGCACTCTACGCACGCCGGCCCGCGTGCGGTCCGGCGATGTTGCGCGCGACGGCAGCTGCGGGTCGTTCGGCAGAGCAGTTCAAGCGGGCCTTGCCTTTGGGTAGCGTCTGTCGCCCATGGTCAAGCCGCCTCCGTTCCGTCGGGTGTTGATCGCCAATCGCGGCGAGATCGCCGTCCGCATCTGCCGCGGCCTGCGCGAACTCGGCATCGAGTCGATCGCCGTGCACAGCGAAGTCGATCGCAAGTGCGCGCACGTGATGGCCGCCGATCACGCGTTCCCGCTCGGCGGCAACTCCGCGGCTGAGAGCTACCTCGACGTCGGCAAGATCCTCTCTGCCGCCAAGGCGATGGACGCGCAGGCGATCCATCCCGGCTACGGGTTCTTGAGCGAGAACGCCAACTTCGCGCGCGCCGTGCGCGAGGCTGGGCTCGTGTTCCTCGGGCCCAATCCCGAAGCGATGGAACGACTCGGCGGCAAGAGTGCGGCGCGCGAAGAGGCCATGAAAGCGGGCGTGCCCGTGATCCCGGGCACGGAGACCGACGACGGCGATGCGTCGTTGATCGCGGCCGCAAAGCGCATCGGCCTCCCGGTGATGGTCAAGGCCAGCGCCGGCGGCGGTGGGCGCGGCATGCGTCTCGTTTACGAAGAGAAGGACCTCGCCGAAGCGATCGCGGCGGGTCGGCGCGAGGCCAAGGCGTCGTTCGGCGACGATCGCATGATCGTCGAGAAGGCGGTGTTCCCGGCGCGGCACATCGAGATCCAGATGATCGGCGACAAGTACGGCGACGTGGTGTCGCTGCACGAACGCGAATGCTCGGTGCAGCGCCGTCACCAGAAGGTGCTCGAAGAGGCGCCGTCGCCCGTGGTCGGCGACTCGCTCAGGCAGCGCATGGGCGATGCTGCGGTGAAGCTCGCGAAGGCCGTTGGCTACGACAATGCCGGCACCGCGGAGTTCTTGGTCGATGACCAAGGCAACTTCTACTTCCTCGAGGTCAATGCGCGTTTGCAGGTCGAACATCCGGTGACCGAACTGGTCACGGGCGTCGATCTCGTGCACCTGCAGGTGCGCGTGGCCGCCGGCGAACGCCTCGCCGATCTGTTGAAGGACCGCGATCTGCGTCCGCGCGGTCACGCGATGGAAGTGCGCGTCTGCGCCGAGAACCCGGAAGGCGGGTTCTTGCCGGCGGCGGGCCTGTTGCGCCTCGTTCGCGAACCGGAGGGTCCGGGCATCCGCGTCGACTCGGGCGTCTACTCGGGCTGGGACGTGCCGGTGTTCTACGACTCGTTGCTGGCCAAGGTGATCGTCTACGCGCCCGATCGCGCGACGGCTTGTACGCGGTTGAGCCAGGCCTTGCGCGACGCGGCATACCTCGGCATCCCGACCAACGTCGATTTCTTGCGGCGCCTCGTCGATGACCCGGACTTCCGTCGAGGGGACATCCGCACGGACTTCTTGAACCGCAAACCGGGCATTGCCAAACCAACCGAGATACCGCCCGACGATTTTGTGCTGGCGGCGGCGGTGCTGACACAAGCGCTGCTGCCACACGCCGGCAATGCCGCACCAAGCAACACCGGCGACGCGATCCCCGCGGCGCGGACGTCCGCATCGGTTTGGCGCGAACTATCGGGGCTTCGGCTCCTTGGAGGTCAGCAATGAGTCTTCGCAAGACCTATCTTCGCGACGGCGAACCGGTGACGGTCGTGGCCGAACGCGTCGGCGGCGATCATTGGCGCGTGCGCGTTGGCGATGCCGTTCATGAGTTCAGGGCGGGCGCGCTGGGCAACGGCGGCGTGCGCATCGTCCCGGTCGGCGAACGCGCGGAGCCGGCGTGCACGGCCTTCGGCGCGCAGTCGGGCAAGGACTACATGATTCGCGTGGGCGGTCGCACGTTCACGCTGCAAGAGCCGCAGACGGTTCGCGCGCGCGGCGGCGCTGCGGTCGGCGACGGTGCCGTGCGCGCGCCGATGACGGGCACGGTGCTCGCGGTGTCGTGCAAGGTTGGTGATGCGGTGACGGCTGACCAGACGTTGGTGGTGGTGACCGCAATGAAGATGGAACACAAACTCATGGCGGGCATCGCCGGCGTGGTGAAGCGCGTGTCGGCGACGGTCGGCGGCACGGTGGAACAAGGTGCTGTGCTCGTAGAAGTCGAACCGCAGAAGGAGACGCATTCGTGAACGACCCTCGCTATCCCGTCGGCCGCCTGCAGCGGCAGAGTGTTCTTTCCCAGGAAGCGCGAAGCAGTGCGATCGCGACGATTGCGGCGCTGCCGTTCCAACTCGCCGATGCCGTTCGCGGACTCGATGCGCAGCAGTTAGACACGCCGTATCGAGAGGGTGGATGGACGCTGCGGCAGGTCGTGCATCACCTCGCGGATTCCCACTGCAATGCGTATGTGCGGACCAAGCTGCTGCTGACGGAGAACGAACCGACAGTGAAGCCGTATGACGAGAACCGGTGGGCGCAACTCGACGACGGGAAGTGTGGGGCGATCGGCAGTTCGATGCTGATCGTCACGGCGATCCATGAACGGTGGGTGCAGTGCTTGCGCGGTTGCGGGGGTGCGGAGTTTGCGCGGCGGTTGATGCATCCGGACAACGGGCCGATGACGCTGGATGATCTGGTGTCGGTGTACGAGTGGCACGGGCGGCACCACGTCGCGCACGTGACGGCGCTGCGGGCGAAGATGGGGTGGTGAAGTCGGCGGCGGTGGGCTGGCACGGGGCAACCCTGGCACACCCCCAACCCCCGTGTCCGGGCACATGGGTGACACCCTCACCCTCGCGCTCCTACTTCGCCTTCTCGCCCTTCCCTTTCTGCTCCTCGTCCTCCACATCCGCCTCCGGCACCTCCGGCGGCGGGCCGATCTTCAACGTCACCTCGCGACGCGAACCCTCCTCCTTCGCGATCTCGAACTCCTCGCGACCGAGCGGCGGCTGGTTGTAGCGATCCTTGTCGACCCGCACGGCCGTCACGTTGTTGCGGGCCAGCAAGACCACGCTGCCTTCCGGGAGCCATAGCCGCGCGCTCGTGGCCCCCGCCGGCACGTCGATCCCAGCACCCTGGTCGTAGTTGTCATTGCCGCCGAACACCTGCATCACGCGGCCTTGCGCCTTCGGATCGGCTTTGGGCGTGAAGCGAACTTCGATGCGATCGACGACCGCCATCGGCTTCTCCGCGACCTCTTGCTGCAGCGCGATCGCGACTTCCGTCAGCTTGCTGTCGATGTCGAGCATCGCTTCGCCGCCGGCCTTGACCTCGACGCGGTCGGACCCGGACGCGAGCAGCATCCCGGACCAAGCGTCCACGAGTCGAAGGCGATGGAAGCCCGCAACGACGCCCAGTCGGAACGTGCCGTCCGTTTGCACGAAGGCGCGCGGGCCTTGGATCTGGGTGCGATTGCCGAAGACCTGTTCGTTCGGATCTTCGCCTGCTTGCTCCGCGACCACGACCAACGTGCATTCGCTCGGCGTTGCTTGCGAGAACGTCACCTTGCCGCGGATCGTGCCCGGGACATCGGCGCTGCCGTCGAAGTCGCGTTGGATGCCGGAGCGGCGAACACGGACCGGTTCGAGCGGCACTGCCAGCGAGCCACCGCAGCGCGGCGGAGACGGCAGGTCGACCACCAGGATGAAGTTCGCGAGCGCCACGCCGGTGAACTCGAACGAGCCGTCGGTCTGTAGCGGCAGCGCGTTGTCGGGCTTCTGCACCGCACTGCTGAACGAACTGAACGAGTTGCCGCCGAAGCGCGGCATCGTGATCGGGTGGAGGAAGATCTTGCTGCCCTGTGGGATCGGCATCCCCGTGACTCGGCCGCTCACACGCGCGCCCTCGGGCAGTTTCAGCAACACGTCCCTCTTCTGCTCCTCGGCCTTCAGTTCGATCGTCATCGACGGCGGCGTCGGGCGTTCCTTGTGCACGAAGCGCACGACCCAGGTGCCCTCGCCCAGTTCGCCCAGCGAGTAGGTGCCGTCGGCGGCGGAGGTCACCGCGTCGGCCGGTGGGCCCGTCTTGCCGGCGTTGAAGATCCCCTGCGTCGGGTCCTGCTGCACCATGGCCCAGACCGAGGCGCCGGCGATCGGTGCGCCGCTGGTCTCGTCGACCACGCGCCCCGAGATCGTCGACTCGGGCACCATCTGCACGACCAGCGGTGGGCGCGTGGCGCCGTCTTCGACCTCGGCCCATTCGACCTCGCGATTCGTCATCGGGGCAAAGCCATTCGCCGTGACGCGAACGGCACCGGTCCGCGGTTCTTGTTCTGCCGGTGGGGCGACCTCGACCTCGTTGGTCACAGACGGCCTCTGGGTGGGGAGGTTCATGCCGAGCAGGTACTCGAGGTAGTTCGCGTTCTGCATCGCGTGCTGCTGCCACGTCGATGCGGCGCGAAGGCCCGTGACCGGCGTTCCGTCCTTGATCGAGATCGCTTGGATCTTCAGCTTGCTGGCCTTCGCATCGTTGCTGTTGCGCGGCTTCTCGAACTGCAGCTCGAGGTTCGCCACCGGGCCGTCGAACAGGTCCGAGTCGCGGTGCCGCGTCACCGGCTTGCCGGTCGGATCGCGTTCGTCCACGAAGCTCGCCCGCAGGCGGAAGCGCGCGGCGTAGTCGATCGACAGCTCGAACGCACCATCGGCCCCGGTGACTACGCGCGATGTGCGTCCGCGTCGTTCGTACTGGACGCTGACCATGGCGTTGCCGACGCCGCGACCGTCTTCGTCGAGCACGCGACCGAGGACCTTGCCGCTCGGCTGCAGCGAGATCTCGAGCGGTGTGCCGACCCCGGCAGGCGCGACCGAATGGCGCAGGAAGCCAGCGCAATGAACGTCGATCCCCACGCCGCTGGCGAGCGTGCCGGGAAGTTCGAAGATGCCGCTCTGGTTGGTCACGGCGCGACAACGGCACTGCGAGAGCGGACCGGGCAGCACGCGATTGCCATCGAGCAGATCGCGAGCGACGACGCTGGCGCCGGCGATGCCCTTGCCGTCCTGATCGCGAACGCGGCCGAACAAGCGCACGCCCTCGGGCAGTACGAGGTCGCCGACGTCGGTGTCGAGGCGCGGACGCACGGCGGAATCGGCCTCGATAGCTCCGACCTTGAACGTGACCGCCGGCTGGATCGCGGCATAACCCTTCGCCGCGATCATCAGCGTCGGGCTGTCGATCACCGTCGACGAGTTCGGCGCGCGGCTCGGCACGTCGAGGACGAAGCGGCCGTCCGTGCCGGTGCGCACCGTGGCCTTGGCGACGAGTTCGGCGGTGGTGAGCGAATCGGCGCCGCCCCACGCGACGCCGGCCCCTGGCACGGGCGTGCCCTGCCAAGTGAGAACGCGGCCGCTGAGCTTGATGGTGGCGTTCGCCGGAGAGCTCGCCTCGACGGCCGTCTCGGTCGCGATCGGCTCCTGCGCCGCGGCGAACGCGACGAGGAGGCACGGAATCAGGCTGTGGACACGGCGGCAGTGGCTCATCGGGTTCTCCTTGCGAACGGGGCGATTGTGGCCTCCGCGCGGCCTACCGCAAGGCGCGGCTGTTGCGCATCCCGCGCGGCGAGGCAAGATCCTCGCGATGCACGCGTCCGCACCGGGCCTCGACGGTCTCAGTAGCATCCTGCCTCAAGGCAAGGCTGCACTGGCCCGCCGCCTCATGGCCGCCGGCCGCGCGCCGCAGCAGAAGGACTTCGACAAGCAGGGTCTGACGCTCACCGCCGACGAACTGGGACGCCTGTCGGTG
>CAMBXM010000219.1 GCA_945871815.1 Singulisphaera sp. GP187
AGCCCACCTGTGAACTGACGCACAGCGTAATGCGTTCGCCGTCCGGGATGAGCACGCACTCGACGGACTGGCTGTCGTGCAAGCGAACGAGCAGCTTGTCGGTGCCGTCAGCCGCCGAGTCCACCGTCGCGACGTGCGAACTGCGCACCGGCATTTGCTGCTGCAAAGCGGCGCGGAGGGCCTGGGGCACGTTGCCCATCGCTTCATAGGTGGTCGCGCCGTGGCGGTAGACCCAATGGGCGACCTGACGTGCCTGGAAGGGCTTGCCGCCGGCGGCGATCACCCGCTGCTGCAGGTTGTCGTCGTCGAGGTCGGTAAGTGCGGAAACGACAGGCTGGCCCATGCGGGAATCGTTGGCCTAGCCGGGCGGCTCAAGCCGACTTCTGCTGGCGGTCGTCGCCGTCATCACGGCCTCGACGCGTCATGCCTTCCTTGACGAACTCGCGCGTGATCACGATGCGCTCGCCCTTGCGCGATGCCAGGGTGAAGCGGAGGTCGAGGAGCAACTCCTCGAACATTGCCCGCAACGAACGGACTCCGGTCTCGCGTTCCATCGCCATGCCGGCGATCTCGCGCAGTGCGTCGTCGGTGAACTCGAGCGTCACGCCGTCCATCGCGAACATGGCCTTGTACTGGCGGACCAGCGCGTTCTTGGGCTCGGTCATGACTTGCAGGATCTCCGCCAGCGTCAGTGAGCGCATCGCCACAGTGACCGGCAGGCGACCGACGAACTCGGGGATCATGCCGAAGTCGATCAAGTCCTTCTGGTCGAGGTAGGGGATCAAAGCGTCGCGATCGCGGTAGGTCGAAGAAGCATCGAGGCTCGGGAGTTGGTCCTCGGTCTGCGTGAAACCGATTACTTTCTTGCCGAGTCGCCGCGCGATGTGCTGTTCGATGCCAGAGAAGGTTCCTCCGCAGATGAACAGAATGTGCTCGGTGTTGACCTGAATGTAGCTCTGTTCCGGGTGCTTACGTCCACCCTGGGGCGGCACGTTGCTGACCGTGCCTTCGAGGATCTTCAGCAGCGCTTGCTGGACGCCTTCGCCGCTAACGTCGCGCGTGATCGAAACGTTGCTCGTCGTTCGGCCGATCTTGTCAATCTCGTCGATGTAGACGATGCCCTGCTGAGCCCGCTCGACGTCGAAGTTGGCGTTCTGCAGCAAGCGGAGCAGGATGTTCTCTACGTCCTCGCCGACGTAGCCGGCTTCCGTGAGGGTGGTGGCATCCGCGATGGCGAATGGCACGTCGAGGATCCTCGCCAGTGTGCGAGCAAGCAGCGTCTTGCCTGATCCAGTTGGGCCAACGAGGAGGATGTTGCTCTTCTCGAGGTCCAGGTCGGGATTCTGGTAGCGAGCGTGCAAGCGGCGGTAGTGGCCGTAGACGGCGACGGAGAGCACCTTCTTGGCGCGTTCCTGACCGACGACATACTCACTCAGCTTCCGGTGGATCTCGTCCGGTGAAGGGACCTTGTCCTTGAGGACGATGTCCTTGACGAAGGTGCTGGTGCCAGTGCCCGGGACGGCACCTGTGCGCTGCTTCCGGTCCTCTTCCTTGAGGATCGTGTTGCAGATCTCGATGCACTCGTTGCAGATGTAGACACCGGGCGGCCCAGAGATCAGGGACTGCACGTGGTGACGCGATTTCTCGCAGAACGTGCAGCGCTCGACGGTTTTGCCCTTGGCAGCCATGGTTTCGATCGGGTGCGGCCCGAGGGCCCATGCTACCCGATCGGTCTAGAAGGCGCACCGCGCTAGGGCAGCATTTCGCGCGGTGCCTCGAACCCTCGGCAAAAGACCGGGTTCGATCCTCTCCGCGAGGGAAGGGCGGATTACTTGCTCGTTTCGACGATCTCGTCGATGAGGCCATACTCCTTGGCCTCTTTCGCACCCATGAAGAAGTCGCGATCACTCTCGCGCTCCACCTTGTCCGCGTCGCGGGTGCAGTGCTTGCCGAGGATTTGACTCAGCGTCTTCTTCAGTCGCAGTATCTCGTCGGCCTGAATCGCGATGTCGATGGCCGTGCCGCCGACCCCACCCCAAGGCTGGTGGATCATGATGCGGGAGTTTGGCAGTGCGTGACGCTTGCCCTTTGTCCCCGCTGCCAGAAGCACAGCTCCCATCGATGCGGCTTGGCCGATGCAGTATGTCGCGACCGGGCACTGCACGAACTGCATGGTGTCGTAGATCGCCAAACCCGCTGTCACGCTGCCTCCGGGCGAGTTCAGAAACAGGTTGATGTCCTGCGTCTTGTTCTCTTTCTGCAGGAACAGCAGCTGGGCGATGACCGAGTTCGCCACGTAATCGTCGATCTCCGAGCCGATGAAGACGATTCGATCCTCGAGGAGGCGGCTGTAGATGTCGTACTGACGCTCACCGCGGCCGGTCTTCTCGATGACGAAGGGGATGTAGTGGTTGGCGGAGTTCATGGTGAGTGCGGATAGGCCTAGGTCGCGGTCTTATCGACGAGTCGCGCGTTCTCTCTGAGGAAATCGCGCACCTTCCGTTCGAGCAACGCCAGTCGCAACTCGCCCAACTGGTTGTTCTTCTCCAGGTGTTCGACGACGGCCGCCGGTCCGACCGAATTTGCCTGCGCAATCTTGCGGATCTCGCCTTCGACGTCGCCCTCGGTCACGAACAGCTTCTGCTGCCGCGCGACTCCCTCGACAAGGAAGAAGAGCTTCACGCGTCGCTCGGCGTCTTGTCGGGCTTCGTCCCTCGATTCTTCGAGCTTCTTCTCGATCTCTTCCTTGCCCATCCCCGATTGCTCCAGGCGCTGAGCAAACGAGCGCAGCGACGCAACCTGCTGCTCCTCGACCAGCGAACCCGGCAGGTGGAACGTGTGGCGATCGATCAACTGTTGAAGGCACTGGTCCTCCTGCTGGAGTTTGCCGATGCGTTCCTTCTCGGAGCCGATGCGTGCGCGAAGGTCCTCACGCAGGGCGGCCAAGCTATCGAAATCGAGGCCCTTGGCCAGTGCGTCGTCGATCGGCGGCGCTGTTACGCGCAGTACCTCAAGGACCTCCAACACGGCCTTGCCGGGTTGGTTGCGGTACGCGTCCTTCTCGAAGTTGGCTGGGAATGTCATCGCCAGTTCGATCGGTTTGCCGGCGGTTGCGCCGACGAGGGCCTGCTCGAACTGCGCCGCCTCGGTGCCAGCGATTGGGATGTTGGTGTTCAGTTGCACGGCCTTTCGGCTGTGCACCTGGTTGCCCGCGGCGTCGTCGAACCGCATGTCAACTTTTACGAAGTCGCCCTTTTGCGCTGCTTCTTCGACTTTCTGGATCGACCGCTTCTGGTTGGCAATCTCTTGCAGCGCGCTGTCGATCTCGGTGTCGGTTACGACCGTCGTGTACGCCTGCATCTCCAGCCCCTTGGCGTCGCCAACTTCGAACTGAGGGCGCACGTCCACCTTGACGGTGAATTTCAACTCGGCATCGAGCTTCACTTCGAGCTGCTCGAAGTCGTCGATCAGGATGCGACCGATCGGGGTGATCTGTTGCTCGCGGCACGCTTCGTTGAAAAAGCGTGAGATCAACTGCTCCTTGGCCTCCTTGAGGATGCTCGAGGAGAACTGCTTCTCGAGCAGCTTGCGGGGCACCTTGCCAGGCCGGAATCCTTTCATCCGCACCTGCTGGTTGGCGGAGTCGTACATCGCATCCACGTGTTCGCGGATCGCTGCGATCGGGACCTGGACGGTGACGCTGCGGCTGCAGGGGCCAGTCTCGGCAACCTGAACTTGCATGATGGGAGGAATGCTCTCGGACGAGGGCCTTCGTCGGTCCGGTCGTCGACCGGACGGCGCGACAAAGGGGCGAAGGATGTTCGCGTGTCGATGCCTCTGGGTCAAGAACGGCCCCGCACGGTCCTCGACCGTTGCCTCAACTTCGCCAGGCCGCTGCTGCAACTGGCGGTCGCGTCCGGTCAGCGCCCGCTGGCTTCGCGCTGCAGCGTCTGCATCCAACTACGGATGCTGGGCCGCTCCAGGCCTTCCTGGACGGCGGGGTCCTCCTGGGCCAGCACTTCAATCTCCGCCAGCGTGAGTCCGCTGTCCTTCAAGTGCTTGAGCATGCGATCCCAGCGGCTTCGGTGCGCCTCGCTGCGGATCAACTGGCCACGGATGCGGCGCTGAAGCAAGGCGCTTTGGCTGAACTCGAGCACCTTCTCGAAGTCGTCCGACGCGTCTTTCCAGTCGGCGTTCGCTGCGTGCAGGTTGGCGCGGTCTTCGAAAAGCTGCGGGTCCTGCCGACGCTGAGGGCGCTTCAATTGCTCGTTGATCGTCGAGAGGAGCTTCTTCATTCCCGACCGGTCGCCGAGCGTGCGCAGGGTCGTCGCTGCCGCCAGGGCCAGCGAACCCGTCTCGCCGCCGTCGATCCACTCCAAGAGCTTTCTCTGCGTGGGTTCGTGGTCCTTGGGCGCGATGGTCGCGAGCTTCTCGACCAGGACGAGGAGGTCGCGATAGTCGAGCTTCTCTCGGTCGAGCAGCGGCAACAGTGCTCTTGCAACGGCCTCCTGTTCGCGGGCGACGGTGGCAAAGTACTGAATGTACTTCGGCAGCACGTTGCGCTCCTTCTCGTTGGGAAGGGCCTGCAGCACCGTGGATAGCACCGCAACTGGGGCCGCGGCTACGAGGTAGTCGAGCACCGCCCCACGGACGGTACGGTCGCCGGAGCCCAGCATGCGGACAATGCGCTCGGCATGGGCCGGGTCGTGAAGGCGCGTCAACGCCTGCAGGATCAACAAGTTCTCGCCGGGGTTGGCCTGATCCAAGAGGGCCATCAGCACGGGCACGGCACGAGCCGAGCTGGAGCGGCCGAGCAGCTGGATTGACTCGACGCGAGCGACCTCGTTGTTGCTGCGGGCAAGTTCGACAAGGGCGTCGAGGAAACTAGCCGGATCGAGCTTCTCCAGGACGCGGCGACTGTTGGCGGCGAGGCTACGCGCCTTGTCGTTGCCCGCTACAGGCTGGAGCTTCTCCAGGAGCATCGGCACGGCACTGTCGCCGATGGCGGCGACCTGTGCGATTCGCTGGTCCAGATACGGCGCGTTGTCGCGATACTCCAGCGAGAGGTCTGACCAGAACGGCTCCAGGGCTTTCTCCTGGGCCGGCCGCAGCCGTTCAGCTCGGGATCGCGCCAGGGCCGGTAAGTCGTGCAACGAGACTTGCGCCGGTAGGGTGGTGGCCACCACGGTGGCGAGCAGCGGCAGCAAGAGACGGCAGGCGTCGTGCATCGCCGGAGTCTAGCGGGGGCGGCGCCCGACGTGCGAGCGGCGGCTCTTCCCGTAGTTCAAGCCCACCTGCGATGCGGCCGATGGTGATGCGCATGTGGACCTACATCCTACGCAATCACGAGCAACTCCGGCGCATCTACGCGCGATCCCGACCCGACGTGGGCTGAGTCCGACAACTGCGCCCCAGAAAGGAGTCCGGCTGCGCTAGCGGTCGCCGTTCGCTAGTCTGCCGTTCTGTGCGTGACTTCGACGTGATCGTGGTGGGTGGTGGCCATGCTGGCGTCGAGGCCGCGTGTGCCGCTGCGCGTATGGGCCGGCGCGTGGCAATGATCATCATCGATGCGGCGGCGATCGGTCGCATGTCCTGCAACCCTGCAATCGGGGGCTTGGCCAAAGGTCAATTGGTCCGCGAGGTCGACGCTCTCGGTGGCGAGATGGGGCTCTGCACCGACGCCACCGGGATCCACTTCCGCATGCTCAACACGCGCAAGGGGCCGGCCGTGCGTTCGCCGCGAGCGCAGTGCGATCGCCATGCCTACAATCGAGTGATGGCAGCGCGTGTTTGCGGCTACCAAGGCCTTGAAGTTGTTGCTGGCGAAGTAGTGGCGTTGCGCTGTCGCGGCCCCGCCGAAGCACGCAGCCTCGATGGCGTCGAGTTGGACAGTGGCGTTGTGCTGCGCGCGCCGGCCGTCGTCTTGACGACGGGCACCTTCTTGGGTGGACGGCTTTTCGCGGGCGAATGGGAGGCAGCCGGCGGTCGTTACGACGAGCGTGCCGCGACGCGGTTGTCGCAGTCGCTACGGGCTCTCGGGTTGCGACTTGCACGTCTCAAGACCGGGACGCCGCCGCGTCTGTCGGCGAAGTCGATCGACTTCTCGAGGTGCGAGGAGCAGTTGCCGGATGATCCGCCGCAGCCCTTCTCGTTCCGCAGCGAGCGAATCGTCGGACCTCAGATTTCATGTTGGATCACGCGCACAAGCCGCGCAACCCACGAGATCCTGGCCGCCAATGCGCATCTCTCACCGATGGTGCAGGGGCGAATCCAGGGTCAGGGGCCGCGCTATTGCCCCAGCGTGGAGGACAAGATTCACCGCTTTGCCGATAAGAGCAGCCACCAGGT
>CAMBXM010000220.1 GCA_945871815.1 Singulisphaera sp. GP187
TGCCGTTCGTTGCCCAGAAGTTCCCCACCTACGCCCAGTTCGCGGGATCCGTTCTTGGTGACATCTACCCGCAGGGGAAGCTCGCGAACGCCGGCAGGCTGTCGTGCATGCAACTCGACTCTTCGTGGCTCCAGAATGACGGCGATGGCCGCCTGGTCCTTTTGCCACTGCCGCATCGCGCGCAGATCGCGCCGTTGTTCGGCTCGGTCGCCGGCGACTTCGACGGCGATGCGCGCACCGACGTGCTGTTCGCGACCAACTCGTTTTCCCCAGAGCCGGAGACCGGCCACTTCGATGGCGGCACCGGGCTGCAGCTTGCGGGCGACCCTGCTGGCTTCCGCGTCGTAGCGCCCAGCGCTTCAGGCTTCGTCGCCGCCGGTGACCAGAAGGGCCTGGCGCTCAGTGACCTCGATGGCGACGGCAGGCCGGAAGCCGTGCTCGCTACCAACAACGGGCCGCTGCGCACGTTCGGGCTGCGCGGCAACGATTCGTGGCTGTCAGTCCAGCTCCACGGTGGCAAGGGCAACCCAACCGGTGTGGGGGCTCGGGTGACGGTCCACCGGGCCAACGGCACACGGGAGCTCCGCGTGATCCTGGCAGGTTCCGGTTACCTGTCGCAGAGCAGTGCGCAAATCGGGTTCTCACGCCGGCGGTCGGCGATTGTCGCCGTGGTCGTCACCTGGCCGGACGACACGGAGTCGCGCGTGGAGAGCGGTCTGGACCAGTCGCGCGTCTCGATCGCGAAGCCGCACTGACCGTGCCCCTCGACCTCTTAGTGTCGGCTCGGGTAGGCAAGGGTCGCGGGCGACCGCAACCCACGCGCCGGCTCGGACTCGCGCCGAAGCTGGAACCTTGGTCTTGCCATCGGAGAAGCCTAGACTGCTCGCCCTTGTTCCCCGCCGGAACCCCCTTTCCCACCGCACTCATCTCGTGACCAACGCTCTCCGCCACGACGCGTTCGAGACTCGCCACATCGGCCCCCGTCCTGCCGAAACGCAGGCCATGCTGCAGCTGCTTGGTTGCTCGTCCATCGACGAACTCACCGAGAAGGCGATCCCGTCCAGCATTCGCTGGCGCGGTGAACTGAAGACACCCGCGGCCAAGTCCGAACGCGATGCACTTGCCGAACTGCGCGCCTTCGCCGACCAGAACAAGGTTCTGCGCAGCTATCTCGGCACGGGTTACTACGGCACGCTGACGCCGGCTGTGATCCAGCGCAACATCCTGGAGAGCCCGGGCTGGTACACGGCCTACACGCCGTACCAGGCCGAGATCTCGCAGGGCCGGATGGAAGCACTGCTGAACTTCCAAACCCTGGTGCTCGATCTCACCGGGATGCAGGTTGCGGGCAGTTCGTTGCTCGATGAGGCCACCGCCGCCGCTGAGGCGATGACGATGTGCCGCCGTCTGCACGACGACGACAAGCGCTCGGTCTACTTCATCGACGAAGGGTGCCACCCCCAGGTCATCGCCGTCTGCCAGCAGCGAGCCGAGCCGCTCGGGATCGACGTCGTGGTCGGCGATGGGCGCACCGCCACCTTTGGCAGCAACGTCTTCGGTGTGCTCGTGGCCTACCCAACGTCGGATGGCCGCGTCGATGACATCGAGCCAGTGATGCAGAAGGGCAAGGCCGCGGGCGCGTTCACCGGAGTTTGCACGGACTTGTTGGCGCTCACGTTGCTGAAGCCGCCGGGCGAACTCGGCGCCGATGTCGTCTGCGGCAACTCGCAGCGCTTTGGTGTGCCGCTCGGCTATGGCGGTCCGCACGCTGCGTTCCTCGCTGCCAAGAAGGAGTTCACGCGCCAGTTGCCGGGACGCATCGTTGGCGTCTCCATTGACGCGACCGGCAAGCCTGCCATGCGCCTTTCGCTCGGCACGCGCGAACAACACATCCGGCGCGAGAAGGCCACGTCGAACATCTGCACCGCGCAGGTGCTGCTGGCCGTGATGGCCAGCATGTATGCCGTCTACCACGGTCCTGAAGGACTCACCGCGATCGCGCAGCGCGTAAGGAGCTATGCCGCCTCGTTGGCGGCGACGCTGACCTCCCTCGGTCACCGCGTCCACCACGGGATCACGTTCGACACCCTGCGCGTGAGCGCCAAGCAGGGCGGCACGAAGATCGTCGAACACGCTCTCGCCCTGGGCATCAACCTGCGTCACTTCCACGACGACAGTGTCGGCGTCGCGCTCGACGAGACCGTCGAACTGCGCGACCTGCAGGACCTCGTCGTCGCCTTCGGCGGCAAGCAAGAGCAACTCGACCGCAAGGCGACGGCGCCGGCGCTGGGCAGGCTCGCGCGCACGACGCCGTTCTGCGCCCACCCGACGTTCCACAGCTACCGCTCCGAACACGAACTGCTGCGCTACATCCACCGCCTGCAGGCCAAGGACCTGTCACTTACGACATCGATGATCCCGCTCGGCTCATGCACGATGAAGCTGAACGCGACGACCGAGATGTATCCGGTGTCGATGCTTGGTTTCGGCGGCCTCCATCCGTTCGTGCCGCTCGATCAGGCGCAGGGCTACGCTGCCATGCACAAGAACCTCGAGGCCTGGCTCAGCGACGTCACCGGTTTCTATGCCTGCTCCCTGCAACCGAATGCCGGCTCGCAGGGTGAATACGCCGGTCTTCTGGTGATCCGCGCCTTCCATCGCAGTCGTGGCCAAGAGCAGCGCCACGTCTGCCTCATTCCGCAGAGTGCCCACGGCACGAATCCCGCGAGCGCTGCCATGTGCGGCATGAAGGTCGTTGTCGTTGCCTGTGACGACAGCGGCAACATTGACCTTCTGGACCTCAAGAAGAAGGCGGCGGAGCACAAGGACCATCTCAGTGCTCTGATGGTGACCTACCCATCGACGCACGGTGTGTTCGAGGAGTCGATCAAGCAGATTTGCGCGATCATCCACGAGCATGGCGGCCAGGTGTACATGGACGGTGCCAACATGAACGCTCAGGTCGGGCTCCTGCGGCCAGGCGACCTCGGGGCCGACGTGTGCCACCTGAATCTGCACAAGACCTTCTGTATCCCGCACGGTGGCGGCGGCCCGGGCATGGGCCCGATCGGTGTGGCCAAGCACCTTGCCCCCTTCCTTCCCGGTCACCCGCTGGTGAAGACTGGGGGTAGCCAAGCGATTGGGCCGATCAGCGCGGCACCTTGGGGCTCGGCCTCGATCCTCACGATCAGCTACGCCTACATCGCGATGATGGGCCCCGATGGCCTCAAGCGCGCCACGCAGATGGCGATCCTCAACGCCAACTACGTCGCCAAGCGGCTCAAGAACCACTTCCCCGTTCTCTACGCCGGTCAGAACGGCATGGTTGCTCACGAGTGCATCCTCGACGTGCGGCAGTTGAAGGCGACCAGCGGCGTCGAAGTCAGCGACATTGCCAAACGACTCATGGACTACGGCTTTCATGCCCCGACGATCAGCTTCCCGGTTGCCGGCACGATGATGATCGAGCCCACCGAGAGCGAGGGGAAGGCCGAACTCGATCGCTTCTGCGACGCCTTGATCGCGATCCGCGACGAGATCCGCGAGATCGAACAGGGCAAAGCCGACAAGCAGGACAACCTGCTCAAGAATGCGCCCCACACCGCGGCGGCGGTCACTGCAACCGAATGGAACCACGGCTACACCCGCGAGCGCGCCGCCTTCCCCGCCCCCTGGACCAAGGTGCACAAGTACTGGCCCTCGGTTGCGCGCATCAATGACGTGCATGGCGACCGCAACCTCGTCTGCACCTGCCCGCCGATGTCGGCCTACGAGAGTTGAACGCATTCGCCATGACCGGCGATCCGCTGCAGCGCCTCTACGACTCGCCGATCACCAAGTGGACCGGCATGCGACTGGTCGCGCGCACCGACGAGCGCGCGGAGTTGGAGTTGCCGCCGCGAGCCGAGTTCACCCAGGCCGAGGGCGTCGTGCATGGCGGGATGCTGGCGATGCTCGCCGATTCGGCGGCGGTGTTCTTGCTGTGGCCCCGGTGTGCGCCGACGGACTGGATGACGAGCATCGACTTCCAGTTGCACTTCCTCGCCGGTGCGAAGCCCGAGGGTGATCCGCTGCGGGCGATCGCCACGCTGCTGCGCTTGGGCAAGAATGTCGCGGTCGTCGAAAGCGAGGTGTTCCAGGGCTCCGTACGCTGCTGCAAGGGCACCTTCACCTACCTGCTACGGCCTCGTCGCGCGGTTGTGTGAACCCGGCCGCCGCGATCCGAGTCGCCCGCTTCGATTCTGCGTATGCAGAACCCCGCGACGGCGTGCCAGCGCCTCGCCGCGCACCGGAGCCAATGCCGATGCTGCAATAGGCGATGCCGCAGGCCGTGCCCGCTACGGGGGTAGCACCGGAGCGGCTCGGGCTCGCCGGAACATCGATGGGCGGCCGCGTCGCGGTCATTCCGCGGCTGGCAGGTCGGCCGATGGTGGTGTCGCGAGTTCTCGGCGGAAGCTACGAATCCTGCTGCGAACTCGCTGCTTGCCCTCGGCCTTCGTTGCTCGGCCTCGCTCGCCAGGTTGTTGGGCAACCACTTCTAGTGGAACGGGCCGCCAGCCCATGGTTCCATGAGCCGCATGCGCACTTCGGTCTTGCTTGCTTGCCTCCTCTGCACACTCCTGACCTCGTGCATCGTAGTCGCTGCCGGCGCGGTCGCCGCCGCCGCCTATGGTGCCGTGAGCTACAACGAGAACGAGGCATCGATGACCGTGAAGGACGATCTCGCAACGGCGACCGCTGCGGCCAAGAAGGCGATGCGCGACCTGAACTTTCCCGTCGACGAAACGCAACAGCCCAGCGTTACCGAATGCACGCTGAAGGGCGGCGAGGCCACCGTGGTGCTCGAGCGCCATCCCGGCGAAGTGACCAAGATCTGCGTGCGGATCGGCACCTTCGATACCAAGGACAACCAGCGCCGGGCCGGGTTGTTGGTCGAGAAGATCCGCGCGAACCTCTGAGCGCGAGCCATGCGCACGGGCTGCCAGGCGAGGCCCACGGCGCAACGGCAACTGGTCGATGGACTCAGTACCGCTCGGCTCGGGCGCTGCGATCGGCGGCGACCACGACGCGCACGCGAACCGTTCCACATCCGAACTGAAACGCGTGCGCCACGCCGCGTGCCAACGCAGTCTCCCACGAGAACTGCAGCGCCCCGCTTGGAACCGCATCGAAGCCGCCGAGTGGTTGGAGTTCCTGCACCATGCGCTGGATGACCGCGCGCTGGGTCGGGTCAAGGTCCTGGTCGCCGAGGATCCCGCCGTGTGGGTTGGCGCCAAGTGCCACCACAGCGATGGCGAGTTCGTCCAAGCGTGTCGCGAGGTCCGGCGGCAGCGCGATCGATGCGGTCTTCTCGGCGACGCTCGCGGCGGCTCGCGATGCGGCCCATGCGTGCGCGGGGTCTTGCATCAGCGCCACGCCGAGTGCACACGAGACCATGGAGGCGAGGCTGAAGGCGAGGCCCGGGTTCATGGCTTGCCCCCGGCGCGCGGCGCCGCTTGTCGGAGCATGATCCAGCCGAGCACTGCCAGCACGCCTACACCCCACAGTTCACTGGCGTGTCCTTGGCCATTGGCGCCAAACGACAGGCCGCTCAGGAACGCCAGCGTCGGCCACAGGCCGCTGTCGCTGTCGAAGCCAGGCAAGAAGGCCTGCATCGCCGCCAGGATGCCCAAGATCGAAGCGCCGGCGATGAGCCCCGAGGAGAACAGAGTGCCCTCCGGTTCGTCCTCGGCATCCGGCTCGCGACGGTAGCGGCGGTCGGCAAGCTTGCGGACCAGGCCCCCGAGGAACACGGGCATCGTGCCAGCCAGAGGGAGATAGACGCCGACCGCAAAGGTCAGCGCGCGGAAGCCCATCAGTTCGATGAAGATCGAGATCGCAGCGCCGATGAGGATCAAATCCCACGGCAGCTTCTGGGTGAGGATGCCCTCGATCACGGTTGCCATCAGCGTTGCCTGCGGCGCGCGCAGGCGGCCTTTGCCGATGCCGTCCTGTCGTTCGTAGATGGCTTGTCGGGTCGTCGCATCGACGAGGTAGGTCCCGGCTTCGAACGTGCTGTCCGGCAAGTCCTGCTTGGCCAGTCGCACAAACAGGTAGTCGCGCGGCACCGGGGCGCTCGCGTCGGCGGATTGACGAAGCTGTTCGAATCGACTGGTGACCGACTCCTTGCCTTCGAGCAAGGCCGGTGCGACCGCGAACGGCTGCGCGATGGGCTTCTCGACCGTCTCGGCGAGATTGAGGCCGTAAGCCGTCCACCCGATTGCCAGCACCGAGGCCAGCACGCCGATGATCAGGGCTCCTTGCTGGCGAACGGGAGTGGCACCGACGAGGAAGCCCGTCTTCAAAT
>CAMBXM010000221.1 GCA_945871815.1 Singulisphaera sp. GP187
CCATCGGCATCGGCGGCAAACGCTTCGGTGCCGACCGCCCCAGCCCAAGGCCCCTCGCCCAGTTCGGCAACCACGTGCGCCGAAGACCACGAGGCGGCGGCAAATGCCCCCTTGTTCCAGCCGTCGGGATCGTCGGCCGCAGTGCTCCACGTCGCATCGGTGACAATCGCGCCTTCGCCACCATCGCCGCGCCAACGCAACTGGGCACACATCCCGGCGGCACCGCCGTCGTTCCACGCGTGTACCGCGAGAACGTTCTCGCCCGCGCGCAGCCACTTCTGGACATCGACGCGGCGCGGCAACTCCCAGGCATCGCTCTGCGTCACGCGCTCGCCGTTCACGTAGACCCGACAGTGGTTGTCGCAGGTCACGTGCAGGAGCGCCGACTTCGGCTGCTGCCCCAGTTGGAACACACGGCGGAAGAACACTTCCTCATCGGCTTCCGCGGTCGCGTCCCAGATCCAGTTCGGCAGCGGGTCTACTGCTCCCAATGAGCCTGCTGAGGTCGTCGCGATTTCGACCGGCGGCAGCCGCTGCAGTTTGAGTTCCTTGAACCAAACGGCGGACTTGGGCCCGCTGTGGACCTGCAGCGCAAGGATGCCCTTGCGCACGCAGGAAGGACTGTCGTCCACGACCTCGACGGCGAGAGCGCCGTCGACAAAGTGCTGCATCGTGGTGCCGCGCGCAACGATCCGGATCGCATGCCACTGGCTCAGGTCCTGCGCCCGTGGTGTGGCACCCTCGTCCAGGATGCGCTTCGTGCCATCGGCGCCAAAGGCGACTCTCTGGCCAGCAGTTGCCGTGATGCCGCGGCCGCCTTCGTCATAGAGCATGCCGAGATACCCGGGCGCGCCGTGCACGTCGCACTGGGGCCCCGCCACCGCGTAGCCCGCGTCGCCGAGCCGCCGGCTGCGGTACTGCACGCCGCTGTTGTTGTCGCCGTCGAGCCGCACCGAGAACGAGAGTTCAAAATCCGTCAGTTCCCCACCGCGCCAAATCAGGTGCGTGTTGTGCTGCGGCAGTCCTGGTTCCGCGGTGCCGACCACGCAGCCATCGCGCACCGTCCAGACTGCTAGGTCACCGTCCCATCCTGAGAGCGTCGCGCCGTCGAAGATGGTCTCCGGCGCGGACTGCGACATCAGTGCAAGGGAGAGCCAGAAGGGAGCAGAACACCCGATGGCACGGCGGCGACAGTGCAGCATCGCGGCAGTGTCGCCGAAGCTCAGGCCAGGTGCACCGCTCGAGTTCGGACCGGCAGCGTGGGCGCAGCCGTTGCCCCACGCCGCATGCGATACTCTCCTGCATGCAGATCCCCTTCCTGTTGTCTCTCGGCTTGCTGCTCCACCCCGCGAGCGCGCCCGACAAGTTCTGGATGTCGGAGGCCCCCGACGCGGCCGTCATCGAGGGCTCCCTCCTCGACGAGGATGCCACGCATTACCACCTGCGCGTGCAAGGTGGCGAGATCTGGCTGTTGAAGGCCCGCGTCCTACGCATCGAGAAGGACGGGCTCTCGGTCGAAGCGATCGCCCAGCGGGAGCAAGAGGCGAAGGACGCCAAGGCAGCAGCTGACAAGGTTGCTGACGAGAGGGCTGCGGCCGAGAGGGTTGCCGTCGAACCAACAGGCGAACCGCCCGCCGCCGTTGAAGCCGACCAACGCCCCGGCGCCGCGACGCCTGCCGAAGCCAGTGCCGGCCAAGCGCCGCCGACCGAAGCTGGCGAACCCGTGCCGGAACGGTTCGACCCGATCCGCGGCCGGCTCGTGCCGGGCACCTTGGCTACCCGCGACGAGACCTTGCGCGCTTTGGCGGCGAGCTACACCGCGACGCGCGATCGCAGTGTGCTGAGGCAACTCAGGCTCCTCCGACGCGGGCGCTGAGCGCCCGTCGCCGGAAGCTGCCGGCACTCGAAGAGCGATCAGTAGATCTTGGCGGCCGCGCGCTGCAGAACCTCGTCGACCACGGCAAGGAAGCCCGCCGCTAGACCACCGAGCCCGATGTTGCCGCGCATTCGCACGCGCAGGCCGTCATCGTCGCAGGTCGCCGACAGCGTCATGGTGCCGAGCCCCTTGGCGAACTCGTCCGGCTCCGGCAGATCTTCGCTTGAGAAGCCGAGTTCCTCCTTCTGGGCGTCGAGCTGCGGCAGCACCCAGGTCTCGATCAACCGCCAGTTGGACGCAACTGCGCGGCCAGGCCGCAGGTGCAGGAAACCCATCGCAGAGCGGTCGGCCTTCACGGCGGCGGCGAAGTCGACCTCCGCCATCAGACTCTCGTCGCGCGCTTCGCGCTGCTGCAGCGCTGCCAACACCGAGCGCGTCTGGGACCCGGCAACCAGGTAGCCGTCGGCGAGGACGAAGGTCGGCGAGAACGACACCCCCGAGTCGGCGCCGCCCGGCTGGATCGAGCAGTAGTGCAGCGTGCAGGAGCCCTGTTGGCGGGTCTTCCACTCGACGCCCGCCTGGTTGCCCACAGCGGTCCGCAGACGGTCGAGCCACTGGGTCACGACGGCCTCGTCGCGCACCTTGGCGAGCACAACCACATCCGGGATCGGCAGCGCGCCGGTTCCAATCGTTACACCAAACGAGAGCGTGCCATCGACTGCAGAAAGCAGCGTCTCGACCTCTTGGGTGGAGATACCAGCCTGCTGAAACCCGCGGCTGAAGTCGCGGGCAACATCACGACGCACGTCTCGTGCCACTTCGCGCGGCAGCTGTTCGACCAAGCGATCGAACGCGGCCATCACCGCAGGGATGTCCAGACGGAGCGCGCCGAACGCGATCGTGTCTTTGCTGCAAAACGACGCCGCTTCGAGATCGGCGGCGCCGGCCAGCGCGGCCTTGAGAAGGCCTCCGCTCGAACCCGGCAACTGGATGTCGAAGGTCTCGACCGTACCGTCGCCGGCCGGCGCTGCCGCCAAGTAGATGCCCCCGACCGACTCGATGCCGACCGCCTTGCCGATCGCAGCACTCTCGTAGGGCAGCATCGGCTCGATCATCGGCAGCAACGGCTGAGCATTGGCAAACACCTCGACCAGTGGCGCCTGCTGCAAGCGCGCGCGCGAAGCCCCAAGCGACGTGCTCTGCGCCAGCGATGGTTGCTTGCCGCGGCAGGTGCTGAGGATCTCCGCGAGGTAGCCCTCACTGTTGGTCAGGATCCAGCGACCCTGCTCGCGGGCGATGTAGATCGTGGGCATGTCTTCCCCTTCGATCGTGCGACACGCAACTCCGGCCGCCGTGGCCTTGCCGATCCGCGCCGGCAGGGCGCGCGATGCGATCAGCTCATCGATCAGCTTGTCGAGATCGCCGCCAGCGTTGCCTTCGTCGACAA
This sequence comes from Singulisphaera sp. GP187, assembly GCA_945871815.1. GTDB lineage: Bacteria > Planctomycetota > UBA1135 > UBA1135 > UBA2386 > SXPK01. The sequence continues at coordinate 3,324 of CAMBXM010000221.1, forward strand.
CCAGCGCGAGCGAGGGCCCCATACCGCGGATGGTGAGGCGACCGACGCCGATCGCCATCGGACGCTGGAGCACGCTGCGCAGCACGGTTGGCGACAGCGATCCCTGCTCGAGTCCTTCGCGCAGACCAGCTGCTGCCTCGTCAAGCTTGCTGCCGAGTTGCGACTCCAGCAGCTCCTTGGGCAGCATCTTCAACAGCTCTTGGACCAGCGTGGCCGTCGCATGTTCGCGTACTGCGCCGGTGCACCGCTCGAGACCGCCGAAGGACGCCATCGCCCAGGTGCTTCCGGGCAGACTGTCTTGCACGGCGGACTGTTGCGCAGGAGCGAGGGCCGCCAACAGAAGGAAGGCGGCGGGAAGAGAACCAAAGGAGAACTGGGTCATGGCTTGGGCACAGGCATCAACAATGGTCGCAACAATCGGCGGGCAACCCGGAAGGCGGCCCCCGTTGCCGAACCGCGTGCAACTCTGTCACACGCGACGCAAGAGAAGGTGCGGCCTACGGCTCGATCGCCGACTATTCAGTCGGCAGAGAATCTGCGAACGCGGCTCGCAGCGGAAGCCCCAAGGCAGCCGCGCCGCCAATCGGCGCGGCTCAGAGGGTCAAAACCCCCAGAGCTTGACCTCGGGCTCCAGATAGACCCCGAACTTCGACTGCACGCGGCGCCGGACCTCTTCGAGCAGCTCCAAGAACTGTGCGCACGTGCCATTGCTGCTGTTGACGAAGTAATTGGCGTGGACGCCGCTGACCTCGATGCCACCGTTGCGCAGGGTCTTGCAGCCCGACGCCTCGATCAGCCGGCCGGCCGCATCGCCGGGCGGGTTCTTGAACACGCAACCGACGCTGCGCTGGCTGACTGGCTGGGTCGCATTGCGGCGTTTCAGCGACTCGGAGAAGCGCTGGAAGATGGCATTGGGATCGTCCTCGTACAGCTCCCAAGTCGCGTGCAGCACGATGCGGTCGCCAAGACCGCCGTCGCGATAGCGCGGTTGGAGGTCCGTCTTGGCCAAGACCTGCAGTTCGCCGGTGGGCTCGATGACCGTGACCGAAGTCAGATACTCAAACGTCTCGCCCTCTCTCGTACCGGCATTCATCGCCACGGCACCGCCGACATGAGCAGGGATGCCGGTCAGCTTCTCGAGCCCGGCGAGCCCGACCTCCTTGGTCGAACGCAGCAGGCTGGCGAGCGTGACTCCAGAACCTGCCGTGATGCGCAGGCCATCGCGGACCATTCGGTTGTGGCCACCGAGATGCAGCACGGCGCCGCGGACGCCATGATCCGAGCAGAGCACGTTGCTACCACCGCCCAGCACGCGCAACGGCACGTTGCTGTCGCGGCAGACGCGAACGCACAACGCCGCATCCTCTTCGGTGAGCGGCTCCAGAAACCAATCCACGGGACCGCCCACCCGCAGATGCATGTACGGGGCGAGCGCGACGTTCTCCCGCACGGCACCGCGCATCGCGCGCAGCGGGGTGCGAAGGTCAAAGGCCGGCAAGAATCGCCTCCTTGGCGCGATCGACATCCCCTGCACCCAGCACGAGGATCAGGTCGCCTTCGGTTCGCTGCGCGACCACGCGATGCGGCAACTCGTCGACACTGCCGCCGGCCTCGCTGTGGCCACCGCGATCGACGATTGCGTCCACCAGATCGCGGGCGCAGACGCTAGCCCGGATCTCGGCGCTCTCGCGAGCACCGTAGATGTCAGCGATCCACGTGCAGTCGGCCGTGGCCAGCGCATCGGCAAACTCGGGCAACAGCGCCAGGGTTCGCTGGTGCTGGTGAGGTTGGAACGCGACCAGCAATCGGCGGCCCGGAAACCGGCGGCGCGCAGTGTCGAGCACGACGCGAATCTCGGCGGGATGATGGGCGTAGTCGTTGACCAGGATCCCGCCCTTCGGGCCGTGCATCACTTCGAAGCGACGCTTCACACCAGCGAACTGCGAAAGACCCTGACCAGCGCGTTCGAGGTCGGCGCCGGCGACATGCGCCAGCCCGAGCGCGAACAGCGCGTTGTGCATGTTGTGACGACCCGACAGTGACAACGTGATGCGCGGGTAGCGCGTGCCTTCCACCACCGGGCAGAACGACCAATGGCCACGGCGCTCCTGCACGTCGAGCGCGCGAATGTCGGCAAACAGTCCGCCGCCCACCGTCAGGATCCGGACGTCGCTGCGGAGACTGCTGAGCACCGCCGCTGGCACGCTCTCCTCGACCAAGGCAACGCCGTCGGGACGGATGCGCGCGAGGTAGCCAGCAAAGGCCTCGATCAGATCCTCGACGGACGGGAAGCAGTCGAAATGATCGTGATCGACGTTGAGGATCGCCGCGCCGAACGGACGCAGGTTGTGAAAGCTGCGGTTGAACTCGCAGGCCTCGACGACGAAATCATGGCTCTGCCCGCCGTGACCATTGCCGCCGAATTGCGGAACGTCGCCGCCGACCAAGAACGACGGATCCATGCCGGCGCCACGCAGCGCGGCCACCGTGAGCGACGTCGTTGTGGTCTTGCCATGCGTCCCCGCGATCGCAAGCGTACGGCGGCCCTCGCTGAGCCTACCGACGGCCTCGGCGTAGAGCAGCGAGGTGAAACCGCGGCGCACGCATTCCTGCACCTCCGCGTCCGACTGCGGCACCGCCGCCGAACGAATGACGTAGCCGTCGCTGCCGCCGATGCGCTGCGGTTCTGTGCCTGACCAGCAATCGAGATTGTGGCTGCGCAACAGGACGAGGGCCTCGCCATCGGTCGAATCACTCCCGGTGACGTCGTTGCCGCCGCCATGCAAGAGGCGCGCAAGCCCGCTCATCCCAGAACCGCCGATTCCAACCAGATGGAACCGCTGACTGGCGAAACTCAACGCAAGCCTCCGTACTGCTGCATGTCGGCGAGGATGGTC